>NZ_CP080590.1:2262500-2591250 GCF_019504385.1 Devosia salina
CCCGGTGACGCGGTGAAATCGACCGACTTCAGCACCCGGAAGGCGCCAAAGCTCTTGTCGATGCCGGAACACGCCAGCATGGGCCGTTCGATTGCCGAATCGGTTTGCATGGCTCAGCCCTGAACCGTATAGGCGGTCATGTTGGCAGTGGTCGGCACGAAGGGGTGGTCGGCATTGGAGACGATGGGCAGGTCGAACTCCCATGGCCCTTCGCTGGCCTTGACCCACTGGACGCCGACGACGCCGGTGGTGGCGCAATTGGGGACCGGTCCGGCGGTGAAATCGATCGGGCCGACGGCAGTTTCCGCCTTGAGCACCGACAGCGCCTGGGCCAGGGCCGCCTTGTCCTTGGGTTTGCCGGAACCGGCCAGCGCCGCCACGGCAGCGTCGAGCAGCGAAGCATTGGCGCCCACCTGCTGGTTCCACTGCTTGCCGACACTGACCTCATAGCCCTCGGCGATGACACGGCTGCTCATGCCGGTCGATGGGGAGCTGAAGGGGAAGAGCTTGTGCCAATAGGCCCCGGCATGCAGGCCATAGCCGAGCGAGCCCATGGCTTCCAGTTCCGCCGGGAACAGGCCGGCCTTGGCGAGTTGGCAGATCTTGATCTGCTGGGCGAGGCCCTTCTGCGCCGCCTGACGCCAGAACACCGGGAAATCGGGCGGGAAGGGGAAGGTATTGAAGATCTCGCAGCCTTCATCTCGGAAGGTGTTGATCTGTGTCGAAAAATCGGCGGTGCCGTTCTCGTACGGACCCGAGTCGACAATGGTGAAACCGGCCTTTTCCAGTTCGGGCAACAGCAGCCCGCGAATGGCATTTCCGTCAGCATCGTTGGGCAGCAGCACGCCGACCTTTTTGTTGGTCTCCACCTTGGTCCACTGGTCGGCATAGAGCTTGGCAAAATTGCCCACGCCGAAGCAGAAGTGATAAGTCCATTTGAAGGGGGACGGCTCGCCGGGCTTGGCGCCGCGGCCGAAATAGAAGGCTTCCCACGGCGCCGTCGTGCTGAGGCAAGGAACCCCGGCAGCCTCACAGGCGTCGGCGACGGGATTGACCGTCTCAGGCGTCGAGGAGGCAAGCATGAGGTCGATGGCTTCGCCATTGATCAGGTCCTTGGCAACCTGGCTGGCGCGGACCGGATCGGACTGGGTATCGGCCAGCACGAGCTGGATGCCATAGCGCTTGTCGCCGACCTGGACGCCTTCGGCCATGTGGCTGTTGAACTGCTCGACGAGGAAGGCATCGCCTTCGCCGAACACACCGAGCGGGCCCGAACGCGGGCCGATGAAGCCGACACGGATGACGTCGTCGCCCTGCGCGAAGGCAGAGCGGACGCTGGCGGGCACGCTGAGTGCGGCTGCGGCGCCACCGGCAATCGCCCCTGCTCCCTTGATGAAGCCGCGACGGGTCACACCGTTGCTAAGGGTCTTATAGATGCTCATATTTTCCTCCCAGGATTTGAGCGTCTGGCGGACCGGCCTCCCAACCGGCCCATATCAGTCACGTATGGTCAGGCGGTATGGCGCCGCACGAAGGCGCCAGCCTCCACAATCGAGGCCATGCCTTCCTCCAGCATGGGCGCGAAGAGCTGCCAGGAGTGGCACATGCCCTCCCAGACCTTGAGTTCGGCGCTCGCGCCGGTAGCGGTAATGCGGTCCGCGAGAGTGATGCTGTCGTCCCGCAGCAGCTCCCAGGAGCCGACATGGACCAGCACCGGCGGAAGCCCGGAAAGGTCCCCGTAGAAGGGCGTAACCTTGGGCGAACGCAAATCCCCGGCGCCAACATAGACTGCGTTGAACAGGCCCATGAGTTCTCGGTTGACCAGCGGCGCATCGGCAAGAGTGCGATGTGACTCCCCCTCGCTGGCAAGGTCGAGTGCCGGCGACATCAGCACCAGGCAGGACGGCAGCGGAACGCCGTTGTCCCGTGCGCGCACTGCGGCGGCCAGCGCCAGGTTGCCCCCTGCCGAGTCCCCGCTCAGGACGACCGATTCCGGCTGGTAGCCATGGTCGAGGGCCCACAGATAGGCTGCGTAGGCATCGTCGTGAGCGGTTGGAGCCGGATGTTCGGGCGCGAGCCGGTAGTCGACGCTGAGCACCGTTGCGCCGCTTGCCTTGGCCAGATGCGTGGCGATGGTCCGGTGCGAGCGCGGAGAGCCGAACAGGAAGCCGCCACCGTGATAGTAGATCATCAGCTTGCCTTCGTCGCTGCCCGGCAGGCGAATGAGCTCGGCCGGGCACGGGCCCACCGAGATCGTCTCGATCGTGGCGCCTTCGGCGATGGGCGTCTGGGCGTTGATGGCCTCGAACCATTCCCGCATCTGCGGTGGGGTGGCATTGGCAGGCGGCGGATTCTCAGCGCTGAGCCTGAGGATGAAGTCGAGCTGTTGCTTGGACATCTATTGGCCCCTCAAACGTAGGTGGATGCCAACCCGCCATCGATCGGCAGGTTGATGCCGTTGATCCAGCGCGCGGCGTCCGAGAGCAGGAAGGTGACGGGCGGCGCGATCTCGTCGCCGAAGCCGGGGCGCTTCATGCGCGGGGCGTCATTGGCGACGCGTTCCTCGCCCAGCATGGTGACGAAGTCGCCCAGGATGGGGGTAAAGACCGGGCCGGGCGCGACGCAGTTCATGCGAATGTCGGACTTGAGGAAGAGCTCCTGCGCCCTTGCATAGGTCCAGACGATCAGGGCCTCCTTGAAATACTGGTAGCAGGTCTCCTGCGGCACAGGATTTGCAGCCAGCCAGGCTGCGCCATCGGCAAAGCTGGTGGTCGTTGCCAGCGCCTTGTGCAAGGCCAGCCGCTGCTGCCATTCGCCGCCAAGAACGGAGGCGAAGTTGACGATTGAAGCGCCAGGGGTCAGGCGACCCACTACGCCTTCGGTCAGGTGGCGCAGCCCGAGATAGTTGACACGAGCCACCAGCTCCTTGTCGGCGGTGCCGGGCACACCCGCAGCGTTCACCAGCCCATCCAAGCGATCCGGCAGGGCCGCAATTGCCGCGTCGATGCTGGCGGGATCGCCGAGATCGGCCTTGGCGAAGCCGTCCAGGGTAATGAGCGGGTCATTGCGGTCCACGCCGATGACGCGGGCGCCCGAGAACCGGGCAAGGCGGGCGACTTCCCCGCCAATGCCCGAGGAGGCGCCGGTAACGACAATGGTCTTGCCTGAAAGATTCATGGCAGCTTTCCTCTTCCTGCGGGGTCAGAACGGGTAGGCCGTGGCCTGGTCCTTGACCGAGATCCACATCCATTGGGTGAATTCCTCGATATCGGCCGGACCGCCGATGCGGCTGCCATTGCCGGACTTGCCCCGCCCGCCAAAGGGAGCGAAGGGGCCGCCATTGACCGTCTGGTCGTTGATGTGGAGCTGGCCGACATTGAGTTGTTCGCCCAGGGCCAGGGCGCGGCCGGAGGCGGCCGAGATCACGCCGGCGGCCAGGCCGTAGTCGGACATGTTGGCGATCTCGACAGCCTCTTCGTCCGAAGCGAAGCGCACGATGCAGGCCACCGGCCCGAAGATTTCCTCTTCGAAGGCGCGCATGCCGGGCTTGACCCCATCGAGCACGGTGGCGGCATAAAAGCGCCCGTCATGCGTGCCGCCGGCCAGGAGTTTTGCGCCCTTGGCAACAGCGTCGTCGACGATGGCCTGGATGGTGGCGACCTGTCCGTCCGAAATGATCGGCCCGAGGGCGACACGACCCGAGGACGGATCGCCGGCCGGCAGGTGGCTGGCCTTGGCAACCAGCTTTTCGGTCAGCGCCTCGGCAATGGAATTGTGGGCGAGGATCAGGCCGGTGGCCATGCAGATCTGGCCCTGATGCAGGAAAGCGCCCCAGGCGGCATTTGAGGCCGCGATGTCCAGATCGGCGTCATCGAGCACGATCAGCGCATTCTTGCCACCCAGTTCGAGCTGCACTTTCTTCAGATGCTTGCCGCAGAGCTCACCAACCTTTGAGCCGCCGCGGGCCGAGCCGGTGAAGGACACCATGGCGATATTGGGATCGGTACAGATGGCTTCGCCGGCATCGGCACCGCCCGGCACGATCTGCAAGACGCCCTTGGGAAGACCCGCTTCCTCGAAGATGCGGGCAATGATGATGCCGCCGCTGATCGCCGTACGCGGGTCGGGCTTGTGGACGACGGCATTGCCGAGCGCCAGCGCGGCGGCGATGGCGCGAACCGACAGCACCAGCGGGAAATTGAACGGCGAGATCACGCCGACCACGCCATGGGGTACGCGCTTGGCATAGTTGGTGCGATTGTCGAAGCCGGAGAGGACCAGCCCGGTCGGCTGGGTGGCGAGGTTGGCGGCATGGCGGATGAACAGCGCGCCATGCTCGATCTCGATGCCGGCCTTGGGCTGGATGGAGCCACTTTCGCGCATGATCCAGCCGATCAGTTCTTCGCCATTGGCGACCAGGAGGTCGGCGGCCTTGTTGAGAATGGCGGCACGCTCGGTGGGCAGGGTTTTCGCCCAGGCGCGCTGGGCCTGCTTGGCTTCTGCCGCGGCGCGGGCAATGTCGGCCGGGCCACCCAGGCCGACGCTGGCCAGCAGCGCATCGGTGGCCGGATCCCGCACCTCAATGGCACCGGCGCCGGTCGTCTGCCAATCGCTGAACAGGGCTTTGCCGGTCCACTTCTCGACGGCGATGAAATTCGGGCTCTGCATATTCATGTCGCTCTCCTCCATTGGTCCTTGCACCGGTCTTGGCCGGCGTGCCGCTTGGGAGAGCGAGCGTGGGGGTGACGAGCCGACCGCCGGGCAAGCCGGTAGCGCTGGCGAACACGGCGTTTTCCGCCTGTCGCAGTGGCCGTCACGAAGACCGGATCGGTCGATATCCTCCCACGCCCGCTTCCTCAAACGGGCTTGCCGACGACTTTGCAAGGGCCGTGCCAGAACCGAGTGGACCGTGAGGCGATGGGGCCAAACGTCGGCGGATGCGAGAATTTTGCCGCGCCCTGAATCTGCACCGCAAACCGGAACGAACAGCAGATCCTTGGCACAGGTTCAGGATTTCATGATTTCCTGCAGGACGCGTTCATGAAATGATGAATACTACCTTCAGAGAGGAGACTTGGATGAGGAAAGCAGACCGGCTGATTTCGCTCGCCGAGGCGTCGCGCCAGGCCAAAGGCATTCTGACGCGCGGGGCGAGCAGCGAGCTAGAAACCGGCGCGCCCCCCACCTTCGAGGACCTGACCGAGGTCCTGCACTTCGCCCTGGGGGACGGACGCATCTGGCTCAATGACCAGCGTGTGGTGCTGATGCAGTCCTCGGTGCTGGGTCGCATCCGCGAGGAGATCATCGATGCCTTCGGCACCGACACGGCGCGCGCCATGTTCATGCGCATCGGCTATATGCAGGGCGTGCGCGATGCCGAATTGATCCAGAAGCGCTGGCCGAACGAAGATCTGACCCATGCGCTCGCCGCCGGGCCGCGCGTCCACACGCTCGAAGGTTTCGTGAAGGTGACGACCAAGCACTTCGAGTTCGATGGGCACAAGGGCACCTATTTCGGCGAATTCCTGTGGGACGACTCTTCCGAAGCCGCCGAGCATCTGGCGAGCTATGGGGTATCCACCCAACCCGTCTGCTGGCTGCAGACTGGGTATCCCTCTGGCTATACGAGCAAGCTCTTTGGCAAGCCGGTGATCTTCCGGGAGGTGGAATGCGTCGGCATGGGAGCCAAGCACTGCACCGTCATCGGGCAAAATGCCGAGGCCTGGGAGGAGGACGCCCCGGAACGGGAGTACTTTGGTCTCAACTGGAAGAACCGCAAGAGCTATGGCTGGTCCGGGCAGGCACCAGAGACCTCCGAGGCAACGCCCGCGACCCCGAATGACGACGAAGTGGCGGTGGGTGTTTCAGCCACGTTCGTCCGGACACGGCACTTGTTGCAGAAAGTTGCCGCCACCGACGCGACTGTACTGTTCGTGGGTGAGTCCGGCGTTGGTAAGGAGCTGTTTTCCCGCCAGTTGCACGAAATGAGCGCTCGGGCCGATGGTCCCTTCATCGCCATCAATTGCGCCGCCATTCCAGACAACCTGGTGGAATCGGAGCTGTTCGGCGTCGACAAGGGCGCCTATACGGGAGCCACCAGTTCACGCGCCGGCTATTTCGAGCGCGCCTCGGGCGGCACGCTGTTTCTCGACGAGATAGCCTCGCTCGCCTATTCGGCACAGGGCAAGCTGCTGCGCGCCCTGCAGGAGCGCGAGATCGAGCGGGTGGGCGGCAGCCGCACCATTTCGGTCAATGTCCGCGTGGTCGCCGCCTCCAATGTCGATCTCGCCCAGGAGGTGGCAGCCGGCCGCTTCCGGCAGGATCTCTACTTCCGCCTCTGCGTCTTTCCTATCCTGATCCCGCCGCTGCGGGAGCGGCGCGACGACATACCCCTTCTCATGGCGCATTTCCTGCGCCTTTACTCGGCGCGGCATGGGCGCAAGATCCTCGGCTTCACGCGGAGGGCCACCGAGGCGCTGCTGAAGTACGACTATCCGGGCAATATCCGCGAGCTGCAGAACCTCATCGAGCGCGGCACCGTCTATGCGGACAATGACGGGCATATCGACGTGGTGCACCTGTTCAGCGGCTCAGAACTGCTGCCGCCCTTTTCGGTCCGGCTGTCTCAGGACGGGCGATTGGATCAGCGGCCCTTTGCAGAGCCGACTATTCCGGATCCCAGCAGCGGCTCGTTTGAGGACATGGAACGCGCCATCTATCTTGACGCTCTAGAGCGAAATGGTGGAAACGTTTCGGGTGCCGCTCGTGACCTCAAGCTTTCAAGGGCGAGTCTTGACTACCGTCTGGGAAAGCTTGGAATCCGGCGTCGCTCAGAAGGAGAAAAAGCGGTAGTGATGTAGGTTCACCCCCGCTGCATCGCAGGCCGCCATTCCGCAACTTGCGCCGTTGTCGTCGCCTGGATTGGGCATGCGGACCGGCAACTCTCGGGAATCCGCAATTGTCGCCCGAATGGCCGGAATGGGGCGCGTTGCCGTCCGGCGGTTACCGACCCCATTTCCCCCGATGGGAAGAATTCGGCTGAACCAAGAGCAGCCGCTCGGTCTCGCAGATGGAGCCATGCTCCGCGATTACCTGGGCAGCCAAGCCCATGCCTGCCAAAATCTAGTTGGATCCTGGTAGGCATATAAGCTGTGCCCGTCAACTAAGCCAAGCGGTGGATGTTGGAGGTCGATAATGCTGGTATCGGCGATCGTTTGAGCGAAGCCGGAACCGAACAGTGTGGCGGGCGTCTGAAAGCCCGGCTGAACTTCACCGTGAAGCACCCGTTGTGCTGCCTCTGCTGCCGCCTACGCCGTAAAGGAATAGCCGTTCACCGTCTCGAGCAGCGAGCAAAATGCTGCCATCTGCTCCGGTCACCTCGACCACGGCGCGATAGCGGTTGGCGCTACACTCGGCGGCACTGGGCCCGGCCGTCGGCGCGGCTTTGCCTGCATCCGGAAAGGCGCCGGCCGTCACATGCACGTAAGTCTCGATATCCTGCACGCCGGTCGCATGCTGGATGGTGACGAGATCGGGCAAGGTTGCGGGGACGACAGCGGTCCCTGTCCGAAATCGAAGTCGCGCAGGTCGGGCGCCCTGCGTGACAGGAATTCGCCATTCACCAGATGCAGGATCTCGTTGACGACACTCTGGCTGGCGCTGGCCACCGAGCCGCGCGACATGCCGCCGGCAACCAGAAGCGCAACGCTGAGCTTTTTCGGCTAGCTGACGCGCCGCACCGCATGCGCGGCAAGGCTCCCCAGCAGGGCGACGCTGCCGCCGCTGCCAGGCAGCAGCGTGACGCCGGCGGTACGCGCCGAAGCATCCAGCGACAGCGCTTCGTGATAGGTGTCCAGCTCGGCCGAAAAGTCGAGATAGTGCACGCCCGTAGCGATCGCCGCCGCCATCAGCGGTTCGGCGGTATTGGCGAAGGGGCCAGCCGCATTGAGCAGCACATCGACGCCCGCCAGATGTTGTGCCAGGACCTTTGGGTCATCGAGCGAAAAGATCCGTGTCTCCGCCCCGAGGCGCGCGGCAAGCGCCGCCATATCGGCTCGGTTGCCTTCGAAGCCGGCAAGAACCAGTGGCAGGCCTGCTTCTGCGGCATGCTCTGCCGCCATGCCACCGGTATAACCGGCGGCACCATAGATCATCAGTTTTTTCATGCGTTTCTTCTGTTAGCGAGGAAGCTGGCCGACTACTCGAGGTCGGCGTCGATACGGACGATGCGGCCATCGTCATCGACGGCCAGATCGAGGCGGCCGATTTCATGGCCAAAGTCGCCGGTGAAATCGACACGGGCGCGGCTGCGATCGTCATCCAGGGGCGTCACCTCGCGCACGCCATGCTGGCCGTCGAAGGTCTCGCCGGTCGATGGGTCATCGATCACGGCATTCGGTGCAAACAGCGCGACGGCTGCGTCGGTGTCGAATGCATTGGTCGCCGCCAAAAAGGCACCGACGAGAGACTGGAACGCGAGATGCGGTCATGTCATCCGTTCCCGTGCTGCCAGTTCTTGTAGACGAATTCGAGCGAGTAGCCGTCGAGGTCGGTGACCTGCGCTGCATAGTAGCGGGCGTCGTAATGGAGCTGCGGCCCCGGGGGATGGATGCTCCCTGCACCGGCGTTCAGTGCTGCCGCATAGGCGGCATCCACCATGTCGCCGGAGTCCGCGACCAAGCCGACATGCACGGCGCCCGGTGTTGCCTGGCCTGCCCGCAGCCAGAAGAACATCCGACCATTGGCCCCAAAGCCCTTGAGGTCGGGGTGGCCGACAGGGCCTTCCTTGCCGTCGTAGTCGAGCCGCCGGTTGATCCCGAGTATCGGTAGAACCGCTTCGTAAAAGCCGATGGCACGGTCGAGATCGCCAACGGTCAGAAAGATATGGTCGAGCATTTTTGTCTCCCGCTCAGATGATATAGCCGCCGGCGACTTCGATATCCTGCGCATTGTCCAGCGGTTGTCGGCCGACAAGAGGCTCTCGCAATGACGGCCGCCAACCTCGTCGGGCTCGCCAAGGGATGGGCCCTGCCGCGATCCAGCGCTCACCGGATCCTCCTCGATCATTGCCTAGTTCTGCTTTTGACTTGTCGTGAACCGCCCTGCGTGCGAGGGATCGGGTCATGCAAGAGCTGCTACAAGTACTGCGCCAACTGGCCACGCGGGCCAAGAACCGGCGCACCGAAACCGGCATACCCCGTGTGGCCATGGTGCAGGGTGAAATCCCCGAGCATCAGCTCGCCGCCGTCTATCAGCCGATGGTCAACCTGATCCTCACCGGCTCGAAGACCATGACGGTGGGCACCCGCACCCTGCACTATGATCCGGCGACCTATTTCGTCATGTCGGTCGACCTTCCGGCGGCCGGCTCGGTGCATTCCGCGCCCGGCGGCGAGCACTATCTTGCCCTCAGCCTCACGCTCGACCCGGCTGTGGTCGCCAATCTTCTGGCCGACATGGCCAAACCCTCGGGTGGCGCCCTTTGCGAGACCGGCTTTGCCGTTGCCCCGACCCCGCCGGAACTGCTCGACGCCTGGATCCGTATGCTGCGACTGATGGATCGGCCAGATGAAATCGCGGCGCTCGCACCCCCCTATGAGCGCGAAATCCTGTTCCGCGTGCTCCAGGGTCCGCTGGGCTGGATGCTGCGCGATATCGCCATGCCGGAAACGCCGATTTCGCGCGTCGGCGTGGCAATCCGCTGGATTCGCGAGAACTTCTCGGCGCCGCTGCGGGTTGATGATCTGGCCAGAATGACTGCGCTCAGCGTTTCAGCCTTCCATCGCTACTTCAAGGCGGTCACCGCACTCAGTCCAATCCAGTATCAGAAGCACGTCAGGCTGCTGCATGCGCGATCGCTGCTCCTGTCCGGAGAGGGGTCCGCCACGGCGATTGCCTTTGGTGTCGGTTATGAAAGCCCAAACCAATTCAGCCGCGAATATGCCCGCCAGTTCGGTTTGCCGCCGCTCAAGGATGTCGCACGGCTTCGGCTCCAGGCGGCCTAAAAAGGCAACACGGCCACATCACAGATTCCTTACCGTGTCTCTGTCCCGACAATCCAGTCGCAACTATACGCCGGCAAGCACCGTCGGCTCTCCCGAGCGCTGACATTAGCGACTGAGCGGACCGACTGCTTCTGGGAACTCGGGGAGGCGGTCTGAACGACGGATTTGGGGCGCATCTCAGCGTCCGACGTACCAGCTCCGTAAGGGCGACGGCCAATGGCACTTGCATGAAAAGGGGCGCATTGGCGAAACCCAGTTCGAGGCAGACATATCACTACTTGACTCAAACCCTGGCGAGTCCCCTTTTTACCGCTCATGACATCGCCCCAGTCCATGCTCGTTCTCTCGGGTGTTACCCGCTACTTTGGCAATGTGGCAGCGTTGCAGGATGTTTCACTTGAGCTAGGAGCCGGACAAGTTCTGTGCCTTGTCGGGCATTCGGGATGCGGCAAGTCTACGCTGCTCCGAGCTATTGCCGGGATCGAGACGCTGGATGCGGGCAGCATCGCGATCGATGGCGCGCCTGTCTCGGGAGAGGGTGTCTTTGTCGAGCCCGAGCACCGCCGCATCGGGTTCATGTTTCAGGATTACGCGCTTTTTCCACATTTGAGTGTGTGGGACAATATCGGCTTCGGCCTCAGCCAGCTGACGCGTGGCGAGCGCGAGTCCCGGATCAGCAATGTTTTGGGCCGCATTGGCATCGAGAGCCTGGCTGATCGCTATCCGCATATGCTCTCGGGTGGCGAACAACAACGTGTGGCCCTCGCCCGAGCCCTGGCGCCGCAGCCGCGCCTGTTGCTGATGGATGAACCCTTCTCCAATCTCGACCGCGGCCTGCGCGACCGGGTGCGGCAAGAGACCCTCTCCATCGTGCGCGATCTGGGAACCACTGCCGTAGTGGTCACGCACGACCCCGAAGAAGCACTGGCCATCGGGGACATGGTGGCGCTGATGCAAAAGGGAAAGCTGGTGGAGGCCGGGACGGGAGAGCGCATTTATGACGCGCCCTGGACAACCTATGCCGCGCGTTTCTTTTCGCGCATGAATGTCATTCCTGCTCGCCTATCGGCTGGTGTGCTGGAGACGCCGCTGGGGCGTTTCCCGGCGCCGGCCCTTGAAGGCGTGCCCACTGTTCTTTTGCGCCCACAATCGATCATCCTCCGCGAGGCTGGGATAGCCGCAACCATCGTCGACCGGTCGGTTCTTGGCGAGATCGAAGAACTGCTCGTAGCGGTCTCGGGCATTGATAGGCCTCTTGTGGTACGAGGGACTGACCGACATGACGTCAGGCCCGGCGACGACGTCTTCATCTCGGTAAACGCCCATGAAGTCATGATTTTTCCGCAGGAAGCCGATCCGAACTGATTATTGAAGACGATCAGCACATTAGAGTCATTCTAAGCGTTGCCGGAATAACTTGACTTTCTTAGTCCGCTATGGCTTTAGCGGCGCCAACAAGGGCGCTGCAGGTCTGTCAGCAGGCCCGGAATGGCACCCAGGGAGATCGACTATGCGCCATCTTTTCAAGACCGTCAGCGTTGTCGGCATGCTGGCTATGGGACCAGCCGTCTCGGCGGTGGCCCAGGAGGTCAACATCTACACCACGCGTGAACCGGGCCTGATCCAACCGATCCTCGACGCCTTCACCGCCGAGACTGGCATCACGGTAAACACTGTGTTCCTCG
This sequence comes from Devosia salina, assembly GCF_019504385.1. NCBI lineage: Bacteria > Pseudomonadati > Pseudomonadota > Alphaproteobacteria > Hyphomicrobiales > Devosiaceae > Devosia > Devosia salina. Next base: position 2,274,190 of record NZ_CP080590.1, read on the forward strand.
AAAGCGGCTTGATCGAGCGCGTGCAGGCCGAGGGCGAAAGCTCCCCGGCTGACCTCTTGATGGCTGTCGACTTCGGCGCGCTGATCGATCTCGTCAATGCCGGCGTCACCCAGCCGGTCGATTCTGAGGTTCTTGAAGCGGCAATTCCGGAATCGCTGCGCGATGCCGATGGCAACTGGTTTGCCCTTTCGGGTCGTGCCCGCGTCGTCTATGCCGCCAAGGAACTCGAATTCGACAGCATCACCTATGAGCAGCTCGACGACGAAGAATTCCGCGGCAAGCTGTGCATCCGCTCCGGCCAGCACCCCTACAATACGGCGCTGTTCGCTGCCTACATGGCCAAGCATGGCGAAGAAGCAACCAAGACCTGGCTCGAAGGCATCAAGGCGAACCAGGCCCGCGCCGCCGCCGGCGGCGACCGTGATGGTGCCCGTGACATCGCCGCCGGCATCTGCGACATAGCCGTTGGCAATTCCTACTATTTCGGCCTGATGGCCAGCGGCGCCGGTGGCGACGAGCAGAAGGCCTGGTCGGATACGGTCAAGGTGATCCTGCCGACCTTTGAGGGCGGCGGCACCCTGGTCAATGTCAGCGGCGCTGCCGTTGCAGCCCATGCCCCGAACCGCGACGAGGCGGTGCAGCTTCTGGAATACCTGGTGTCGGATGCGGCTCAGAAGCTCTATGCCGAAGCCAATTTCGAATACCCGGTATCGACCACTGCCGAAGTTCACCCGATCATCGCTGCCTTCGGCGCGCTGAACCCCGACAGCCAGCCGCTGACCGACGTGCTGCCGTTCCGCGCCCGCGCCAGCGAGCTGGTGGACGAAGTCAACTTCGACACCTTCGGCAATTAGGTCCAAGGTCGGCGGTCTTTGGGCCGCCGCGTTTTCGCGTGGCCGACTTGAGAGCGGGACGCCGACAGAGGCGCACCCACATCGCCATCACCCCTTGGGCCGCCGTGGCATTTGCCGCGGCGACTCTCGCGCTTGTGCCCATCATCGCCATCGCCGCAACCGCCATGGCCGACACCGGTGGTCTCTGGGGCCACATCGTCCAGTTCGTGCTGCCACAGGCGACCTGGAACACTCTGGTGCTTCTCGCGGGCTCGGGTTTGATCGCCACCATGGTGGGCACCGGCGCCGCCTGGATCGTCAGCGCCTATGATTTCCGCGGCCGCTGGTTCCTCGAATGGGGCCTGCTGCTGCCCCTGGCTGTGCCCACCTACATCATGGCTTATGCCTATCTCGACATTCTGAACCCGCTAGGCCCCGTGCAGGGGGTGCTGCGCTGGGTCCTGGGCTATTCGAGTCCGCGCGAATTCCGCCTGCCCGATATCCGCGCCATGTGGGGCGCCATACTCGTCTTCGGGTTCGTCCTCTACCCCTATGTCTACCTCACCGCCCGGGCCATGTTCCTCACCCAGGCCGCCAATGTCACCGAGGTCGCCCGCACGCTGGGCGTGCCGCGCTCGGGCATTTTCTGGCGCGTGGCCCTGCCTCTGGCGCGGCCGGCCATCGTGGTCGGCGTGTCGCTGGCGCTGATGGAAGTGCTCAACGATGTCGGCGCCTCGCAATTTCTCGGCGTGCGAACGCTGACGGCTACGGTCTATACGACCTGGATCGTGCGCACAGACCTCGCAGGCGCCGCCCAGATTGCCATCAGCATGCTGGCGATTGTCCTCGCCGTGCTGATGCTGGAGCGCTGGGCCCGACGCAACCAGCGCTTTGCCTCCACAGCCCAGAATGCGCGGCAGATGCAGCGCCAGGTCTTGCGCGGTCCGGCGGCGCTCATTGCGTTCCTGCTCGGTGTGGCGCCCATCGTCATCGGCTTTGCCGGGCCGGCGCTGTACCTGATTGTCGCCGCCATCCGGCGCGTGGAGTTTGCCGGCCTCTCCGCGTCGCTGCTGCGGGCGACCATCAATACTGTCAGCGTCTCCGCCATGGCGACGCTGGCCATTCTCTCCATCGGCTTTGCCGTCGCCTATGCGGCGCGGCTTTCGACATCCCGCTGGACGTCCGGCGCCATGCGCGTGGCCGCCTTAGGCTATGCCGTGCCCGGGACTGTGCTGGCAATCGGCATCCTCGTGCCGGTCGCCGCCTTCGACCGAACGCTGGGCAATCTCTGGCATGCCTGGACCGGTCTGTCTGGCGGGTTGCTGTTGCTCGGCTCGGGTGCGGCGCTCATCTATGCCTATGCAGCGCGGTTCCTCGCCATTTCCGTCGGCGGCATCGATGCGGGGCTGAGCCGCATTCCGCCTTCCTACGATCATGCATCGCGCACGCTCGGGCAGTCGGCCGGCGGGACCTTGACTAAGGTTCATTTGCCGCTGTCGCGGTCAGCACTGACGGCGGCGGGGCTCCTTGTCTTTGTCGATTGCATGAAGGAACTGCCGGCAACGCTCTTGCTGCGCCCGCTCAATTTCGAGAGCCTCGCGACCTTGCTTTACGGCGAGGCGGCGCGTGGGACCTATGAGGACGCGGCGCTGGCGGCCCTCATCATCGTCGCCATAGGCATCCTCCCTGTAATATTGCTGGCCAGGACTTCAAGAGCGGCGACGCCGTAAGCACTGGCCGCCTACCTTGCATCACGGGCAAAGGCGGCACGTTGCCGATCCCGATTTCTGCCGCCTGAGGTAACGTCGCGGCTCGGCCACGCCTCCGAAGTATTGAGCGCCTGTGCCGTCATTTGTTTACCTGCCATGTGGTGGCAGACCAGAAGTCACTTTCGGTAGCTCTAGCTACCAGGAGCTGCCAACCCCAGCAGTCCGCCGATGTCAGCTGTCGGGAACCGGCTAAGGTTTGTCGAGCGGCAGAAATGGGGCGCGTACCTGCCTGACGGATGGGCAAACTAATGCCCACCGGGCACGATGTCCCCCTATGACTTTGAGCATGCAGAAGGCACTAGGGACGAAAGTGAAGAAGATCAAAGTCTGGAAGAGCGCCTAAAGGAAGAAGTGCAGCGGGAGATTGATGGTTGGCTGAAGGGCCGGGCGTAAGACCGTCAAATTGAAGCGGACATGCAGCTCCGAGCAAAGCACCAGAATGCGGCACCACAGCCTTCAATGTTGTGTCGCTCGGTTGGTCCCGGCGATCAGGAGCGGACCACAAACAGTCCCGCCAGTACGGCTACCCAGTGCGTCGCAGCCGCAGCGACCACGTGGCCGTGCCAAATGGCTTTGGCGAACTGCAGTCGCTTGTTGGTGTAGAAGAGAACACCAGCTGAGTACAACAGGCCGCCTAGGGCGAGGAGCCCCAGCACCACCCCAGACGTCATGTTCGCAAGGGGAATTGCCGCGATGGCGCCGATCCACGCCAGGCCCAGATAGATGGGCACCCATATCTTCTGGCTTATCGGAGGCAGGAAGATCTTGCCAACAATTCCCAGGCCGGCCAGCAGCCATAGGCTTGTCGTCAGCGACCATGCCCAGGCGCCCGAGAGCAAATACGCCGTGAACGGCGTATACGTGGCCGCGATCATCAGGAAGATGCCGACGTGGTCGAGCCGGCGCAGGATGGGCTTCCATTCAGCTGGCGCGAAGTTGTAGGCGGTGGAGAACCCGAACATGCACACCGCGCCAAGGGAGTAGATTGCGATGACGGCAAGCTTGCCAGGGGCTGGATCCTGAACGCCCATCCAAAGCAGGATGCCGCCGCCCAGGATGGCAAGGCAGAGGCCAAGCAAATGCACGACCAGGTCGGCGTTACGCGCCTGGTCGCTCGGATAGTGGGGGAGCGCCGCCATGAAGCCTCGGCCGGTAATGTGATTGTCTTGTCTAATGTAGGAACCATGGAACGATAATGCGACAAAGTCCCAGCTAAGTGATCGGGCGGTTCAACGCCCCGCTATGGTGAGAGTGACGATGACGCCTTCGGCAGACCAGTCGTAAGCGATGGAGCCGCCGAGTTGACCCGTGACGCTGCGGATCACCAGCTGACTGCCGTAGCCATCGGCGCCGTTGGATGGCTGCACATCAGGGCCGCCGCGTTCAGTCCAGACGATCGTGACGACCTCACCGTCGCAGGTCCCCGATATATCGAGTGTTCCGGTTTCCATCGAGAGGGCGCCGTATTATCAGGAATTTGGTGGCCAGTTCATGCGCGGTCAAAGCCAGCGCGGTCGCAGTGCTCTCGCCGATGCCCATGCTGGCACGGCGACGCGGATGCGGCCGGTGAATGCGCCGGTGTTCTCATAGGGGACGAGAAGGATGGTCAGCAAATCGCCCAGCAGGGCAGTACCGCCCTTTTGCCCGGCAGCGGCCGGACCAGATCGTGGGCCAGCCCCAGGGCAGTCAACCTGTCGGTGAGGACGTTGGCCATTTCCTTGGCTGTGGTTGTGGAGCGCGCCGAGATGCGGGTCAGTCCAGCAGCGATGGCGAGGAGGCTCGGAATCATTGCCCAGACCGCGTGCCGAAATCCAGTGGATGACTTCGCCCAGCATGACGCGGAAGTCGCCGTGAACGCTGCCCGTACGCGATCGCGGTCGGCTGGGTGGATGTGAGCGGAAAGGTCTTCCAAAGCGACGGTATCGCTCTGGGGCAGTCCCCAGTGGACAAAGCCCTGTTCGTCCATCGTGAACTGTCGGTGTCGACATCCAGGACCACAGCGAGACGCCCGCCGCCTGCAGCGCGCGCCTCAGATTGTCAGGTTCCCACAGGGGGTGGTCCGTGACTTTCAGCGACGCCGTCATCCACCCTCGATTCCTGGTTTGGCAGCGGCGCCCGTCAGCTTCGCAAGAAGCCCCTCGTTCCGCTGCCTCGCACCAGTCCGATGAGGACGAGGAGGAGCACAGCGCCCGCGGTGGCATTGACGATCGCCGAGACGATCCCATCGCCCAACCTTATGCCCAATTGGGGCAGCAGCCAACTGCCAGTGAAGGCGCCGACCACGCCAACCGCGAGATTGCCGACAAGCCCAAAGCCGGCACCTCGGACGATGACCCCGGCCAGCCAGCCGGCGACGAGGCCGACGATGAGGATGATCAGGAGGCTTTCAGTACTCAGTTGCATTTCTGTGTCTCCAGCGCGACCTCGCGCGATTGGCAGTGGCGGGTATAGCGCTGTCGTTATTGCAGCAGCAGTTGGCGCGCAGCCGCGTTCGCTTCGTCCATGGCGGCGTCCAGCGTCGCCTTGAGGATGCGGAGTTCGGCATGGAGACGCGGACCGATATCGAGGCTTTGCCAATCGGTGAGCTTTTGTTGCCACTGGGCGACTTCGACGATGAGCTTCCGCGAACGCTCGGCCGTATCGGGGTTGAGTCGATTGCCCACCCTTTCCCGGTTCACGGCGAGTTCAACAAGCTCGATGGTCTCGTCAATCCAGCGAGGAATCTCTGTGCGGACGGCGGCAATTTCGGCGTCGATCGGATGGTCGCGCATCTGGTTCTCGGTCATGGCGTCACTCTCCCCGGTCTTCGGGCGGGAAGTCGAATTGCACCGAGACACCAGACGGCAAGTCCAGCTCGGAGAGTAAAAAACGGTGCCACGCTCAAGATCAGACTCCCATACGCCTTGGCCGGCGCTTTCGAGCGCAAAGCTCCAGCGCCTCTCCGCTGCAGCCAGCCCCAGCGCGGCATTCTTCTGCTCCTCGATATCGGCGGCTTGAAGCCAGAGATACTTTGGCTGCCCCGAGCTATCATTGAGGAGCGATACCGATATGCTGACCCAAAGGCGGCGATTGTTCGCATCAACGAAGCGATGCTCGGCCCGATATGAGGGCCTGCGTCCTTCAAGCAATGCCTCAGTCAGCCATTGAGCCTCGTCACGATCGGCAGGGTAGACTGCCTGCACCAGGTTTAGGCCCAAACACCCTGTCCGGCCCCGGCCCAACAACTCGTCTCCCGGTCCGTTGGCATAAAGCACAACGCCCCGCAGATCCAGGATGTAGCTGGGCAAGGGAGCCTGGTCGAGTAGCCTGGAAAGAATGCCGAAGTCATCGTCCAATTCTTGACCGAGGTTTTGTGATGCGGTGACCTGCATCATTAGCGCCCGGCCTTCCATACTACTGGCTCCAACCTCAGCCGCCGGAGGCGTACATTCTGAGGCTCTCCCAGCCCATCACCTGGTTGGTTGTTCTTCCAGCACGCCACGGCTTACCTCCTGATAGCCATAGAATTTCCACACCAGTGATTGTCGAGAGCTTAATCATCGCAGGCATTCTGTATGCCTGGCATCACGTCCCGGCTCATGGTTAGGAAACAACAAATGCCACCGCCCTCTCTGACAGTTGTGCTGCGCTGCTCTCTTGAACAGTCTTAACCCAATAACTTGGCTGGGGCGAACTATCCGGGAGAAACCAGTCCAATGAACAGTATTGAATTTCATTGATCGGGGATTACAGACCGGGAGTCGCCGAACCCCATCGGGTAACCCACTTTTTGGTATTTCGCCGCTCGAGGAGGTTGTCCGCCGCCTCCGGCACAGTGCCCATCGCCTGGCCACCCACTTCGTCCGTGTCGGTTGCCAGGTCGCCTTCAGTGGCCTCCACCATCTCAGAACCGCCCTGCTCCGGCGAAGGCGGCCCTCTTTTGCGCGATGTGTGATGACCGAACCGTGGCTAGCCTGCCGCGTTGTGCTTATTAGCCGCCGATTGTCGTTGGCCGCGCCCACCACGAGGTAAGGAGCAGCAACTGCCACCGCAAACCAACCTGTCTTCGCCTCTACGTTCCGGCCGATTGGCGGTCACGTGGGATCGCATTCGCACTAGCTTCTGGTTCGTGCCCGGAGCCATGGCCTTGCTGGCCATGGCCCTGGCGTGGGTTGCCCACAAGGGCGACCTCTGGATTGCGCTGCTGGAACGGGATGAGCTCCCGCCGGTGATTTACGTCAGCGACGGCGCCAACGCCCGTGACGTGGCCTCGACCCTTCTGGGTTCGATGATGACGATGACGAGCCTGGTGTTCTCGATAACCATGGTTGTTCTGACACTTGCTGCCAGCCAGTTCGGTCCACGTCTGATCCGCAATTTCATGGCTAGCCCGCACACGCAGGTGGTTCTTGGCACCTTCGTGATGACCACGATCTACTGTCTGCTCACTCTGGGCACTATTGGTTCACGCGCCGCCAATCAGCAGCAAGCCTATCTGAGCGTGAGCCTTTCAATAGGACTCGTGCTGCTTAGCGTTGGCCTCCTGGTCTTCTTCCTTCATTTTCTGGCCCGTTCCATTGTGTCGGAAAGCGTAATCGAAAGAGTAGGAAAGGAGATCGGCTCGCTATGGGACGAACTGGATCCCGTTCCCCACGAGCAGGGGCAGAATTGGGAGGCACCGGTACCTGACGACTACCGAACGGGAGCAGCCTTATTTGGCCCCTCACGTGACGGCTATGTCGCCACCATAGATTTTTCCCACCTTGTGGACCTTGCGGAGCGGCATGATGTGCTCATCAGCATCGGCTTCGGACCTGGCGAATATGTGGTTGAGGGCGGCGTCGGCCTGGGCGTCTATCCAGCTTCCCGATGTACTGACCGAACGCGTGAGCAAGTTCAAAAAGCCATCACCGTCGCGTCGCAGCGCACCCCCGCTCAGGATCCGGAATATTCGATTCGGCACTTGGTGGAGATTGGCGTCCGTGCACTTTCACCAGGGGTAAGCGATCCCTACACAGCCGTCGCTGTTATCAACCAGCTCTCCGCTTCGCTCTGCCGGTTGATGGCACGGGCCTTGCCTTCTGGGCAGCTTCACGACCAGCGAGGGCATCTGCGCGTGATCTGCCAAAGACCAACCTACGGCACCCTTGTCAGTGCTGCATACAACCAGCTTAGGCAGAATGCCGGTGGCGCAGCTTTGGTCTATATTCACCTGGTTGAAGCTCTGCACCGCATCGCGGAGTTCTCGACGCTCGAGGCGCAGCGGGAGGCACTGCGTCACCAATTGGGCATGGTGTGCGCGGCGGCTGCCAGAAACCTTCCGGAAGCGTACGATCGGCAAGCGGTTGAGAGCAGAGCGCAGCTTGCTCTGTCAAAGCTAAATGCCATCTCGGACTAACCCTCGCGAGGATTCTCTGACAACGCAGGGAAGCTGGCCAGGGAATTGGTATCGCCCCTTGCGCATTGTGGCTCCGCGGGGACGTGAAAAGGACCCGGGAGAATATCCAGAAGGGCGCAACGCAATTGCAAAAATTAGAAATTTCAACCAGCAGTTTTTTTGGGCCGGCCCTTCGGTAGCCTGAGTGGCAGGAATGGGTCGCGCATCTGCCCGTCGCGTCATCAAAGCGCCCTTCCCTCCAATCCTCCACGTCAGCGCCTTGAGCGGGGCCGTGAGTGGACGGGCAGCTTTGGAATGAGAGACAGAAAAAGCAACAGCCGTGTCTCTGGATAGCGTGCCAGACACGCCTCGATCCGGGCGAGCTGGCAGGGGGCGCAACGCCGCGCATCGCCAGCCGTCAACGCGACTCCGTGCTAACCGACTGCAGGTCAAGACAAGCTCAGCCTTTGAGCAACCAACTTAATATGTGCCAAACCGCGCCGGTACGCCTGCACATCGAAATGCTCAAGCATCAGCGGCACGTCACGACCGAGCCTATGTATCTCGGACAGGTAGGCGGCATAGTCGAGATTACCCTCGCCAGGCGGCACTTCGTCCATGTGGAACGAGATTGTACCTGGGCCACCCTGCATTACTATATCCTTGGCGTGGCAAGAAACCACCCAGGGCCCCAGAAGCGCAAAGGCTTCCCGGATCATGCGCCCACTGTTGAAGTAGAGCCTTGGTGTGATCACCATGTTCACCGCATCGATATGGGCGCCGAACTGCGGGCGGTCGATCGCCTTGAGTAGCTTCAGGTAGTTCTCGGCCGTGTCGGTGACGAGCCAGGGCACCATCTCAAGCGAGAATTTGGTCCGCTTTGGCTTGACCGCGTCGATCACATAGCGGGCCGTATCGACAGCCCGCTGAAATCCCGCTTCACTCTGGTTATCGGGATGCGGGCCATAGTCGTAGTTGTCACTCAACTGCCACGGATCACCTGCATGGCCGACCGTGCCATGAAAGGCAACGCAGGCCCGGGCACCCATCTCCTCGGCGAGCGCCAACTGGTGGACGGCATAGTCGAGATTAGCCCGTCGTTGTGCATCGTCATGCGCAATGAGGTTCTTCCACGCGCCACCCTCGGCGATGACGACATCAGCAGCAGCCATGGCCTTGACGATAGCGGCGATCTCCTCGTGCTTGTCGATGCTGATATTGGGCATATAGGCGGCGTTGTATCCGAACTCCACATGCGCGCGTGCATATGCGTCCGGATCGCCCTGATAGTCGATGCCATAGCCGCCGATCCGAAGGGTCATTGTACGTCCTCCGGCTGCGAATTGTGCTGGTTCCGATGCTCCGGCACCCCGGCTGGGTAGAGCAGAACCTTGCCGCAGGACCCTGTTTCCTGCAGCGCGAAAGCCTTCGCCACATCTGCCATGCTGAAGCGGTGTGTCATAAGCGCGTCGAGCAATGGCCGCGCATCGCGCAGGCGTTGCATCATCGCGTCGCCAAACCGATCATGGTTCCAGTGCCAGCAGCCATAGATTTCGACTCCCTTGCCGGTAATGCGTTTGACCGGCAACTCACCCGACCAAGTGACGAAGGAAAGGCGGCCGCGGGCGCGGATTAGTTCCAGAACAACTGGTGGCGCCGAAGGATTGTTGCTGGTCTCGATGCCGGCATCGGCGCCGTATCCGCCGGTTAGAGCCTGCACCTGCTGAAGAATGTCCTCCGCCCGCGGATCGAGAACAAGTTCCGCACCGAGCTTGCGCGCCAGTTCAGCCCGATAGGGATGAAGCTCGAGCGCGATGACACGCGCACCTATTGTCCTGCCATTGACCACCGCTCCAAGGCCGACTGCGCCGCAACCAGACACAAGCAGGGTCTCACCGGCCTTGACCCCCATTCGCTCCATCGCAGTGAAACTGGGCCCAAGGGCACAAACTGCCATCGCCGCATGATCGGTCTCGATGTCGTCAGGTACCTTGTGCAGCAGGTAGTCGGGCTTTAGCAGATAATCTGCATAGGTGCCGATACCGCTGGTTGATCCGGTTTCGACCAACAGGTCACGCTGCTCGATGCAGTGGATATGCTCGCCCGCCTCGCAGGCCGGACAGGTGCCGCATCCGGCATGCGGCATGACGATGACCCGGTCGCCAGTCCTGAGCCGCGTCGAATTAGCCGCATCGACAACAAGTCCCACTGCTTCGTGACCAAGTTCGCACGAATGCGTTCCGGCGCGCCAACCCTGCCATTCCGTACACATGGGTGCGACAAGGATCTTCACCTTGACGACATCTCCGCTGGCACGCGGTTCGGCCCGGTCCGTCATCATTGCCTGACGCGGACCGTCTATCTCTACGCTGAAAATTTCTTCCTCCTTCGATCAGCCATTTGGCTGCTCACTTCTGCGGTGAGTGCCCCATGCTAGCTTCGGTGAGGTACGTAAGGCAACAAGCAACCTTTTGGGCGGAAGTGCCCTGATCGTGCCGCGTCTTCGGCTCAGGCGTATGAGGGAACCTATTGATCCTGAGCATGAAGCTTAGAACCGCACATGGCCGATTGCTGCTCCAGAAGAGATGCCTCGCCTGCCCTTGTCTGCTTTCGATGCCCTCCTTCCACAGCCTGGCAGTCCGGTCTCCACCCCATTAGAGCGTTTCTGCTGAGCCGTTTCGGATGGCAGCTTTCCGGAAATCGACCGAGGGGCCCGGATGTCTTCTGTGGATGGCCCCCGCATTGCAAGAGGTAATTCGGTGTTCTGGCGCGTTGGTCGGGTGCAGTCTTCTGTCCGGCCTGTTGATGCAGTCAGTAGAGACTGCTGGCCCTGATGGGGCCGGCGAACAGGGTCCCAATCTTAAATTCAGGCTATGATGCCTCAGACATTCGACGGGTTGTCCCTGTTTCCGGCCTGACCGGTTTCGCCATCACATCGCGTCGCTCTCACAACTTCATGGAGCCGGTTAGGCCAGCATCAACTCTCCCATGAGCGAGTTGGTGAGATCGCCACCCGCATCAACGACGATGACGTCGCCCGGCTCGGCCATATCGATGGCCTTATGGAGCATGAGATTGTCGCCCGGCCGCGTCTTGACGGTCAGCGCCGGGCCGGCCAGCTGCCCGTCCCGATGCATCATGGCGAGACGCGGACCGGCAGCACTCATGCGATGCATGCTGTCGCTCACATTGGCGACGGGAAGCGTCCGAAATTGCTCCACCAGTTCGCCGGAGACCCGCCTTTGGCGCTGGAGGACTCGGAATCCAGGGATCATTGCAGGCCTCCTGCCAACTGAACTGCGGCACTCTTTGATAGCTGCTCGCGATTGACGATGCGGCTGGCTGGCAGCGGGCGACCCGCGAGGTAGTCGATGACGCCTTGGGCTGCCTCGACACCCACCCGGGCATTGGCCGCGGTGGTGACGCCACCGATATGGGGTGTCAGGACGACCCGGTCGCTAGCAAAGAAGGGATGGTCCGCAGCGGGCGGCTCCTTGGCAAAGGTATCAAGGCCGGCGCCGGCGATTTTTCCGGCGTCGAGTGCCTCGATCAATGCCGCCTCATCGATAAGCCCGCCCCGCGCCGTGTTGATGAGGATAGCATCCTCTCGCATCAGGGCCAGCGACCCGCGATTGATCAGGCCGCGCGTCTGTTCGGTCAGCGGGCAATGAAGGCTGATGACATCGCAGTTTTGCAACAGGTCCTCAACCGAGCTCGCGCGCCCCACACCGCAGCGCACGAAGACCTCGTCGGCGGCGAATGGGTCATAGGCGATGACGGCCATGTCGAAGGCCTTGGCCAGGCGCGCAGTGTGCTGGGCAATAGCCCCGAAGGCGACCAGCCCCATGGTCGATCCGGCAAGCTCGCGACCCTTGAAATCGGGCTTTTCCCAACGTCCCTCCCGCAAGCCCCGGTCGAGTGGCACCAGGCGCTTGGCCACCGCGACCAGCAAGGCCAGGGCATGCTCGGCGACCGAAACCGCATTGGCTCCCGAGGCGACGATGACCGGCACGTCATGGGCGCTTGCTGCATCGAGGTCAATATTGTCGACCCCCACGCCATGCTTGGAAACTATCCTGAGTTGCGGAGCGATCTCAAAGATCGGGGCCTCGATGCGGCCCATGCGCGAAATGATTGCGATCGGCCGGTGCTCGACCACATGGGACCTGAGCACCTCTGCATCCGCATAGGCCGGGAGATAGACCGGCTCATAGCCGGCCTCGCTCAGCACGGCCACGGCGGCTGGAGCCAGGCTTGGCCCGGTGATCAGGATAGTCGATGCCATAAATCCTCCTAGCCGGCCTTCCGCCGGTCTATGAGGAACCTTATCAATAGACAGTCTAAATCAAAGCGGGTAATTCTTTCCATTATAATTAGAGAAACTTAACATGGACACAAGGCAACTCAAGTCGCTGACGGCCATTGCCCGCACCGGCAGCTTTGCCCGGGCGGCCGAACTGGTCAACCTGACGCCCTCGGCGGTCAGCCAGCAGATTCAAGCACTTGAGTCGGAAGTCGGGGCATCTCTCTTCGATCGCTCCAGCCGCCCCCCCAGCCTCACACCGGCAGGCATGCAGATGGTCAGCCTTGCCGAGGAAGTGCTCCGCCTCACCGACTCCGTCGTAGATGCGATCAACGGCACGAGCATCAGCGGCACCCTTTCCCTTGGGTCTGTTCGCACCAGTGCTCTTGGCCTCCTGCCAAACGCCATTACCCGTCTCAATGCTCTTTATCCGCAGGTGCGCACCAAGTTGCGCGTTTCGATGTCCGAGACGTTGATGTCTGATGTCGTGGTGGGTCGGCTCGACGCGGCGATGGTGGCCGAAATCAACGAATTTCCGTCGACATTGCGCTGGCGTCCGTTCCTGCGCGAACCCCTCTTGGTGATCGCCCCGCCCGGAACCGCAGCGGGATCAGCCTCGGATTTGCTGGCAAGATTTCCCTTCGTGCGGTTCCGCAGCAATGTCCCACTTGCTCATATGATCGACCGCGAATTGGCCAGGATGAATGTCGTACTCAACGAGGTCGCCGAAATGGACACAGTCTCCTCAATCACGGCCTGTGTCATCAATGGGCTGGGCGTATCAGTCGTGCCGCAGATTGCGGTTGCGGAAAGCAGCGTGCCGCTCGTCACCGCCCCTTTCGGCAATCCCCAGGTGTTTCGGCAGATCGGATTGATCGAGTCGCGTTCGGGGGCCAAGGCCGTGCTGATCGACGAACTTCACCGGCAATTGGTGGCAGCTAGCGGTTCCTTCGGATGGACCGGCCTGGAAATGGGCGATCAGGAGTGACGTTGTGAGGGGGAGCGGTGGGCGCGGCGAGTGGACCGTCTCGCCTCGTCACAGCAACGCGATCCTGATCGGGGATCATGAGTGGCAGGAATGGGGCGCGTTGCTGCCCGACGGATTATTAAAGGCCCCTGCCCTTCCCGCCAGGTTCGAGTCAGAGCCAGAAAGAGAGAGTGCCACCCGACGGACCGACCAGTAGAGCACAACAATTCCCCGATCCTAAGTTTCACTGCCTGGGTGCTTATTCTCGAAGCGGGTGCTGCTCGAACCCTCGCGCTGCGGCGCCAGCTAAATCTTAATCGGAAAAGGTGCAGCAAAATGACATGCCGCAGCCTGACCTGGCGCCACTTCTGCCAATGGCGGTACTTTCTCCCGGCATAGTGGTTGGGCCAAAGGACAACGCGTATGGAAACTACAGCCTGGCGGAACCTTGGTGGGGCTAGGCACGTCGCCCTCCAGGACGATCCGATTTCCTTTTCGCGTAGGATCCGGTTCCGGCGCTGCAGAGAGCAGCGCCTGGGTGTAGGGGTGATGCGGCGCACCATAGACTTGGTTTTTGGGGCCGATTTCCACCACCCGTCCCAGATACATCACCATGACGCGGTCGGCGATATGTTGGACCACCGCCAGGTCATGGGCGATGAACAGATAAGAGAAGCCGCGCTGGGCCTGCAAGTCCTGCAACAGGTTAACGATCTGCGCCTGCACAGATACGTCCAGCGCCGAGACAGGTTCATCCGCCACAATGAAGGCCGGGTCGAGCGCAATAGCCCGGGCAATGCCAATTCGCTGGCGCTGACCGCCCGAAAATTGCCGTGGATGCCGGTCCATGGCGGCAGTCGGCAGGCCGACCTGTTCCAGCAGCGCCGCCACTGCGTCGCGCTTTTGTCGCACCGAGCCCGCTAGTCCGAACACTTCGAGCGGCTCGGCGATGATCTGGCCCACCGTGCGGCGCGGACTGAGCGAGCCATAAGGGTCCTGGAACACCATCTGCATCTTCTGCCGCAATTGCCGCAGACCAGCCTTGCTCAGCGTTGTCAGGTCCTGACCCTCGAAATAGATCTGTCCCTGGCTCGGTTCGATCAGGCGCAGCAGCAGCCGGCCGAGCGTGGATTTGCCGCAGCCCGATTCACCCACCACGGCCAGCGTTTCACCGCGCTTGACGTCAAAATCGACGCCATCCACCGCATGAACGGGCGGTCTGGCGGGCCGGAAGCCGATGCCCCCGGCATCGCCGAACACCTTGCCTAGATTTTCTGCACGCAACAGGGGGGCGGTCATTGGGCGTTCTCCCCGGCAACCCAGCAGGCCGCCTTGTGGTTCACACTCATGTCGAACATGGGTGGCATCTCCTGCTGGCATCGAACCTGCCGCACCTCGCAGCGGGCATAGAAGGGACAGCCCTGGCGCACCGAACCCGCGGGCGGCACCGAGCCCGCAATCTGGTAGAGCCGGGCGCGATCATCGTTAAGACGGGGGATCGAGCGCAGCAGGCCCTGCGTATAGGGATGTCGGGGATCTGCGAAAATCGAATTCACATCCGCATCCTCAACAACTCGTCCCGCATACATCACCACTACACGGTCGCAGACTTCGGCGATAACCCCCAGATCGTGTGAGATCAGCAGAACGGCGGAATTGGTCTTGTTGCGGATGGACTTCATCAGCTCGAGCACCTGTGCCTGAATGGTGACATCCAGTGCCGTGGTCGGCTCATCAGCGATCAGCAGTTTGGGATTGCAGGCCAGCGCCATGGCAATCATGACACGCTGGCGCATGCCGCCGGAGAACTGGTGTGGATAGGCGCCCATGCGCGAAGCCGGATCGGGAATGCCGACAAGGCCCAGCATCTCGATGGCCTTTTCGCGGCGCGTGCGCGGATCCAGACGCTCATGCAGCTTGATCGCCTCTTCAATTTGGTCGCCGATGGTCATCACCGGATTGAGCGAACTCATCGGCTCCTGAAAAATCATGGCGATATCGCGGCCGCGTATGGCAGGCATCCGCGATTTTGGCAGCTTGAGTAGGTCCTGGCCCTCGAAGGCAATACTGCCCGAGACGATCCGTCCTGGCGGCTCGGGAATAAGCCTTAGGATGGACAGCGAAGTGATCGACTTGCCAGATCCGGATTCCCCGACGAGGCCGACGGCGCCCCCCATTTCGATCTCAAAACCCACCGAATCCACCACCCGGATGGGGTTCTGTGGTGAACCGAACTCCACCGAGAGGTCTTTGATACTCAACAACGGCTTATTCATTCGCTGATCTCCGGATCAAGGACGTCCCGAATGGCATCGCCGATGAGGTTGAAGGACAACACTACCAGGGTGATGGCAAAACCAGCGCCGATGATCGGCCAGGGCGAACCGAAGATATTGCTTAAGCCGTCGCGGATGATATTGCCCCAGCTCGGATGGGGCGGCCGCGTGCCCATGCCGAGAAAGCTCAATGCCGCTTCCAGGCGAATGGCCGAGGCCACCCAAAGGGTCATCAGCACCACAATCGGCGCCGCGATATTTGGCACGACATGGCGCAGAATGATAACCGGCGTGCGCACCCCGACTGCAATTGCCGCCTCAATATAAGGCTCCTGCTTGACCGACAGGGTCGATGCCCGTGCCACCCTGGCGAATCCAGGCACGAAGGCGATAGTCAAAACGATGATGATGTTCCAGAATCCGCCGCCCAGCGCAGCCGAGATGATGATGGCCAGAAGCAGTTCGGGAAAGGCGAGCAGAAGATCGATGAGGCGGGTGACGAGGCGGTCAAATATGCCACCGAAATAGCCCGCAATCACCCCCAATGTGGTGCCGACCAGCGCCGCGAGTACCGGCGCGATAAGGCCGAAGATGAGCGAATTGCGGGAGCCATAGATTAATCGAGACAAAACGTCACGACCGAACTGGTCGGTACCCAGCCAGTTTTCCGCGGAGGGATAGGCATTGATCTTGAGATAGCTCTGCGCCAGCGGGTCATAGGGTGCCAGCATTGGCGCAAAGATCGCGATACAGCCGAAGATGAGGATTACGCAGGCCGCCACGATCGTCACGGGACGCCCCAGAAAGATGGCGGCAAGACCGGTAAGAAACGGTGACTCGCCCCGACCGCTAGCCGGCGTGGTTTCGATACTGGTCATTACTGAACCCGAATACGCGGATCGATCACAATATAGGCGATGTCGATCAGGAGGTTGATGAAGACGACGAAGAAGGCGAAGATTACTGCGCCGGCTTGAATGACCGGATAATCCCGCTCGGCAATGGCGCTGATCAGCGTTTCTCCTAAGCCCGGTCGGTTGAACACCATCTCGATCGCCACCGACCCGGACAGTGTCGCCAGAAGGCTTAGTCCCAATCCCGTGGTGATGGGCAGCAGCGCATTGCGCAGGCCGTGGCGGTATATGACGCGACCTTCCCTGGCGCCCTTGGCCCTGGCCGTGCGCACGTAGTCGCGTCCCAGCACCTCGAGCAACGAGGTGCGGGTAAGGCGACCCAAAAAGGCAGTCTTGACCATGGCCAGAGTCAGGGCCGGCAGGAACACGTGGTACATGCGGCTGGCGAAATCGGTGCCGCCGCCATTGATCGGGAACCAGCCCAGATTGAGTGCGAAGACAATCAGCAGCAGCGCCCCGAGATAAAAATCGGGAATGGCATAGCCGATCAGCGAAAAAATGCGCACGCCATTGTCCGGCAACTTGTTGCGATTGGTGGCGGCGAGCACGCCCAAAGGCACGCCAAAAAGCACCCCCATGCCGGTGGCGACGATTGTCAGTTCGATTGTGTAGGGCAGATTGGTGGCGATGATCTGAGCCACGGGGGTATTGGAGACCAACGAGCGCCCCAGATTGAGCGTCAACATATCCCAGATAAAGATGAAATATTGCTGCCAGAGCGGCAGGTTGAGCCCCATCTGCTCGCGGAACAATTCGAGCTGATCAGGCGTCGCCATGTCACCCAGCGCCACCTGCGCCGGGTCACCGGGAAGAATGCGGAGGGCCACGAAGACCAGCGTCAAGACCAACAGAACCGTTGGAATGGCGTCGACCAGACGCAATAAGATCATGCGGAGCATGTTCGCGACCCTCCCCGGATCAGCCTGTAATGCGGGCTTGGTTCAGGGGCCAATAGGCATAACCGGACTGGACCTCGAAGCCAAGATCCACCCGTGGATTGCGGGCGATCACATACGACAGGGTGATGATGCCGAGCAGGGGAAGATCGGTGAGAACCTTCTCCTCAATCTGCTTGATCACCTCGATACGCTTGTCGAAATCGGGCTCGTCCTGAGCCTGATCCAGCAGATCGTCGATGCCGGGGATAGCGACACCATAATGGCTGTAATTGCCCTGTCCACTGCCGTCGGGTTTGGTGTCCGCCGAGGCGGCCAGACGCTGCAGGAACGGCATGGTGGGCACCGGCGGGAAGCTCGACGAATTCAGAGTGAGCGAATTCTTGTCGGTATTGTTCTCCGCATGCATCGTTGCATGATCGATGATATTCAGATCCAGATTGATCCCGGCTGCCCGAAGCTGCTCCTGGATCATCAACATGATCGTGGCATAGTCCTCGCGCTGGCTGGTGAAGCACGGAATTGTCACCCCGTCGGGGAATCCGGCTTCTGCGAGCAGTTCCTTAGCCTTGTCGATGCTGGGCTCGTATTTGAGCTCCTCGGGCAACTCTTCCTTGGTCACCGAACCGGCGAATTGCGGTGCGATGATGCCGACCATCGGTGTGCTGAGTTCGCCATAAGCCTCGGCGATCTGAGAATTATCGATGGCATAGCGGAAGGCCTGACGCACCTTGATGTTGTCCAGCGGCTCTCGCTGCAGGTTGAGGTGCAAGGTGTTGAAGCTGCCCGGTGCGGTGGCATCGAAGATCGTGTTGGCATCGCGCTGACGCATGGTCGGGATCCAGCCCGGCTGCCGCACCCCCTCAATCATGTCCACCTGCCCCGACGCAAAGGCCAGCGTCCGCGCCGTGGTATCGGCGATGAAGGAGACCCGGATATTGCGGGTGGCCGCTGGGCCGTTCCAGTGCTCGTCGAAGGCCGTCAGGTTGATGCCCGATTCATCGGTGCTTTCGACATAATAGGCACCCGTGCCGACCGGATCGAGATTGAAGGCCTCGCCTTTTTCCTCGAAGGCCGCCTGGCAGATGATGCTGGCCGCCAACGTCACCGCCGTGCTGGCATTGAACAACGGATCGGGACGAACCAGGGTGACCACGAATGTATAGTCATCCGGGGCATCGATGCTCTCGATATTGCCGAACAGTACCTTTCCCGCGGAGACGACCTCCGGATCGAGCTGGCGGCCATAGGTGAACATGACGTCCTTTGACGTCATCTCCCCATAACCCTTGTGGAACTGCACACCTCGACGCAGGTGATAGGTCCAGGTGCGGGCGTCTTCCGACACTTCCCAACTTTCGGCCAGAGCCGGCTGGAAGTCCTCCGGGGTGACCGCAAAAGTACCGGGCTTTGACGCAACCAGGGCGTTGAATACTTGGTACAGCGCCCAGTTGTCGCCGCCGGTGAGACCCGATTGCTGCGGATTGATGCCGTTAGGCGAACGAGCGGCCAGCGCGATTGAAATCGTGCCGTCCTCGGTCTGCCCATAGGCTCGGGGCATCGCCAGATGCATGGCCGCGAAGGATGCGGCGCCTAGGGCTCCGCTGCGAGCCAGAAAGCTGCGTCTGCTGATTGTCATTTTATTCCTCCCTATTGGCGCTAGATGGAAATCGGAACGCTGCGCCGTTGCAGTTCCGACTGATCAAAGACCGCTCCCAACCCCGGTGCGTCCGGGACGGTGAACAGGCCATTTTTGGGTTCGGATGGGTTTTCGAAAATGGCACCGGCGCGCTCCCAGCCGTCAGCCAGTTCCACCGGTTTGCTCAGATGAATGAGCGTGGACAGAACATGCAGATTGGCCAGGTGGCCCAGGGACGGCTGGGTCTGGTGCGGCACCAGTTCGACGCCATGGGCATGAGCGATGGCGGCGCATTGCATAAGGCCGGTAATGCCGCCCATCTTGGTGATGTCGGGCTGCACCATGCGCACCCCGGCATTGATCAAATCCTTGAGGCCCTGCAGCGTATAGGTCTGCTCGCCGGCCGACACCGTTATGTCGAGCCGCTGGGCGACTTCGCCCATGGCCGAGATGTGATAGTGCTGCACCGGCTCTTCGAACCAGGTATAGCCCAGGTCCTCAAGCGCCCGGCCGACGCGCATGGCGCCGCCGATCGAATAGCCATTATTGGCATCGAATCCGAGGACGAAATCGTCGCCAAGCAGCTTGCGAACGGCCGCAGCCTTCCTGATGTCACCGGCGATGTCGACGTCCTGCCTCGTGCGGTCGCCATCCCAGCGGATCTTGACCGCTGCCGGCTTTTCCTTCTCCACCCGCCGTTCCACCACGGCCAGCACTTCGTCCACCGTCCGCCAGGCATTGCCGCCGATGGAGGCGTAGCAGGGCATCTGCTTGCGCCAGGCGCCACCGAGCAGCTTGTAGATCGGTTGGCCAAGCGCCTTGCCCTTGAGGTCCCAGAGCGCGGTGTCGAGCGCCGCCAACGCACCAGTCATTGCGCCTTCCGGTCCCAGCTTGATGCATTTGTGCATCAGCGTGTCGAGCAGGATGGCATGGTCGAGGGGGTCGGCGCCGATCAGGGCAGGCGCCATGTCCTGGGCGATGATGACGAGCGAGGCCAGACCACCCTGCATGGGCGAGGCTTCGCCCATGCCGAACAGACCGTCATCGGTCTCGATGCGCACAAAGGCGCTGCGCGGGCCTTTGCGTCCTGCGGGCCGGTCCTGGCCGCCCGGCAACCCCTCGCCGCTCCAATCGACCTGGAAGGTCTCGACCTTGGTGATCTTCATCTGTCTCCCTCTCCCGCCTACCAGCTGGTGGCGATGTACTTTGCTTCGGTGAATTCGAGGATGCCGTGATGGGCGCCTTCCCGGCCCAGGCCCGACTGCTTCACGCCGCCGAAGGGCGCGGCCGGGTCAGAGACCAGTCCGCGATTGAGCCCGACCATGCCGCTTTCGATGCGCTCGGAGACGCGCAGGCCGCGCGCCAGGTCGCGGGTATAAACATATGCAATCAGTCCATATTCGGTGTCGTTGGCCCGCGCGATCGCCTCCTCCTCGGTCTCGAAGACGCTGATCGGCGCCACCGGCCCGAATATTTCCTCGTGCATCAGGCGCGCATCGGCCGGCACGCTAGCGACCACGGTCGGGGGATAGAAATAACCCGGCCCTTCGGCTGGTTTGCCGCCCACCACCACATCGGCGCCGGCTTTTTTCGCCGCATCGACCATCTCTCCGATACGGGTGACGGCCGCCGCGTTGATCATCGGCCCGCACTGGGTGGCCGCGTCATAGCCCTTGCCCACCTGAAGCGCCGACATGCGCGCCGCCAATCCTTCGGAAAAAGCCTTGGCAATGCCCTTCTGCACATAGAAGCGGTTGGCCGCCGTGCAGGCCTCGCCCCCATTGCGCATCTTGGCCACCATGGCCCCGTCCAGCGCGGCCTCAAGATCGGCGTCGTCGAACACCACGAAAGGCGCGTTCCCGCCCAATTCCATCGAACACGAAATCACCGTGTCGGCGGCTTCGCGCAGCAGCTTGCGTCCGACCGGCGTCGAGCCGGTGAAGGAGAGTTTGCGCACCCTGGGATCGTGCAGCAGGGCGCTGATGGTCGGTCCCGCGTTCGAGGTGGTAAAGACATTGACCACCCCGTCGGGCACACCCGCCTCCTTGTAGATATCGGCCAGCACATTGGCGGTGAGCGGGGTCTCTGTGGCCGGCTTCAGCACCACCGTGCAGCCCGCGGCCAGCGCCGGAGCGATTTTGCGCGTCGCCATCGCCGCCGGAAAGTTCCACGGCGTGACAAGCACCGCGACGCCGATCGGCTGATACTGAACGATGATCCGGTTGGCGCCGCTGGGCGCAGTATAGAGTTCACCGTTGAGACGTACCGCTTCCTCGGCGAACCAGCGGAAGAATTCGGCGGCATAGGCGACCTCTCCCCTGGCGTCGGTGAGCGACTTGCCGTTCTCCAGCGCGATGAGCGCGGCCAGCATGTCCTGCTGTTCCATCATCAGCTCGTAGCAACGTCGCAGGATCTCCGAGCGCTTGCGCGGCGCTGTGGCCGACCAGCCTGGCAGCGCATCGGCCGCTGCACGCACCGCATCCAATGCATCTTCGACACCAGCATCGGCGACACGCGCGATCACGGCGCCTGTCGATGGATCGAACACGTCGATGCGCTGGCCAGTGCGGGCCTCGCGCCACTGCCCGGCAATATGCAGATCGGTGGGAATGCCTGATGGGTCGAGGCCAAGGCCGGTGGGAATGATTGGCTTGTTCATGAAGCGGTCTCGCGGTGTTCGGTCTGACGCAATTGCATGCGATCGCCGGCATGGGCCGCCCGGAGCAGCGCCGCCATGTCGGAGAGTTCGATCGTCCTGGGATTGTTCTTGATCAAGCGATTGGCGGACATGGCGTTCTCCGCCGTCCAGTCGAGATCGGTCGCAGCCAGTCCCAGCGCCTCGAGATTGGGCGGCACCCCGATATTGGCCAGCAAATTCTCGATGAAGACGATGGTCACCTCGACGGCTTCCTGCTCGGCGACATCGGTCCCGACGGCTCCCAGCGCCATGCCGATCTGAGCGATCTCGCGCCCGGCATGATGCCGGTTAAATTCCAGCGCATATGGCAGCATCGCCGCAACGCCCAAGCCGTGCGGTGTATGAGTGCGGGCCCCGATCGGATACTGCGCCGCATGACAGATGGAGGTCCCGGCCACTCCGAAAGCCTGTCCGGCCAAAAGTGACCCCAGCATTACATCGGCCCGGGCCTGCACATCATCGGGATGGCTGCAGGCCCGTGCGAGACCGACACCAATCCTCCGCACCGCTTCGAGCGCGTAGAGATCGCTGGTGACATTCTTGCCCAGAAACACATGGTCATGCACCAGTGCGCCATCGGTGGTGCGCGGCTTTGTGGTGAAGGCCTCGATCGCATGCACCAGGGCATCGGCCCCGGCAATGGCGGTCAGCGCCGGTGGACAGGTATAGGTGAGTTCGGGATCGCAGATGGCTGTATGGGGGACCAGGTGCGGACTGGCAATGCCGACTTTGAGGGCCCGGTCCTTGTCGGAAACCACCGCCACCGGCGTCGCTTCCGAACCGGTACCAGACGTCGTAGGAACGGCAATAACTGGCAGCGTCGGCCCAGGAACCTTGAACTCACCGTAGTAGTCTGAGGGCCGCCCTCCATGACTCAGGAGCAGCGCGATAACCTTTGCCGCATCCAGGCAACTGCCCCCGCCAATGCCGAGCACCACATCGGCGTCCAGCGCCTGCCCCACGACGACCCCGCCATCCAGTGAGGCGGCCGGCAACTCGGCCTCGACGCCACAATATGTCGCATGCTTCAGCCCGACCGCGTCGAGCTGATCGAGGATTGCCTTGAATTCGGGCAGATTTTCCATGCGAGCATCGGTGACGACGAGCGCCCGGCGGCCCAGCTGCGCGGCAAAGCGGCCGATAGAGGCCCGCTGCCCTTCACCGAACACGACGTTGCGCGGAGATCTGTTGACACCAAACATCACCTGATCTCCATCTCTTGCCGCATCGCTACAATCTGGGCCCACAAGGCGTCATCGACCGGCAGGCCGTCAGCCTGGCGTTGTCGGCGCAAGGCGCGGCCGCGCTCGCCGGGAACGCGCACGTTGCTGAAACCCTGCGCCGGCTCGGCATCGCGGATCGCCGCCAGATAGGCCGATACGGGCTCCACAGGATGATCGATGACGATGAACAGGTCCGACTTGTTGCAGACCGTCGTGGAATCGAGCGTGCCCCGCACGTCCCGCCCCAGCGCCCCGCCGGCCAGCCCGGCAACCAACAATTCGAAAGCCAGGCCCAGCGCATAGCCCTTGGCGCCGCCGAAGGGTGCGATCGCACCGGACTTGGCCTTCGTGGCATCAGTGGTCGGGGCACCGTCCGCATCGAGCGCCCAATCGGCCGGAATCGGCTCGCCGCGGTTGGCATGATCGTGAATCTTACCCATCGAGACGACACTGGTCGCAGTATCCATAACGAAGGGCTCGTCCCCGCCCGGCATGCCGATGGCAATCGGATTGGTACCGATCATCGCTTGACGCCCGCCCCAGGGATGTACCAGCGCCTCGCTGGTCGAAAACGCGATCAGGCACTGGCCCTGCCGCGCAACGCGCTCCGCATAGAAGGCCAGGCTTCCCAGATGATTGGCATTGGTGATGGCGGCAACCACCACGCCGTGCTCACGTGCCCTAGCCGCGGCCAGCGATAGCGCCGACATCGCCACGACCGGGCCCAGACCCTTCTGTCCGTCGACACGCAGAAAACCGGGCGCATCCCATTGCGCGACACCCTCGGCCTGCGGATCGGCAACACCGTTTTCGATGCGCTCGAGGATGCGAGGCAGCCGCAGCAGTCCATGCGAGGCCAGCCCGCGGAGCTCGGCATCGATCAACAGCGCCACCTGCACGTCCGCGTTGACCTCTGGCACCCCCTTTGACTGGAGCAGGCCGCTGATGACGTTTTTGACACTCTCGACAGGAAGGGTAGGCAAGATATAAAATCCGATCGGATATATTATTGTGGAACGGACCCTAGGGTGCTATGGCTGCCCTGTCAACACTGGGGCGAGATGACAGTGGCAACCGAAAGCAGAGTTACGATCCGTCGACCGCAGCGACTGGGCGAGGAGGTATATAACGCCATCTATTCCCAGCTCATGTCCCTCGAAATTCCGCCCGGAGGCCGAATTTCCGTGGACGCGCTAGTGCGCGAACTCGGCGTCTCGCAAACCCCGATCCGGGAGGCACTGTCTCGACTTGAGGCACAGGGGCTGGTCACCAAGACCCATCTGATCGGCTACACCGCTACCAATCAGATTGACCGCAACAAACTCGCCCAGCTTTATGACTTGCGTCTCCTGTTGGAGCCCTTTGCCGCCGGACAGGCCGCCGAGAAAATGAGCGATGAGGCTATCGGCGAACTTGAGCAATTGGCGCTCGACATGGGCGGCATCTCCCCAGGCGGATCGCGCAACGCCTATAGCGAATTCGCGCGCAAGGATGCCGCCTTTCATGACAAGATTGCCGAGGGCAGCGGCAATGAACTGGTTCAAGAGGCACTGTCCCGCCTCTATGTCCATGTGCACCTATTCAGGCTCTATTATCACACCCGTGCAACCTCGACGGCGATCAACGAACATGAGCAGATAATCGCAGCCATTCGCGCGCGCAACAGCGCCGACGCCGAAGCGGCCATGCGCCAGCACATCCTCGAGTCGCGCAATCGTTTCCTCTCCGAGGCATAGACCGTCGAGTCCGAATCATGCCGGCCGGCCGCTCAGACCGCAGGGCTTGAGACCTGGCTCGGCTCGACCCCACCCAGCGCGATGGTGAGCTCTCTGGCGGTCGCCTTAAGCAGCGTCCCAAGGCTCGCTATACGATCCTGCGTCACGCGCCCGGAGAGGCCGGATACTGATATGGCGCATTGCGCCTCTGCCTGGTGATTGTAAACAACAGCGCCGATGCAGCGAAGGCCGGACATGAATTCCTCATTGTCCACTGCATAGCCCTGGGCACGGATGATCTCCAGCTCGGCCCGAAGATCGGCGGCACGGGCCAGCGACTGCGGCGTTCGCTTCATCAGTCCCCTGGCCTCGATAATGGCTGAGATATCCGCCGGCGCGTAGGTGGCCAAAATCGCCTTGCCCATGCCCGAGGTCACCATCGGTACCCGACCACCGACCCGGGTAATGGCGCGCATGATCTCGCGGCTTTCGACCTGGGTGAGCACCACCACCTCGCCATCATCGATCACCCCCAGATTGGTGGTCTCCCGCGTCTGGTCGCGCAGCCGGCGCAGGAAGGGCAGTGCTGAAGCCACGAAATTGCGTTGGCGCACAAAGGCCGATCCGACGACGAAAGCCTGCCGCCCCACATGCCAGACATTGTCCGTGCGGTCGAACTCGACGAAACGTCTGGCCTCCAGAGTCGTCAGCAGCCTATGGACTGTGGAATGGGAAAGACCCGTCTCTGTCGCCAGGTCGGTGAGCCGGAATCCCTCCTCCCGCTCACCGAGCACTTCGAGCAGGCTAAGCGCGCGCTCCACCGAGCGGACGCGATCGGACCGGTCGGCATCTGTGGATTTGGGCGGGATGATTGAGCGCATGGTGCAAGTCTAGCATCGCCCCGCTGCCTTCGCGAGCACGCACGGAGCCCATTTCCACGTGACGGAAATTCTCGAAGAGAGCATCGCAATCGGCCTACGGCCCGGTCTATCCAGCCGACCACCTGGAAGAGGAGCGGACATGACCCGGTATATCGAACGCCATGGCATCAGCATCGCCCCGGCCCTGCTGGACCTGGTGGAACAGGAAATCGCCCCCGGCACCGAGATCGACCCAGATCAGGTTTGGAAGGGTTATGCCGCGCTATTGGCAGATCTGGTGCCGATCAACCGGACGCTACTGGCCGAGCGGAGTGATTTGCAGACATGCATCGACAATTGGCACCTGCAACACCCGGGACAGATTTATGACCCCGCAGCCTATCGCAATTTCCTCGAAGAGATTGGTTACATCGTGCCCGAAGGCGAGATTTGCGAGATCGATACGACCAATGTCGATCCCGAGATCGCCACTATAGCCGGGCCGCAATTGGTGGTGCCGGTGAGCAATGCGCGCTTCGCGCTCAACGCCGCCAATGCCCGCTGGGGCAGCCTTTACGACGCCCTCTACGGCACCGATGTCATCGCCAAAACCGGCAGCCTAGCCCCCGGCAAGAGCTACAATGCCGAACGCGGCGCCGCCGTCGTTGCCCGAGCCGCAGCCTTCCTGCGTGCCCCCCGGGCGAACTGTTCAACGGGCACATCACAGCGTCTTTCAAGCAGTGTGGCCAAAGCCGCTCGTGTAAAGGGTTTGGGCAAGGCCCCTGCCAGACTAAGTCCGTGTTGTTGCGCAGATCGCTGAGCCGCGTCCAGTACACGGCTGTCCACGCCGCTGGCGATGATCAGCTCCGCATCGCACTCTAATTCCCCCAGGCGCTGAATGATCCCAATGCCATCCACTCCCGGCATCACGAGGTCAAGAACAAGGTGAGTTGGATCAAAGGTGGCAATTTGTGCGAAAAAGTCCTGCGCGGCCCGGCAGTATATGCATGCGGCCCCGAGGGACTTAGCCATCTTGCCAACGGTATCGCCCACGAGTGGATCGTCGTCGAGGACCAACAGCCTGACTTCGGAAGCAACGCTTCGATCATTCATTTCTGGGCGCTGAATAGTCATGGCCAGCTTGCCTCCACCTTGATCGACATGGGGCCCTATTTCGAGGTGCGTTTGGGGAACGTCAAAGGCTGAAGCCGCGACGGCGCCCTAGGTGTGTCCTGAGACAGGTGAATTGCAGTACCGCTGACATAATCAAACCCGCTATCGACGGCAGCAAGCGCAAGTCCGATCGTGTTTGCGCTGTGGGCTAAGGTGCGAAGCCCGTTCGTTCTGGCAAAATCCCAGAATGCGGGGTGCACGGACCTCAAGGAAGCGTCGCGCATCTGTCCCATCGACAGATTGCTGGACAACCCCCACAGCGGTGTAGGATCGAGCCCTGCCAGATAGTCCGCGCCGCCGCCGACCTGCAGGGTCAGCCCGGGACACTTTGCACTAACGGCGAACAGCAGATAGTTTAGCTGGTCAACGTTCAGACGCGAGGGAACGTTGGTCACTTCGAGTTTCACAAACGGCATATAGACTTCTGGCAAGCTCGTCAGCAGCTTGAGATATTCCCGTCGTGTGGCGCTTCTTGCGAGCGTTTGGTAGCCCACGGGAACGAGCAGACTGGCGACTTTGCTGGCACGCCCATATCGATGCAGCACTTCGAGCGCGCGAGTTAGTGCAAGACAGTCCATGTCTGCCAGGGTGTCGACCATCTGGTCCGGATCGGCAATCGCCTGGAATTGCGATAACGTCGTACATCCCAGAGAAAGGTCCAAAACGCACCGATTGAGGTCCACGACAGCTCTTTCAGGCTCCCAAACAGGAGCGAACAGAATCTGGAAGTCCTTAAGCAGCAAACGACGGTAGTTCAAAATTGCCCGGTCTGCCTCCAGACGCATGCGACGAAGTGTAAGGACCAGCCGATCGGCAAGGCTGCCTGTGTCACCATCCAGGTTCTTTAGCTCGATCTCAGCGACATACTGTTTGACGGTCACGCTGGACGAAAATTCCGGCAGTTCCGCAAAAATCTCCTGTTTGATCTCGCGCGAAATCTGCCTGGCGCGCTCGACCGCAGCATCCCGACCAAGCTTGGCGAAGCAAATCGAGAACTCGGTGTCGCTCAGGACCTGCAAGACGTCGGCGTCCCCCAGGCGCCTCCTTATCCCTTGCTCCGCAAGTTGTGCCGCTCTGGCCGCCAACCCCTCCCAGCGATTGCCAAGTGCCTCCTTGATCTCGTCTAGGCCGACGAGCTCCAAGCTGCCGGCCATCACTGACGACGCATCGTTCCTTTGCCTGATCAGTTGCGATAGCGCGTCATTTGCTGGAGGTTTCGGGGCCAGTCCGTCATTGGGCGCTGCGGCGCCCAGAGCATATGACTTGGCTGGGCGCCGAACCAATATTGCATCGCCCGAAAGAAGATGGGCCGTATCCTCCTTTTGGAACAGATTCTTGATCAGGCCAAAAACTGTCATGCCAGCAAAACACTAGATCGTTAAAGCCTTTAGTCTGCAGTGACATTGATTAACAAAACAGAACGTGGCCCGATCACATCTTACCGATCCAAAAGGGAAAGCGGCGCAGGTGTGGAGCTTGCAGTGTCCGCAATCAGCCAATGGTCGGCAGTAATTAGAGAGGCACCTCGCGATGTCTGTCTGACTGCTTCAACGGGACCATGGGCTGGACTTGGTGAAGGTCCTGCTATGGTCCCGGTTGTAGAGAACAACGAAGCGCTTGGAAATCTGTGGAATGCCAAGCATTGAACATCTTCGGAGCCAACTCGCTGATCGGCCTGCAAGTCCTATGTCAGCCACATCCAGCTATCACAAAGGCGAGCGCGGCCAGGTGCAGGCGTGGATGGTCCAACTTGGACAAGGACCGCGGCGCGCTCAAATCTGAAGAAGCCTGCCCAACAATCAACACTAGCTGCCAAGCATCTTCCGAAGCTTCGCAGCCAGCTGATCGCGCCTATATGGCTTGCTGAGCAAGTCGACGCCCCGGTCGAGGCGCCCGTGATGCACAATGGCGTTCTCTGTGTACCCGGACGTGAAGAGAATTTTCAGCCCCGGTCGCAACGCCAGCGCACGGTCAGCAAGCTGCCTGCCATTCATACCCGGCATGACCACGTCGGTGAACAGCAGGTCTATGTCGGGCGTTTCTTCGAGAACTTGTAGCGCCTGGTCTCCGGAGCCAGCGGTATGGACACGGTAGCCAAGACGCTCCAGCTGGTTGGCGAGGTTCTCCCGGACCAGGCGGTCATCCTCGACGATCAGGATCAATTCGCGTCCGCCAAGGTTTGGGGCCCTGGCCCTGATTTCCGGCTGCTTCTCGCTGCTCCCGAACGAACGCGGGAAATAGAGCTTAAAGCAAGTTCCCTCTCCTGGCTCGGAATAGACCCGTATGTGTCCTCCTGATTGCCGGACGAACCCGTACACCATGCTGAGGCCCAGTCCCGATCCCTTGCCAGCATCCTTGGTGGTGAAAAACGGCTCAAACAGCTGGTCAATGAGTTCGCGCGGGATGCCATGACCAGTATCGGTCACCGCAAGCAGCACGTACTGACCCGGCGCGCTATCCAGCGTCGAAGCCACATCGTCATCATCGAGCGATACATTGGCCGTCTCGATCGTGAGGTGTCCCCCTCCAGGCATGGCATCCCGGGCATTGATCGCCAGATTGAGAAGCGCTGATTCAAGCTGACCCGGATCGGCCTCGATGGTCCACAGCCGGTCTGCTCTCACCCATTCGATGTCCACCTGCTCTCCCAGTGTTCGCCGTAAAAGTTCCTCCATTCCTGCGACCAGTTCATTGAGATCGATCAGAACGGGCTCAAGCGGCTGCTTTCTGGCAAATGCCAGCAGCCTTGTGGTCATCTCGGCCCCGCGTTGTGCGGCCGACATGCTCATGCTCGCCAGCACCCGCAGCTCGGGCCGGTCCTCGAGTTCTTCAATTAGCAGCTCGGAGTTGCCAAGAATGACCGTTAGAAGGTTGTTGAAATCGTGCGCGACACCACCGGTCAACTGCCCCACCGCTTCCAGTTTCTGGGCCTGTCGGAGGCGGGCCTCCAGATCGCGGCGGTGCGTGACGTCCAGCATGCTTCCCAGCATGCGAGTAGCTTTTCCGTCTTCATTGCGAATGACGAAACCCCGATCGATCACGTCCAGATAGCGACCTGCGAAGTGCTGGAAGCGGTATTCACTCGACCAGTGAGAAGCCGAACCGTCGATTACGGCATGGATACTATCAAGCACACGCTGGCGATCTTCGGGGTGGATGCGGTTTGTCCATGAACGCGCGTCTGGCTCGACCTCGGCCGGGTCGAGGCCGTAGACATCCTTGAGGTTCTTGTTCCACCAGACTGTATTGTTGACTAGGTCCCAATCCCAGATCACGTCATTGGTTGCTCTCGCTACCAGCTGGAAGCGTTCGTCCCCGATCCGCAGATTCTCTTCGGCGTACTTTCTCTCGGATATGTCGCGCTCGACTGCCACCCAATGGGTGAACCAGCCGTCATCATTGGCAATGGGGACAATATCGAGCTCGAGCCAGAACTCGTCGCCGGTCCTGGTATAATTGATGAGCTCGGCGCGGACCGGTTGCCAGGTTTCGAGTGCTTTGCGAATGCGGGACAGCTCATGCCGCTGCGTTTTGGGACCCTGCAGAATACGCGGGCTTCGCCCAATAACCTCTTCAGGCCGATATCCGGTCCGTCTGACAAAGGCATCATTAACATAAACAATTCTGGGGCCATCAGGTCCCTCAATTGGCTCGGCCTCCGTGATGAGCAATATATCGTTCTGCCTGGAGACCGCCGATTCGAGCAGACGGAGCTGCTCCTCCCGGGCACGCGATGTTGTGATGTCACGAAAGTAGACCGCCAGCCCTTCAGGCGTTGGATAGGCGCTCACTGCAAACCAACTCTCGAGCGGCGCAAAGTATTCATCAAAGTTTGTCGGTCTGCCGGTCCGCACCGACTTTTCATATTCGCGCTGAAACCTGCTGTTTGCTGCGTCAGAAAATTCGTCCCAGATTACCTTTCCCAGCAGATCCCCGCGCTGGCGTTGTAGCAAAGCTTCCGCCTGGCTATTCAGGTAGGCAAAGCGCCATCCTTCATCGACAAGAAAGAAGGCATCGCTGATGCTATCCAGTGTTTGGTGCAGCCGGCGAGCCAGAGCGTCGGCATCGTCCCGTGCTGCAACCAGTTCCGATATATCCTGAAACGCGCCCTCGACCGCGATGATCTTGCCCTGATCATCCTTCACTGCCTCTCCGATGGTGCGCACCCAGATCCGATTGCCATTGGCGGGATCCAATTGGAGGATTTCATCGAAAGGGGCTCCAGTCTCCAAACAGATGGAGAACGCCACGCGAATTGTTTCGCGATGCTCGGGGGCGTAGTACTTGATGCCGCCCTCGACAGTGGGTGAGAAACCCGCAGCTTCCCCATGGATCGCCGCCGTCTCCGGGCTCCAGCTCAGCTTGGGCGGATCGACGTCGAAGCGCCAGCTGCCGAGCTTGGCCAATCGTCCGGCAAAGCGCTGCTGCCGAACAAGATCCGCAAGTTTCTCCTGCGATGCAACGACATCGCTGATGTCCTGTACGGAACCGACAATGATCTGCTTGCCGTCGAGATCATGGCGTTCGCCAACGCCCCTGATGTGGCAGACCGTGCCGTCTGACCGAATGATCCGATGCTGGAAAACAATGTGAGGCTCTCCCGATCGCTCGAACAATGAGCAGGCATCGATCATTTGCTGGCGGTCCTCGGGATGGACCAATGCGACATAGCCCTCGAAGTCTGGCGTCACGTTTTCCTTGGGTAGTCCAAAGATGTCGAAAACGCGTGGCGACCAATTCATAGCCCCGCTCGCAATATCGTATTCCCAGGAGCCCAGTTCGAGCAGCCGCTCAGCGGTCCGAAGACGCGCTTCTCTTTCCTGCAGTGCCGTGAGAGACGTTCTCAGTTCTGTCAGTTCCAGCAGGATGCTGAGAAGGGCGCCTTTTGCCGCTTCAGCATCAACTTGTTCGGCGCCAAATTCTTTTACAAGATTGGTAACGTCCTCAACTCGGTGGATAATGAAAGCAAGCTGACCGGCCTCATCATAGACGGGCTTGTTGGTCGGCAGCCAATGTCGCTCTTCAAAATGGC
This sequence comes from Devosia salina, assembly GCF_019504385.1. NCBI lineage: Bacteria > Pseudomonadati > Pseudomonadota > Alphaproteobacteria > Hyphomicrobiales > Devosiaceae > Devosia > Devosia salina. Next base: position 2,305,844 of record NZ_CP080590.1, read on the forward strand.
CATCCTGCCGCCGTACCGGGTACTTTTGCACATGCATGACGTCAGGCGCGCCGAACTTTTCAACACGTGCCAAAGAGGTAGAGAGGTTGCGAACGCCATCAGATGCGGGGTCTTCAGAGTCATCAGGAAACACCTCGAAGAGCGATCGGCCATAAATACCCGACGGATCTATCATGGTCGCCTGGGCGTATTCTTGTGTGACGGCAACAATCTCATAGGTCTGAGGGCGCACCACGAGCATTTTCCCAGGCGCGGCCTCAAAGATCTGTCTATATCGCAGTTCAGACTGCGCAGACCTGTCGCGCAGATCTTCAACCTTGGCCATAAGATCAGCTGCGGCGCTGCGGGTATCCACGGCCTCGGTCTTGTCCTGGATGGTGGCCACGACCGCAGTCGCTCCGTCAAAGATCACTCTTCGCCAATGAAACGATACCCTGAACAACCGGCCATCCTTGGCGGCAATCGTCCACATGCCGCCGTCGCAGGCCTCCCCCTCGAAAGTCTTGACCTGTTCCACTAGTGCTTCTCGCGCCCGCTCTGGTCTTAGATCAGCGATTGTCAGGGCCTCAAGTTCGGCCGCGCTGAAGCCCAGCCAGTCCTGAGCCGCGCGGTTCGATGCGAGGATTGCAAGCGTATCGGTGGAAAATACCCAGACAGGGTGCATCAGAAGGTCAAAGGCACGCGCTGCAGGGCGGGACAGTTCCGCAAAGGTGCTCAAAACGATCTCTCTGTTTGTTGCGGTCGCGACCGTCAGGATGAGCCCGAGGATAGAACGCCTATCTGATCTCCCTCGTTCCGCACTGCCTTCAGACACTTATCTTGAAGCCGCGTATGCTTCAGAAATGACCATGGACGGATGGGCTCAGCATCGACGCGGCAGCTATGCCGGCCGACTGTGGATAAACCGAGTGATGGAATTAGTTGGCCGGCACCGAAGAAACAGATGAGCCCACGGGATCGACTTTGCGGACGGGTACAGCGATGGGCTTCGGAAACGGCAATGCTCGGATGGATGCGAGATTATATTCCTACACTATGCCTCAGAGCCGGGCTTTGGCGATCAGTTGGCGTAGCTGCTACCGATAGACGCCGGAACGTCCGACCGTCCCAAGCGGGACTCTGCCGCCCGCCATTTGCCGCCGACCAGCAGACCTGACTTGGCTCTTGGCGCGGTTCGTTTTCTGACAGCGACGATGCATGCGCGCTGGTGGGAGCCTGCGGCCAATACATGCCTTACCGACAAATGCCTCTCCAGCCATTCTTGACGAAAGCCTTCGAAGGGCACTTCTTCAGCTGCAAAGAGACTTGCCGCTCCGCTGCCGGGCATTTTCGGAAAGCGTGGCACGAAGACCGGGTGACGCCCTTTGGCTAACTCCCCAAATCAGGCACCGCCTTGACTTCACCGCAATTGCAGTAGATGGTGCAGGCATACGTTTCTGCCCCTTTGGCAAACTCAGCCTGCCGGCTAGCCGGACGCTTGGCTTTCCTTCTGATCTGCAAACGTTGATAGGCCCCTGCTGCGCAGTGCGCGGGGGAAACCTGCTCGTTTGCAATGCTTCGAGCCAAATTGAAAGGCGCCAAAATGATCAACGGCACCGTTAAATTCTACAACGCCACCAAGGGCTTCGGCTTCATCACGCCCGACACCGGCGGCAAGGACGCCTTCGTCCATGTCTCCGCGCTCGAGCGCGCCGGCATCAACAGCCTGCCCGACGGCCAGAAGGTCTCCTACGACCTTGAAAAGGGTCGCGATGGTCGCGAGTCCGCGATCAACATTTCGCTGGCCTAAGGCCTGCCCGCCGGGGGCGTCGCTGACGCCCCCGTGCCCGAAAGAGTAGGAGCACTCAGTGCCGCACCTCTATAAAGTCGGCCAGATGCTGGAACTGCGTTCGGCCCCACGCCACAGCAACCGGCCCGCCGGGCCATGCGAAGTCATCTCCTGCCTGCCCCACGACAAGGGCCCGGTGCTCTACCGGGTGAAATCCTGGGGTGAAAGCAATGAGCGGGTGGTGGAGGAAGTGGACCTCAGCCCCAGTGCGGCGATGAAAACGGTCTTCTCCGAGGGCGACAGCCCGTTCTCCATCGCCATCAACAAGCGGTGAACTCGGACCTCGACTGGTCCGCGCCCGCTGAACTCTATTCCAGCGTTTCCACCTTCAGGACGCGAAACGCCCGCTATTTCAGATTTGCGACGGCCGCAGAGGCCGTACGCTTCGCAATCGAGGAAATGCCCGGCGCAGCCCTGCGCGGCATCGCCATCGAATGCGGCGACACCAGATTAGAGGGTGATCATATCCGCGCGCAGTATGACGCGCAGGATTATCCCCTCCAGCGCCCCAAGCGCTGACACACCGGCCAAAAGGCCGGAAGAAAGACAAACCATGAATATCGATATCCTGAGCGCGCCGGGGGATCTGTTCCTCGGCAGCGACACTGCAACTGCCATTGCCCAGGGGGCGCGCCGCTTCGGCTCCGCCGCCAAGGCCATTCGCTTCGCCATGGAACAGGCCGCCCCGGTCAGCCTGCATGGGGCCACGCTGCGCGTGGGCAATCACACACTCGGCGCCCGACAGATCCGGCGCCTGCATCGGCAGATGGCCGATCTCGGCCAAGCCAGACAGCCCGGCCGCTAGAACGCCGCACCTTGAGCGCTTTCAGCAAGAGTGGGCACCACTCTTGCTATTCGAAAGCACAATGAAAACAAAGAGATAAAGCTCCCGTTCTGATTCAAGCAGAACGGGAATGCTCTAGCCGCGCGGCGCCATGCCCGGACGCGCCGGGCGCTTGGGGGCGGCGATCAGACCTTCGCGGATGGCCTGCTTGCGGGCCGCCTTGCGATTGCGGCGCACGGCCTCGGCCTTCTTGCGCACGCGCGCCTCGGACGGCTTTTCGAAATATTTCCGGAGCCGCATTTCCCGGAACACACCTTCGCGCTGAAGGCGCTTCTTCAAGACGCGGAGCGCCTGGTCGATATTGTTGTCGCGAACCTGAACCTGCAAAAACTATCCTAACCTTGTTTCGTCGCCTCACCTGAAATCGGGCAGACGGAAGCAGCCGGATGACTGCCCGGGCGTGGGGTATCATCATTTGCCCCAATGACCAAATCGGCCTGTGAACAGCGCCCACGCCCTTGCCCGCTGCCGCGCCGCGCGCTAGAGCACGCGCATATCCCCATCGGCTGAGGTGCCTATGACCACCGCTCGACCGCTTCGCATTGCGCCCTCGATCCTCTCGGCCGATTTTGCGCGGCTGGGGGACGAGGTGAAGGCAATCGTGGATGCGGGTGCCGACTATATCCATGTCGATGTGATGGACGGGCATTTCGTGCCCAATATCTCCTTCGGCGCACCGGTGATGAAATCGGTGCGCGGCGTGACCGACAAGGTCTTCGACGTGCACCTGATGATCGCGCCGACCGATCCTTATCTCGCCGACTTCGCCAGGGCCGGCGCCGACATCATCACCGTTCATGCCGAAGCCGGACCGCATCTGCACCGCTCGCTGCAGGCCGTCCGTGCGCTTGGAAAGAAGGCCGGCGTGGCGCTCAATCCGGCAACGCCGGTTTCCGCCATCCAGCACGTGATCGAGGACTGCGATCTGGTGCTGATCATGAGCGTCAATCCCGGCTTTGGCGGCCAGAGCTTCATCCCCGAGAGCCTCAACAAGATCAGGCAGGCCAGGGCGCTCATCGGCGGGCGGGATATCGATCTCGAGGTCGATGGCGGGGTCACCGCCGACAATGCGCATGCGATCGTTTCGGCGGGCGCCAATGTGCTGGTGGCCGGATCGGCGGTCTATGGCGGCAATGACCCCAAAACCTATGCCGAACGGATCAAGGCGATCCGCGCGGCGGCGACGGGGATGGTGGTTTAGGGCCAAAATTCAGGTGCAAAAGCACCCCCACCCGGCCTCCCCCTCAAGAAGGGGGAGGAGTTGGTCCGGTGATGTTCACAGGACGAGCGGCAAGCTCGATCCGGTCCCTCCCCCTTCTTCAGGGGAAGGCTAGGTGGGGGTGAGTGCGGACTGGCGCCGCCCCTGAATCAAACTCTGACGTACCAAGGCTAAGCCCATGATTCCGCGCTATTCCCGTCCCGAAATGGTTGCCAACTGGTCGGCCGAAAGCCGGTTCGCCATCTGGTTCGAGATCGAGGCGCATGCCACCTCCAAGCTGGCCGAACTGGGTGTCGTGCCCAGGGAAAGCGCCGACAGGATCTGGGAGGTGATGAACGCCAGGAAGGCCGAGCGCGGCGACTATGGCTTCGACGTCGCCCGGATCGACGAGATCGAGCGCACCACCAAGCATGACGTCATCGCGTTTCTTACGCACCTGTCCGAGATCGTCGGCCCCGACGCGCGCTTCGTGCACCAGGGCATGACAAGCTCGGACATTCTCGACACCACCCTTTCGGTGCAATTGAAGAATGCCGCGGACATCCTGCTCACCGATATCGACGCGCTGCTCGAGGCACTGAAGAAGCGCGCCTATGAGCACAAGAACACCATCACCATCGGGCGCAGCCACGGCATCCATGCCGAGCCGACCACATTCGGCGTCAAGCTTGCCGAGGCCTATGCCGAGTTCACCCGCAACCGCGCCCGCCTCGTCGCGGCGCGGGATGAGATCGCCACAGCCGCCATTTCCGGCGCCATCGGCACCTTCGCCAATATCGATCCGTCGGTGGAAGAATATGTGGCCGAAAAGCTCGGGCTCTCCATCGAGCCGGTCTCGACCCAGGTGATCCCGCGCGACCGCCACGCCATGTTCTTTGCCACGCTTGGCGTCATCGCCTCGTCCATCGAGCGCGTGGCCGTGGAAATCCGCCATTTGCAGCGCACCGAAGTGCTCGAGGCCGAGGAATTCTTCTCGCCGGGCCAGAAGGGAAGCTCGGCCATGCCGCACAAGCGCAACCCGGTGCTGACCGAAAACCTCACCGGCCTTGCGCGTCTCGTGCGCGGCATGGTGACCCCGGCGCTGGAGAACGTGGCGCTCTGGCATGAGCGCGACATTTCCCATTCCTCGGTCGAACGCATGATCGGGCCGGACGCGACGGTCACGCTCGACTTCGCCCTGGCGCGGCTGACCGGCGTCATCGACAAGCTGGTGGTCTACCCCGAGAACATGCGCAAGAACCTCGACCTGCTGGGGGGCCTGCACAATTCCCAGCGCGTGCTGCTGGCGCTGACCCAGGCCGGCTACTCCAGAGAGGACAGCTACGCGGCCGTGCAGCGCAATGCCATGAAGGTCTGGGAGCACCGCGGCGATCGCGCCGGCCTGTTTGCCCAGAACCTCAAGGATGACCCGGAAGTGACTCTGAGCGACGAGCAAATCGACGCCATGTTCGATGATGGCTATCATTTGAAGCATGTCGATACGATCTTTTCGCGGGTGTTCGGCGCATGAGAATTGCCGACGCTGACATCCTGATCCTGCCGGGACTGGGCAGTTCCGGACCGGGGCACTGGCAGATGCGCTGGGCCGAGAAGATGTCCACCGCCGCCATTGTCGAGCAGGCCGAATGGGACGATCCCGATCCGGAGGACTGGACCGACACCATCGTCAAGGCGGTCGAGCTGGCCGAGCGGCCGGTGGTGCTGGTAGCCCATTCGCTGGCCTGCATCGCCCTGGTGCAGGCCGCGCCGCGCTTCCCCGAAGGCAAGGTCAGGGGCGCGTTCCTGGTGTCCCCGCCCGATATCGAGAGCAACAAGGACGTGCCCGAGGAGGCGCGGGCGTTCGGCATCGTGCCGCGCGATCCCCTGCCCTTTCCGTCTCTGCTGGTGATCTCGGACAGCGACCCGTTCTGCTCGCTCGAATGCGCGGCCGACTATGCCGGCGCCTGGGGTTCGGATTTCCACCAGGCCGGCAATGCCGGGCACATCAATGTGCATTCCGGCCACGGACCCTGGCCGGAGGGCCTGCTGATGTTCACGCGACTGATGCAGCGGCTGTGATGGACGGTTACGAGATTGTGCCGGAGGTTCCCGGCATCGAGGATTACCTGCGCCTGCGCGTGGCGTCCGGCCTCAGCCCCAAGACACGGGAGCAGGCCGAAAAGGGCCTGCCGAACACCTGGTTCGGCGTGTCGGTCCACATGGGCAGCGAAGTGGTCGGCATGGGCCGCATCATCGGCGACGGCGGCACGGCCTTCCTGGTCGTCGATATCGCCCTCGAGCCGGCCCACCAGGGCAAGGGCCTGGGCAAGGCGATCATGGCGGCGCTCGTGCAGCGGCTGAAAGCCGAGGCGCCTGAAGGCGCCTATGTCAGCCTGATTGCCGATGGCGACGCGAAGCACCTCTATGCCAAATACGGTTTCGAGCCGGTGATGCCGGCGTCCATCGGCATGGCGATGTGGCTGAGGAGAGCCTAGGGATCTGACCGATCCCGGGCTCCATGCAGGACACGCCCTATGAGCACAACGTCATCTTCGACTCGATAGATCACGATATGCGAGCCGTGGATGAAGGAGCGACTGTCTGCTTCGAAGGTTCTGCCCAATTCGGGGAAGTCGCCGAGCATTTCGAAAACCGCGCCGAGATCGCGCAGGTAGCGCTGTGCCTGACGCGATCCGAAGGTTTCTAGAGTATAGAGAAATATGTCCTTTAGATCGGCTTCCGCAGCGCGCGAAATCTCATGACGCATGCCGGACGCCCTGTCGGGCTTCGGCAATGATATCGTCGATCGACTTGCCGGACGGACCGCTATCAAAACCGTCAGCGATGGCCCGTCGGATCATCCCTCGCTTTTCCTCAAGCGGTAGAGCGTCAAATTGCGCGCGCTGCTCCGGCGTAGGAGCCGCCCAGGGATAGACATCAATGCTGATCGTCTCAGGTTTGGCCATGAAAAACCCTATAGCACGGGACGCCACGACACACAAAAAAGCCCCGCCAGTTTCCTGGCGGGGCTTTTTCTCAATTCCTGCGGCAAGTTCAGCCTTCAGAGGCGATCTGCTCGCTGGCGACAGCGATCAGGCTCAGCATCTTTTCCCGAATCACATCGTCGGAGATGGAAATGCCCTTGGCCTTGAGATCACCGGACACCTTGCGGAACACATCCTCGTCGCCAGCTTCCTCGAAATCGGAAGCGACCACTTCGGCGGCATAGGCCTTGGCGGCGTCGGCTTCCAGGCTCATCAGTTCGGCAGCCCACAGGCCCAGAAGCTTGTTGCGGCGTGCTTCCGCCCTGAACTTCTTTTCCGCGTCGAAGGCGAACTTGGCTTCCTGGCCCTTCTTGCGTTCGTCGAACCCGCTCATGGTCACTCCCACTTGGCTTTGCTGCCGTCCAATCGGCTTTCGCATGTGGACATAGGCGGTTCGCGCCCGCAAATCAACGGCTCGCACGGGGCTGCGACGGCATGACCCGCGAGGATCCCCGGGACGAAAGCCCTTGCTTTTTTGTGCCGTTCTGGCGCATGAAGCGCCCAACTTACCCCCTCCCCTTCCAAGGCACCGGATTCGCCATGAACCGTCGACGCAAAATCTACGAAGGCAAGGCCAAGATCCTGTTCGAGGGTCCCGAGCCCGGCACGCTGGTGCAGTACTTCAAGGACGATGCCACCGCCGGCAATGGCGCCAAGCATGAAGTGATCGATGGCAAGGGCGTGCTGAACAACCGCATTTCCGAGTTCATCTTCTCCAAGCTCAACGATCTGGGTATCCCGACCCACTTCCTGCGCCGCATCAACATGCGCGAGCAGCTGATCAAGGAAGTCGAGATCATCCCGCTCGAAGTGATCGTGCGCAATGTCGCCGCCGGCTCGCTGGCCAAGCGGCTGGGCCTCGAGCCTGGGACCCGCCTGCCGCGTTCGATCATCGAGTTCTGCTACAAGGACGATGCCCTGGGCGACCCGATGGTTTCCGAAGAGCATATCACCGCCTTCGGCTGGGCCACCCCGGCCGAACTCGACGACATCATGAGCCTGGCGGTCCGCATCAACGACTTCCTGACGGGCCTGTTCATGGGTGTCGGCATCCAGCTCATCGATTTCAAGATCGAATGCGGGCGCCTCTATGAGGGTGACCTGATGCGCATCGTGCTGGCCGACGAGATCAGCCCCGACAATTGCCGTCTGTGGGACATCAAGACCCGCAACAAGATGGACAAGGACCGCTTCCGCGAGGGCCTTGGCGGTCTGGTCGAAAACTATCGCGAAGTTGCCCAGCGCCTGGGCATCCTGGTTGAAAACGACAATGCGCTGACCACCGGTCCGCGCCTGGTGCAGTAGGTTTGGGGAAAGCGGCCATGAAAGCGCGCGTCATCGTCACGCTCAAGAACGGCGTTCTCGACCCCCAGGGCCAGGCCATCGAGGGCTCGCTCGCCAGCCTCGGCTTTGCTGGTGTCGCCGGCGTCCGGCAGGGCAAGGTATTCGATCTCGAGATCGAGGGAACCGACGCGGAGGCCGCGCGTTCCCAGATCAATGCGATGTGCGACAAGCTCCTCGCCAACACCGTGATCGAAAACTACTCGGTCGAAATCTCAAATTAACGCCTCACGGCTATAAACCAATTCGCGCCGCTTTCAGGCGCAGGACCGTACCACTATGCGCAAGACCCTCGCTCTCTCCGTCATGTTCTTTGCCTCGCTCGGCCTGCTGTTTGCAGCTTACGCCTCCGTGCCGGTCTGATTGGCTGTTCAGCCAATCCTTACCCATTAAGCATTTTCCTTAAGGCTGACCCTATCCTTTGATGGGGTTGGCAAGGACTTGCCCCTATGCTGCACCGCACCAACAGGCGGGAGGCAAGGGATGATGGAAATCGGTACGCGGCGGCTCGCCTGGGTGGACATGGCCAAAGGCCTGTCCATCTTTCTCGTCGTCATCATGTATTGCGCGGCCAGCGTGGGCGAGGATACCGGGCAGACCGGGTTCCTGCACTGGACCATCGCGTTCGCCATGCCGTTCCGCATGCCCGAATTCTTCCTGCTGTCGGGGCTGTTCCTCGGCCAGGTGATCGACCGTCCCTGGAAGGCCTATGCCGACCGGCGCGTCGTTCACTATTTCTATTTCTATGCCCTCTGGGCCATCATCCACATTCTCTTCAAGGAAGCGCTTGTGGGCCGCGATCCGGGCGGTGCAGGGGCATCGCTGGCCTGGGCCGTGGTCGAGCCCTATGGCGTGCTGTGGTTCATCTACATGCTCGCGCTCTTCGGCCTTGTCAGCAAGATCCTGCATGAAGTGACGGCGCCGCATTGGGTCGTGCTGACCGTTGCCGCCATCCTGCAGATGGGCAGCATCCACACTGGCAGCTACCTCGTCGATCAGTTCGCCGAGTACTTCGTCTATTTCTACGCTGGGTCCGTGTTCGCGCGGCAGCTGTTCCGGCTGGCCGACTGGGCCGCCGATCATGTATTGGCCGCGCTGGGCGCTCTGACGGTGTGGGCCATTGTCAACGCCATGATGGTGTTCTCGCCCGGGTTCCGGCTTGATCCGGTGCATATCGAAATGGGTTGGGGCGCCCTGCCCGGCCTGCACCTGATCCTCGCGCTGGCCGGGGCGACGGCCATCTGCGTGACTGCGGCGTTGCTCGCACGCCTGCCAGCCATGGACTGGCTGCGCTGGCTGGGATCGAAATCGCTGGTCGTCTATGTGGCCTTCGTGTTGCCCATGGGCATAGCCCGCATCCTGCTGCTGCGGTTGGGGGTCGATGAACCCAATATGCTGAGCCTTTTGACCATGCTCGTCGCGATCACCGCGCCCTTGGCCCTGTGGTGGATCACCGAGAGGCTGGGCATCGGGAAATTCCTGTTCACCCGTCCGGGCTGGGCCCACCTGCCCGGCGCGCGGCGGCAGACATCGTCCAAGACGGTGCCCGCCGAATAAGGAAAGGGCCGGTCCAGCGACCGGCCCATTTCACTGATCGCCATGGTCTGGCGGTCAATCCGGGGCGCGAAAGATCGGCGGCACGATGGGCCGCACGCGCGGCAGCGGTGCCGGGCGCGGCTTGCGGTCGAGATCGCTCACCAGGTGCGGCTTGCCGTCCGCGCCACGCACGGTCATCGGTTTGCCATCGGCTGGGGTCTGGGGTTGCATGGTCATTCCTCCCTGCGGGAACACGGGAGAGCAACGTTGGAGCCGTGCGCCGGTTCCCACAATTGCGCCGGATTGGCAGGCAAATTTTGCGGAGCGGCGCGGGAGACCCTTGCCTTTTCGGACAAGACTCACCACAAGGGCCACGCGCACCCCTGACAGAGATGAGGATTGACCGATGAAGGCCGCTGTCATCGTGTTTCCAGGCCTTAACCGCGACCGCGACATGATCGCGGCGCTGACCAAGATCGGGGGCGAAAAGCCGGCCGTCGTCTGGCACCAGGACACGGACATTCCCGAGGCCGACCTGATCGTCATTCCCGGCGGTTTCTCCTATGGCGACTATCTGCGCTGCGGCGCTATCGCGGCCCGCTCGCCCATCATGGACAAGGTGCGCGAACGCGCCGCCGCGGGCACCAAGGTGCTGGGCGTCTGCAATGGCTTTCAGATCCTGATCGAGGCGGGGCTGCTGCCCGGCGCGCTGATGCGCAATACCTCGCTCAAATTCGTCTGCCGCGAGGTCAAGCTCGAGGTGGTCAATGCCGATACCGACTTCACCCGGGGCTACACCCAGGGCCAGATCATCCGCTGCCCGGTGGCCCATCATGACGGTAATTATTTCGCCGATGCGGAGACGCTGAAGCGCCTCGAAGGCGATGGCCGCGTCGCCTTCCGCTATGCCGAGGGCACCAACCCCAACGGGTCGATCAACGACATCGCCGGCATTCTCAACGAACAGAAGAACGTGCTCGGCCTGATGCCGCACCCGGAAAACCTGATCGAAGCCGCCCATGGCGGCGACGATGGACGGGCGCTGTTTGCGTCCGTGCTCAAGCAGGTCGCCTAGTCGCCCCCACCGACGATCCCGTACCGGACCCATTGATGACCCTTCGCAACGACATCGCCATCACTCCCGAACTGGTCGCCAGCCACGGCCTCAAGCCGGACGAGTACCAGAAGATCCTCGACCTGATCGGGCGCGAGCCGACCTATACCGAGCTGGGCATCTTCTCGGCGATGTGGAACGAGCATTGCTCCTACAAGAGCTCGAAGAAATGGCTGCGCACCCTGCCAACCAAGGGGCCGCGCGTCATCCAGGGGCCGGGCGAGAATGCCGGCGTGGTCGATATCGGCGATGGCCAGGCGGTGGTGTTCAAGATGGAATCCCACAACCACCCCTCCTATATCGAGCCCTATCAGGGTGCAGCGACCGGCGTGGGCGGCATTCTGCGCGACGTCTTCACCATGGGCGCGCGGCCGGTGGCGGCGATGAACGCGCTGCGCTTCGGCGCCCCGGAGCATGAAAAGACCCGGCACCTGGTCAATGGCGTGGTCGCCGGCGTCGGCGGCTATGGCAATTCCTTCGGCGTGCCGACGGTGGGCGGCGAAGTGGAATTCGACGCGCGCTACAACGGCAATAACCTCGTGAATGCCTTCGCGGCGGGCCTCGCCGATACCGACAAGATCTTCTATTCCAAGGCCGAAGGCGTCGGTCTGCCGGTAGTCTATCTCGGGGCCAAGACCGGCCGCGATGGCGTCGGCGGCGCCACCATGGCCTCGGCCGAATTCGGCGACGATATCGAGGAAAAGCGCCCGACCGTCCAGGTCGGCGACCCGTTCACCGAAAAGCGCCTGCTCGAAGCCTGCCTCGAGCTGATGCAGACCGGCGCCGTCATCGCCATCCAGGACATGGGCGCGGCGGGCCTGACCTGCTCGGCCGTGGAAATGGGCGCCAAGGGCGATCTCGGCATCGAGCTCGACCTCGACAAGGTGCCGGTGCGCGAAGAGCGGATGACCGCCTATGAAATGATGCTCTCGGAAAGCCAGGAGCGCATGCTCATGGTGCTGCATCCCGAAAAGGAACCCGAAGCGCGCAAGGTGTTCGAGAAGTGGGAGCTGGACTTTGCCACCGTCGGCCACACCACCGACGACCTGCGCTTCCGCGTCATCTGGCAGGGCGACGAAGTCGCCAATCTGCCGATCAAGGAACTGGGCGACGAGGCCCCGGAATATGACCGACCCTGGACCGAGCCCAAGGCACCTGCCACGCTCGCCAAGGATGACGTGCCGCAAATGGATGTTGCCGAGGCGCTGCTGGCGCTGGTCGGCGGGCACCAGTGCTCGTCACGCCGCTGGGTCTATGAGCAATATGATACGCTGATCCAGGGCAATACCATGCAGCGCCCGGGCGGCGATGCCGGTGTCATCCGCGTCGATGGGCACGAGACCAAGGGTCTCGCCTTCTCCTCTGACGTCAATCCACGCTATTGCGAGGCCAATCCCTTCGAGGGCGGCAAGCAGGCGGTGGCCGAATGCTGGCGTAACCTGACCGCGACCGGTGCCGAGCCGCTGGCGGCCACCGACAACCTCAATTTCGGCAATCCCGAACGCCCCGAAATCATGGGCCAGTTCGTCAAGGCCATCGAGGGCATTGGCGAAGCCTGCCGGGTGCTGGAATTCCCGATCGTTTCGGGCAATGTGAGCCTTTACAACGAAACCAATGGCCGCGGCATCCTGCCGACCCCGACCATTGGCGGCGTGGGCCTCCTGCCCGAATGGGAAAAGAGCGTCGGCATCGGTTTTGTCGCCGAAAACCAGCCCATCCTGCTCATTGGCGGCCCGGCCGAGCGGGGGACGCATCTGGGCCAATCGGTCTATCTGCGCGACCTCTTTGACCGCCGCGATGGCGATGCGCCGCATGTCGACCTTGCCGCCGAGAAGAAGACCGGCGATTTCGTGCGCAAGCTGATCCGCTCGGGTGCCGTCACCGCCTGCCACGATCTTTCCGATGGCGGCTTGGGCGTCGCCCTGGCCGAAATGGCCATGGCCGGCGGCATCGGCGCCACGGTCACCGATGTCGAGGGCAATGACCCGATCCTCACCTTCTTCGGCGAGGACCAGGGGCGTTATCTGGTGACGCTGAACCTCGATCCGCAGGGCGAGGAGATCGCCGCCCTGTGGGAAGAGGCCAAGGCGCTCGGCATCTTCGCACCCTGGATCGGCACGACGGGCGGCACCACGCTGACCCTGGGCGCCGCCAAGCCGGTGGCGGTAGCGACCCTCAAGGGCGCGCATGAAAGCTGGTTCCCCAGCTATATGAGCGGCGAACCGAGCCTTTGAGCGCCCGCCGCAGTCCGGCGTGACCGCCACGACTATTGCTGACGGGCCTGGCTGTGGCGGCCGGGCCCGCTTCATAACCATGGGCAAGCCTCCGCCTTGCCTTATGATCGCCGTTGTTTGGGTCGCTTTGCTCTCCTCGGTACTATGCGTCTTGCAGGAGAAGATGATGAAGCAGATTTCGGTGGTGGCCCTTGCCACCCTTGGCCTTGTTCTCTCCCCGACGCTGGCGGCCGCCCAGAGTGTCAACATCACCCGCTCGATATTGCCGACGCTGCCCTACACGCTGATCTTTCCCGAGCCCATGGTGGCGTCCGGCGGGGGCGAAGACCCGGTCACCATCAATCACCCGGCAGCCCCGCTACAATGCGACATGCGCGTGGTGCCGGCGGAAGACACCGGCTGGACCGCCGAGGGGGCGCTGGGTGCCCTCGACGATGGCGCGGTGGCGGCCTCCTGGTCTGACATCATGCCGGGCTTTGCGATGGGCAGCAAAGGCACCACGCCTTACCAGGACGCAACCGCGCTGATCTATGACGGCAATAGCCCCGAGTCGAGCATGGGCATGCCGCTGACCGTGGTGCACACCGAAACCGTCGCCAATGGCCGCGGCTATACGCTGGACTGCTATTACGCCACCGACCAGGCAGAACAGGCCCGGCCGATAGTCGATTTCATCATCGCCAACTTCGCCACCCGATCCGATGCCGAATGCTGCATCGGGGTCGAAGTCGTCCCCGAGGACGAGGCGCCAGCCGCACAGTAGGGGACCGGTTGAAGCGTCCTCTTCCGCATGCCATATCAAGAAGATCGGCCGGGCAGTGCCCGCGCCGCTCTATTGACCAGCGGGAGACAGAACATGGCCATGGACGCAAGTGAGATCGAGCGCCGTATCAAGGCCGCGCTGCCCGATGCCCAGATAGAAATCCGCGACCTGGCGGGCGACGGCGACCACTATGCCGCCACCGTGATTTCCGAGGCCTTCCGCGGCAAGAGCCGGGTGCAGCAGCACCAATTGGTCTATTCGGCCCTGCAGGGCGACATGGGCGGCGCGCTGCATGCGCTGGCCCTCCAGACCAGCGTGCCGGAATAATCGCGTGTCGGGCCTGCGGGACTCGCTCGACCTGATCCGCATGGTGCGGCCCGAGGCCGGCACCGCCGCCATCGATCATGAAATCCAGGCCGAGCGCGCCTCCTCACTCAGCGCGGCCGAGCGCCGGGTGATCAAGGCCATAGCCGGACTGGAAAGCGGGAATGACCGCGAGACCTGGCTGGCCGAGGCAAGGCAGGCCGTCTGGGCCTATTTCGTGCAACGCGAGCTGATCGGTTTCCGCCGGCACACCGAAGTCATCCGTGACCTGCGCATCCCGCCCGACGTGCTAAACGGACTCGGCGCCATGCCGGCGCGTGCCAGATGAGCGCTGCGCCCTGCCGGTTCTGCATGGACAACGGCCTGCTCGCGGATGCGCCGGTCTTCGAAACCGGCCAGTTCTACGTGCTGATGAGCCATGATCCCGCCCTGCCCCACGCGGCCATGGTCATTCCTCGCCGGCACAGCACCTCACCCTTCGAAATGACGGCCACCGAATGGGCCGACCTGCCTTCCGCATTGGATGGGGCGCGGCAGGCGCTTGCACCAAGGCGGCCCGACGGCTTCACGCTCGGTTGGAATGTGGGTGAAGTGGCCGGCCAGACCGTCAGCCACACCCATCTTCATGTGATCGCCCGGTTCCGTGGTGAGCCCATGGAGGGCAAGGGCATCCGCCACCCGCTGAAGACGACCGCCCCGGGAACGACACCATGACCCGTGCGGTGATCTTCGATGTCGATGGGGTGCTGATCAATGGCTACCATTCGAACCCCGAACGCGTCGTACCTTGGGACAAGAACCTGCTGGCGGACACAGGGGTCGATCCCGATCGCCTGAGACAGGAGTTCACCTTCGACATCTTTCTCAAGAAGGTGATTGTGGGCGAAATGGCCTTCATCGATGCGCTGGAGCGGCGTCTGCCGTCTCTCGGCTACAAGGGCAGTCCCATGGCCTTTGCGCGATACTGGCTTGAGAAGGACTCCAACCTCAATCACCCCGTGCTCGAGGTGGTTCGAAAACTGCGGGCCAGCGGCGATGCCCGTCTCTATGTCGCTACCAACCAGGAACATCTCAGGGCACACTGGCTCTGGTCGGTGCTCGGCCTGGGCGATCTGTTCGACGACATCTTCTATTCGGCGCGGATCGGCGTCCGCAAACCCGACCCGAAATTCTACCGGTTCGTCGACGACCGGATCGGGACCGGTCAGGAACCTCCTCTGTTCTTCGACGACTCCGAACCCGTCGTTGCAGGCGCCCGCCAAGCCGGATGGGAGGCTATCGAATTCGACACCGTCGATGACCTCATCGATCACCCCTGGGTGAAGGCCCGGCTGTAGCAATCGTGCCGCACTCGACAGCGCCCGGCTCCTATCCTATTTAAGGGCGCATTCAGCCGGCCCTTGAACCCGGACTTTCGAAAGGCTCCGCCCATGACCGATATCAACGCCTTTATCGACGACAAGGTGAAGAACAACGACGTGTTCCTCTTCATGAAGGGCTCGCCGGATTTCCCGCAATGCGGTTTTTCCGGCCAGGTCGTCCAGATCCTGAACTATCTCGGCGTCGACTATTCCAGCGCCAATGTGCTCGAGAGCGACGAACTGCGCGAAGGCATCAAGGCCTATACCAATTGGCCGACCATCCCCCAGCTCTACGTCAAGGGCGAGTTTGTCGGCGGCGCCGATATCGTGCGCGAGATGTTCCAGTCGGGCGAATTGCAGACGCATCTGCAGCAGGCCGGCGTGACGGTCAAGCAGAGCGCCTGATCGCGCGCTGACACGGAATCAATTTCGGAAGGCCCAGTCATAACCGACTGGGCCTTTTTCTTTTTTGCCCCGCCCTCACCCCATCCCCCGCGCCGCCCTCGGACTTGATCCGAGGGCCGTTCTAGGTAGATGCGGCTGTTGCGAGTAGTCCTCGGGTCAGGCCCGAGGACGGCATTGGTGTTACATTGGGGCACTTGGACCGACCGGCACCCATCACCAATTCTGATCGACGCCATAAGCTATTATCGCTTTGCGTGATGACCCGCCGGGCGTAGATTGTGCACCCAATCCTCCCGGGACTCCCGCCATGACTGTCACTGCCGCACGCCCTGTCGTTCCCCTGCCGCTCGTCATCATCGCGGGCTGCATCATCGCCGCCATCGGGTTCGGCACCCGTGGTTCGTTCGGGCTGTTCACCCTGCCGGTCACCGCCGATCTGGGGCTCAGCCGCGAGCAATGGGGCATGGCCATGGCCATCCAGAACCTGGTCTGGGGCATTGCCCAGCCCTTTGCCGGCGGCATGGCCGATCGCTATGGCTCGGGCCGCGTGCTGGCCGTGGGTGGCGTGATCTATGCGCTCGGCGTTCTGGGCATGGCCTTCTCCCCCGATACACTGACCATGACGCTGACGGCCGGCGTCGTGACCGGCGTGGGCATTGCCATTGCCTCGTTCGGCGTCGTCATGGCGGCTTTCGGGCGCGTCGTGCCGGCCGAAAAGCGCAGCTTTGTCTTCGGTATCGCCACGGCAGCCTCCTCGGCCGGCCAGTTCATCTTCGCCCCGCTCGGCCAGGGCTTCATCTCCGCCTTCGGCTGGCAGATGGCGCTCGTCTATATCGCCGTGCTGCTGCTGCTGATCATTCCCCTGTCGGCAGCCCTGCGCGGGCGCACCGAGTCGGTGCCCGGCCAGGCCGACCTGCCCTTCATGCAGGCGCTGTCCCGCGCCTGGGGCTTCGGGTCCTATCGCCTGCTGGTGATCGGCTTCTTCGTCTGCGGCTTCCACCTGGCCTTCATCAACGTGCACATGCCCGCCTATCTCGTGCAGTGCGGCCTGTCGCCTGAAGTGGGCAGCTGGACCATTGCGGTCATTGGCCTGTTCAACATTGTCGGCTCGCTCCTCTCCGGCTGGCTCGGCAGCCGCCTGCCCAAGCAGATGCTGCTGGCGTCGATCTACTTCCTGCGCGCCATCGCCATCGCCGCTTTCCTGCTGGTGCCCGTGAGCGAGGTGACGGCCTATGCCTTCGCCGCCGTGATGGGGCTGCTGTGGCTCTCGACAGTGCCGCTGACGGCGGGGCTGGTGACCCTGTTCTTCGGCCCGCGCTATATGGGCATGCTCTATGGCATCGCCTTTCTGAGCCACCAGGTCGGCTCGTTTGTCGGCGTGTGGCTGGGCGGCTATGTCTATGACCTGACCGGTGCCTATGACCTGGTCTGGTATCTCGGCATCCTGCTCGGCCTGGCCTCGGCCGCCGTTCACATCCCCATCAACGAGCGCAGCGACGCCAATTTCGCGCTCAAGCTGGCCTGACCCGTCCATCGGCTATTGCCGATTGACGGGTTGCCAAACGAAAGCAACAGGTTCATGGTCCGGCCAATTCCTTCGGCCGGACTCCTTTCGGCTTTGACGAGTTTCACACATGTCCGATCATTTTACGCGGGTCCTCTCCCGTCCTGAATTCATTGCCCTCATGGCCGCGCTCATGGCGCTCAATGCGCTGGCCATCGACGTGATGCTGCCTGCCCTGCCCTATATGGGTGAAGCGCTCAATGTCGCGAACGAGAACGAGCGCCAGTTCGTGATCAGCGCCTACATGATCGGCATGGGCGTGGCCCAGCTGGCCTTCGGCCCGCTGACCGACCGCTTCGGCCGCCGCGCGCCGCTGCTGGCCGGCATCGGGCTCTATATTATCGCCGTGATCACGGCTGCCTTTGCGCCCAGCTTCACCATGTTGCTGGTGCTGCGCTTCGTGCAGGGCCTGGGCGCCGCCAGCGTGCGCGTCATCACCACCGCCGTTGTGCGCGACCGGTATTCGGGCCGCGAGATGGCCGAGGTCATGTCGCTGGTCTTCATGGTGTTCATGGCCATTCCCGTCCTGGCGCCCAGCATCGGGCAGATCCTGCTGCTGACCGGACCCTGGCAGGCCATCTTCATCTTCATGGGCTCGCTCGCCCTCGCCTTCTGGCTCTGGACCTTCTTCCGCCTGCCCGAAACCCTGCCGCTCGACCGGCGCCGCCCCCTGAGCCTCAAGGGCGTTGTCGAAGGCTTCCGCATCGTCTTCACCAACCGCGTCGCCATCTCCTATGGCCTCGCCGGCACCTTCCTGTTCGGGGCGCTGTTCGGCTTCATCAGCTCGTCCCAGCAGATCTATGTCGATATCTACGGGTTGGGCGTCTATTTCCCGGTGGCCTTTGCCGCCATGGCCGGGCTGATGGCGGTGTCGTCCTTCACCAATTCCCGGGTCGTGCGGCGCCTGGGTATGCGGCGCCTGTCGCACGGGGCCATGCTGACCTTCACCGGCGTGTCGGGCATCTGGCTGGCCTTTGCGCTTTCCGGCTTCCTGCCGCTCTGGCTGTTCTTCGGCCTTCTGTGCATCATCATGTTCTCCTTCGGCTGGTCCGCCTCGAACATGAATTCGCTATCGATGGAGCCGCTGGGCGCGGTCGCCGGCACGGCTGCCTCGGTCTTCGGCTTCATCCAGACAGTGGGCGGTGCGCTGATCGGGGGCTATATCGGCCAGCTCTTCAACGGCACCACCATACCGGCCGCCGCGGGCTATTTCTCCATGGGCGCGATAGCCCTGGTGTTCATCCTGATTGCCGAAAAGGGCCGCCTGTTCGGCGTCGGCGAACAATATGCCGGGCCCAAGGGCGAACCGGTGATGGAGGCGCATTAGCGTCTGCGTCGATCCTGTGATCGCGACCACGCGGCCCGGCCGCGTGGTCCGTCGTTTGGGATGACCAGCTAGGCCTCGCCATCGGTCGCGGGCAGCTCGAATTGGGAGCGATCGGCATAGATATGGTCGATGAGGCCCCAGGCCCTGGCCTCTTCGGGAGCCATGAAGCGATCGCGCTCCAGCGCAGTCTCGACCTCCTCATAGCTCCGGCCGCAATGCTTTGCGTAGATTTCATTGGTGCGGCGCTTGAGCCGGAGGCTCTCCTCGGCATGGATCATGATATCCGTCACCTGGCCCTGGAACCCGCCTGAGGGCTGGTGCAGCATGATCGAGGCACTGGGCAGGACGGCGCGCTGCCCGGCCTCGCCGGCCGCCAGGATCAGTGTCGCCGCCGAAGCTGCCATGCCCATGCACAGCGTCCCGACGGGCGCGCGGATGAACTGCATCGTGTCATACATGGCCAGCGCCGATGTCACCACGCCGCCGGGCGAGTTGATATAGAGATAGATCGGCTTTTTGGGATTCTCGGCCTCGAGGAACAGCAATTGCGCGCTGACCAGCGAGGCCATGTTGTCTTCGATCTGGCCGTTGACGAAGATGATCCGCTCGCGCAACAGCCGCGAATAGATATCGAAGGCGCGTTCGCCCCGGCTGGAATTTTCAACGACCATGGGGACGAGTTGCATCATATCGCGCATCGGCGACCTCCTTGGGCTCTGTCGGTGTGGGCTTGTGACGAAGCGGTCAGGCGGCGCGCATCAGCGTCGCAGGACCCGGTTCATTGGTGTTGGCTGCCACCGGAGCGGCGGCCGACCGGTGCGTCAGGCGAAACCAGGTGCCACCGTCCGCCTGTCGCGTGAGTTCGAAGGTGACGAAGCTTTCTTCTGGCCCCGCCGCGCCGGGAACCGCTTCGCGCCAGCGATAGGTGAGGGAGCGGTTCTCATCCGACGCCACACGGTCGATCTCGGTATTGGCGGGCCGATCGAGCCAACGCTCGAGATATTCGGGCACGGTCAGCGCCCGCCAGACCTTTTCGGGCGGGGCGTCCAGAGCCGTCTCGAACACGATTTCGTCCTCGTCGCTCATTGATCCATCTCCCTCAGAACGTCCTTCAAGTTCTCTATGCGGCCCGGCCAGAAGGCCTTGTAGCGCGCCAGCCAGCCATGCAGCGGCGCGAAACCCTCCGGGTCGACCCGGTAATGCGCATAGCGCCCGGCGCGACGCTCGGTGACCAGCCCCGCCCCGCGCAACACCGCCAGATGCTGGCTCATCGCCGGCTGCGTGATGGCAAAGCCTTCCCGCAGGTCAGTGGCCGTCATCTCGCCGGCGGCCAGCCGCTCGAGAATGGCGCGGCGCGTGGGGTCGGACAGGACCTTGAAGATTTCTGTTTCGCTCATGACCAACACATAAGCACAGACTTATGAGTCGTGGCAAGCCGCCATGCACACGCCCCGCTTGCCAGAGCCAACCGGCCGGATAGTCTTACCCGGTCCCGCCTTCCTGGATTCTCCATGTCCTTCACCGCCGGTCGTACCTATCTCGCCATTCCGGGCCCCTCGGTCATTCCCGACCGGGTGCTCAACGCCATGCATCGCGCCTCGCCCAATATCTATGAGGGCGACATCATCGAGATCACCCACACCGTCTTCGCCGGGCTCAAGCGGCTGGCGGGCACGCGGCACCATGCCGCCATCTACATCGCCAACGGCCATGGCGGCTGGGAGGCGGCGCTGACCAACATGTTCTCGCGCGGCGACAAGGCGCTGGCCATCGCCAGTGGCGTCTTCGGCATGGGTTGGGCGAACGCGGCAGCACGGATGGGCGTGGACGTGCAATTGCTCGACTTCGGCCGTCGGCCCGCCGATCCGGTCCGGATCGCAGAGGCCCTAAGGGCGGACAAGGACCGGCGGATCAAATATGTCATGGTCACCCATGTCGATACGGCCTCCAGCACTCGCAACGACCTGGCCGCCATCCGCAATGCCATCGACGCGGCGGACCACCCCGCGCTGCTGGCAGTCGACGCCATTGCCTCGCTGGGTTGCGACGAGCTGCGCATGGACGACTGGGGCATCGACGTGCTGATCGGGGCCAGCCAGAAGGGCATGATGCTGCCGCCGGGGCTGGCCCTGCTCTGGTTCTCCGACAAGGCGCTTGCGGCCGCGCAACAAGCCGACCTGGCGACGCCCTATTGGAGCATCACCCCGCGCGTCCATGCCGAAGCCTATTGGCAGTATTTCGGCGGCACGCCACCGACCCAGCATCTCTACGGGTTGCACGAAGCGCTCAAGATGCTTCTCGACGAGGAAGGCCTGGAGGCCGCGTGGGCACGACACAAGCGGCTGGCCGGTGCCATCTGGGCGGCCTTTGCCAGTTGGGGCGCGGACGGCTCGGGGATCGGGCTGAACGTGGCCGAGCCGGAGGCACGCGGCCATTCCGTCACCGCCGCCACCATTCCCAATGGCGGCGCCGGCCGCCTGCGGCATTGGCTCGAGACCGAAGCCGGGGTGACGCTGGGCATCGGCCTTGGCATGGCGCTGCCGCAGGAACCGGCCTATGGCGATTATCTGCGCATCGGCCATATGGGTCACGTCAACGCCCATATGGTCATGGGTGTGCTCGGCACCATGGAGGCAGGGCTGTGCGCGCTGGGCATCCCCCACGGATCAGGCGCGATCGAGGCAGCAGCGCGGGCCCTCAGCGCGGCCTAGTTGCCGCGCCGTCGAGCCAGAGCATATTGCTCTCATCCCGGTGCACACCGGCGGTGCCGACATGTTTCAGGTCGATCTCGGGGCCGCGTTTGATGACATGCACCAGCGCCATGCCGTGCCCGCGGCCCAGGGCATAATCCGCCTTGAGCCAATCCAGGATCTGGCCGGCCTTGACCTTGGGATCATCGAAACCTCTCGACTTCGCTTCTTCGACGATCTGGCGCGGCGTCTTGCCGGTCTTGGTTTCGACGGCGTCGAGATAGGCCTGAAAGGACATATGGTTCTCCTGTGGTCACTGCCAATGTGACGAACCAGCATCGCGCCCTTCGACAATCCTAGACCGCAAAAACCTCGCGGCGCAGCGCGTTCCAGCTCTCCTCGTCCGAGGCCACCAGCAGGCCACCATCCAGATCGGTGTGGCGATAGGGCGAGCCATCGAACTTGGCCACATGCGCGCCCGCCTCACGCATGATCAGCGCACCGGCCACATGGTCCCAGGGCATCAGCTTGGCATACATCATGAAATGCACATTGCCGCCGGCCGCATAGCGATATTCGTGCCCGGCACAGCGATAGTTCGCGGTCATCTTGACCTGGCTCAGATTGCCCATGACGGCGCGGCGCTGTTCCGGCGGGAGAAAGGCCGTGGAGGCAAGGCCCCCCATTTCTGCCAGCGGCACTGCCGCAGCAAAGGTCTGCCGCAGCGTGCGGCCATCGGGAAAGACCTGCCAGGCGCCGCAGCCGCGTTCGGCCATCACGACGTCGTCGCCCACCGGATCATAGATCACGCCGGCAACCGTCTCGCCATTTTGAACCACCGATGCCATGACCGCAAAGAGCGGCAGCCCGCCGGCAAAATTGGCAGTGCCATCAACGGGATCGACGTAGATCACGATTCGATCCTCGAAATTGGTATCGAGCAATTTCGGATTGGCCGAAACCGCTTCCTCGCCGATGACGATGGCATCGGGGCGATGCGCATTGATGGCGGCGGTGATGACCCGCTCGGCGCCGACATCGGCCTCGGTGACGAGGTCAAATGCGCCGGTCTTGGTCTTGATCGTGCCTTCGTCCAGCCGCCGGAAGCGCGGCATGATCTCCTCCTGCGCAGCCTGTTTCAGGATGGCGGCGAGGCGGTCGATATTCATGGCGTCAGGCGTCCTTTGGCTTGAAGGAAAGGCCCGCGAAATCAAACAGGCGCGGGTCGAGCATATGGCTGGGATTGATATTGCCCAGCGCGCGGATCATCACATCCTTGCGCCCTGGCATGGCGCGTTCCATGTCGGTCAGCATGGCCTTGGTGACATTGCGCTGCAACCCGTCCTGCGAACCACAGAGGTCGCAAGGGATAATGGGAAACTGCATTGCATCGGAAAAGCGCTGCAGGTCTTCTTCGGCGCAATAGATGAGGGGGCGCAGCACTTCGAGATCGCCCTCGTCATTGACCAGCTTGGGCGGCATGGCCGCGAGCTTGCCGCCATGGAAGAGGTTCATGAAGAACGTTTCAAGGCTATCGTCCCGATGGTGGCCGAGCACCAGCGCCGTGCACCCCTCCTCCCGCGCGATGCGGTAGAGATTGCCACGCCTGAGCCGCGAGCAGAGCGAGCAATAGGTCGCGCCGGCCGGAAGCTTGTCGGTGACGATGGAATAGGTGTCCTGGTATTCGATGCGGTGTTCGATGCCGAGCCCGGTCAGGAATTCGGGCAGGATATGCTTGGGAAAGTTCGGCTGCCCCTGATCGAGATTGCAGGCCAGCAGTTCGACCGGCAGCAGGCCGCGCCACTTCAAATCCAGCAGCAGCGCCAAGAGGCCATAACTGTCCTTGCCGCCGGACAGGGCGATCAGCCATTTCTCCCCCGGCCGCACCATGCCGAACTTGTCCAGCGCCTCGCGGGTATTGCGGATCAGGCGCTTGCGCAGCTTGTTGAACTCCACCGAGCGCGGCGCATGGGCATAGATCGGGTGGGCACCGGTGTCGGCGTCGTCGTCCGCCTTGGCGGGGGCTTCCATCACCGAGGTCATGGCGAAACTCTCTTTGGAACGTTTGCGTAGCTGATACCGTCCCCGTGGCCGGATGGGAAGGCCGGTGCCACTTTCTTGTTTGGGATCGGGCTCGACTGCAGCGCCTGCGGACGGAACGCAAGAACGCCCGGGGGACAACGGCAGAACCTTACCAAAGCTTAACTTCCCGTCCTTGTTTTAAGCCGTTTGCCACAGTTAGATGACACCACCCTTTCGACACCCTGGAGTCTCCCGGTGTTCCGCTCCTTCTTCCCCGATCCGAAAATCTTCTTCTCCTCGGCCGTCCTGTGGATGTTGCTGACCACGCTGATCTTTCAGCTGGCCGGAGAACCCGTGCGCGGCGTGATCAGTATCGATCGCTTCCTGGCCCCGGCGATCTGCTCGCCCGACCAGGTGCCCATGGCCGAAACACCAGTCGCGCCTGATCCCAACGCCCTGCCTGCCCCCGAAGGCGGCCCACAGGCAACGGACCCGACGGCACCGGCGCCAGCAACCGAACAGGCAGCCATTCCCGAGGCGGCGGCCGTTGCCGCCAACTGTGTCACCGAGGACACCAATTTTCTCAATGGATCGCGCATCTGGGAATACTGGTACATCCTGCTCTGCACGGCGGCCTTCTGTGCCTTCTGGTATTTCTACAAGCGCAACGAATGGTACTGGTGGAGCGTGGTCGGAAGCTCGGTGCTGTTCCTGGCGACCTATAGCCAGGTCCAGCTCAGCGCCTTCATCAACGACTGGCAAGGCGGCTTCTTCAACGTGTTGCAGGGCGCCCTGAGCAATCCGGGCTCGGTCGCGCCGGAGACCTACTGGCCCTATGTGATCACCCTGATGGCGGTGCTGCTGCCCAATATCATCTTCCTGGTCATGCTGGCCTTTTTCAACTCGCACTACGTGTTCCGCTGGCGCAAGGCGATGACCTCCTACTACATGGAGTATTGGCGCAAGGTCCGCACCGTGGAAGGCTCAGCGCAACGCGTCCAGGAAGACACCATGCGCTTCGCCTCCATCGTCGAAGACCTTGGCACGAGCTTCCTGGACTCGCTCCTGACGCTGGTGGTGTTCCTGCCCATCCTGTGGGGCCTGTCGCAGCACATCACCGAATTGCCGGTGTTTGGCGACGTCCCCGGTGGACTGGTGTGGGTCGCGCTGGTCGTTGCCGCCTTTGGCACGGGGCTGCTGTGGATCGTGGGCAT
The DNA here is from genome assembly GCF_019504385.1 of Devosia salina. Lineage (NCBI taxonomy): Bacteria > Pseudomonadati > Pseudomonadota > Alphaproteobacteria > Hyphomicrobiales > Devosiaceae > Devosia > Devosia salina. Next base: position 2,330,653 of record NZ_CP080590.1, read on the forward strand.
TCGCCTGCCTGGCCTCAATTTCGAAAACCAGAAGGTGGAAGCGGCCCTGCGCAAGGAGCTGGTCTATGGCGAGGACAATGAGGAGCGCGCCGCGCCCCCCAGTTTCCGCGAGCTCTTCGCCAACGTGCAGCGCAACTACTTCCGGCTGTACTTCCACTACACCTACTTCAACCTGGCGCGGTACGCCTACCTTCAGGTGGCCGGCTATGTGCCACTCCTGACCCTGTCACCCTCGATCCTGGCCGGCACGATCACCCTGGGCATCTATCAGCAGGTCCAGCAGGCCTTCGGCCAGGTGGCCAGCTCGTTCCAGTTCTTTGCCCGGGCCTGGACCACCATCGTGGAACTGCAGTCGATCTATATGCGCCTCAAGCGCTTCGAGAGCTTCATTCCCAAGGACCAGATGCCCATCAAGGAGGAGCTTGGCGAAGAAGCGACCATCTAGGTCCCTCGAAACGAAACAGGCCACCCTTCGGGGCGGCCTGTTTGTTGGTGTTGGTGGGAGCCGCCCATCACACCTGCCCGTCCGTGGCCCGCCCCGAGCACCAGCCCAAACGAACGCCAATTGCTGGAGCGACCTGCGACAACGTCCGAGGCCGGAACCGCGCTTGCAGGGACAACAGAGCGTGCTTGGACCCGAGGCGGTGTCCGTATGGGCAACCTTCGACCCGGCAAAAAAAGGGCCGCTCCCAAGGAGCGGCCCTTTCCAATTCGGTAGCTTCGTCGTCGCGATTAACGCGAGTAGAATTCGACGACCAGGTTCGGTTCCATCTGGACCGGATAGGGCACGTCCGACAGGGTCGGGACGCGGGCATAGGTCGCGGTCATCTTGTTGTGGTCGACTTCCACATAGTCCGGAACGTCACGCTCGGCGAGCTGAACGGCCTCGAGAACGACGGTGAGCTGCTTGGAGCGCTCACGGATCTCGACCTTGTCGCCGACCTTGACCTGGTAGGACGGAATGTTGACGCGCTTGCCGTTGACCAGGATGTGGCCGTGGCTGACGAACTGACGGGCAGCGAACACGGTCGGCACGAACTTGGCGCGGTAGACGATGGCGTCCAGGCGCGACTCGAGCAGGCCGATCAGGTTTTCGCCGGTATCGCCCTTGCGACGGTTGGCTTCGTCATAGAGACGACGGAAGCCCTTCTCGGTGATCGAGCCGTAATAGCCCTTGAGCTTCTGCTTGGCGCGCAGCTGCAGACCATAGTCCGACAGCTTGCCCTTGCGGCGCTGGCCGTGCTGGCCGGGGCCATAGGCACGAGCGTTGAGCGGGGACTTCGGACGGCCCCAGATGTTTTCGCCAAGGCGGCGGTCAATCTTGTACTTTACGGAATGACGCTTCGACATCGCGTATCCTTTTCATAAGCTTGGCCCCGAACGGTCGCAGACCCTTCGTTGGAAAAGGCCATGCGTCCCAGGGACCGGTTGAATGGATCGCGCCCTCCTCTGCCCTGGCTTTCACCAGGACCGACAGACTCCCTTTAGAGAATCCCGGGTGCGCCTATGGGCCCGAAGGCCGGAATAGGTGGCCGCGTCTTAGAGGGCCGAGGCCGGGGAGTCAAGGACGAAGGGCACGCCGGGGCGCGCCCTTTGCCGCTATTGCTGGATAGACTCGATATAGTCCACCAGGGCGGTGATCCTGGCGCGCACCAGGAGTTCGGAGCCGAAAGGCCCGGCAGACTCACCGATCTCCTGCTTGAAGGTGTTTCCCCAGATCGGCATGGCGGATGTCCCATGGGCACGGATGGTTGTGCGACCATCCACGACCTGGAAGACATCGAGATAGGGAAACACGCCGTCATTATTGGCACGCAGCACCGTCAGATCGGGTGGCTTCACGGTCAGGATGTCAGCGAATTCGCCGCCGCCTTTTCCGTCCGATCCGTGACAGACGGCGCAGGCGGCCGTGTACGCATCGGAACCAATCCCGGTATCCTGGGCAATGGATGCACTCGCCATCATTCCCAGCATAACGCCAGCGATGGCCAGACTTGTTCGTCGCAATTGAGCCTCCTCGTCAATCACGCACCGATCCAGGGACCACGCGGCCCCGGTTGACGATGCCTGACGAGCTTGATGCGCGAGAGGGCTTGCCGTCTTGACGGCGGTCAAGTCGGCGGCACCAGGCTCAGGCCATGCGCTTGTCGATATGCCGCTGCTCGCGCAATTGCGGAAAGATGCGGCTCCAGATAACGGCCACGGCCATGGCGCCGAAACCGCCAATGACCACGGCAGGCACCGGCCCAAGCAGATGCGCCACCGTGCCGGCGCGGAACTCGCCCAGCTCGTTGGAGGCGCCGATGAAGACGGAATTGACCGCATTGACGCGCCCGCGCACCTCTTCGGGTGTCCAGAGCTGCATGATGGTCTCGCGGATGGAGACGCTGACCATGTCCGAGGCGCCGACCAGCGCCAGCGCCGGTATGGACACCCAGACAGTGGTCGAGAAGCCGAAGACGACAGTGAAGGCCCCGAACAGGCCCACGAACAGGAACAGGATTTTGCCCGCATGGTCGCGCACCGGGAAGCGGGTCAACCACAAGGCCATGACGATGGCGCCCATGCCCGGGGCGGCGCGCAGGAGGCCCAGCTCGGTCGGGCCGGCATGCAGGATATCCTTGGTATAGACCGGCAGCAGCGCCACGGCCCCGCCCATCAGCACGGCGAACATGTCGAGCGAAATGGCGCCCAGCACCACCTTGTTGGAAAAGATGTAGCGAAAGCCGCCGAACATGGTTTCAAGGCTCGTCGCCTGATGCGATTCCCGCCGGGCGGGACGCGGGATCAGGAGCACGGTCACGACGGCGCAGATCAGCAGCGCCGCCCCGGTGCCGAAGGCGAAACTGGGCGAGAGACCATAGAGCAGCCCGCCCGCGGCCGGACCCGTAATGGACGCGAACTGCCAGGCCGAGGCGTTGATGGTGATGGCGTTCGAGAGGGCTTCGGGGGGAACCAGGTTTGGCGCCAGTGATTGCGCGGCGGGGCCCCAGAAGGCCCGGGCGGTGCCCAGGACGACGAGAATGACGAAGATCGGCCAGACCTCATGCGCCTCGACATTGACAAGGGCCAGGAAACCCAGCGCACAGAGCAATTCGACGCTGAGACACACCGCCATGATGCCACGCCGGTTGAAGCGGTCGGCGGTGAGGCCCGTGACCAGGATCAGGAGCAGCGCCGGCAGGAACAGGCAGAGCCCCACCAGCCCCAGCAGGAAGGCATTGCCGGTGACATCATAGATCTGCCAGGCGATGGAGACCGACATGATCTGCACCGCAAAGCTGACCAATAGCGTGGTCAGCCAGAAAAAGCGGAAACCGATATAGGTGAAGGCGAGCTTGGAGGGCTCGGAAGGGGCGGGTGCACTCATGGTGCATCGCTCATCGCATTTCGGCGATGAAGGGTCAAAGGGGAAAGAGATGAACCTCTTCTGCCCGACGTGATTGCCGGGTGGAAGGTGATCTCAGAAGGCTGCGCTACTCCTCCGCCCCGGTGTCCTCGATCTTCTTCATCCGGTTGGGATTGGGCCGCTCGTGGCGGCGGTCGATGGAGGAGATCACCCCGCGAAGGGTGCGGATTTCCTGACTGGTGAAACGGCCGCGGGTGAGCGCGGTGCGCAGATTGTTGACCATGCTGGGACGCTTGTCCGGCGTGGTGAAGAACCCGGTCTGGTCGAGCACGCCTTCGAGATGCTCGAACAGGCCAACCAATTCGCTGCGCGGCGCGGCCTCCGCCAGATTGTCGCCAAAGGGCAATGCCCTTCCCGCCTCGCTGGTCCGGCGCCACTCATAGGACATCAGCAGCACCGCCTGGGCGATGTTGAGCGAGGCAAAGGCGGCCTCCACCGGCAGGGTGACGATGGCATCGGCCATGGCCACCTCGTCATTGAGCAGGCCCCACTTCTCACGACCGAACAGCAGGCCCGCCTTCTGCCCAGTGCCGATATGCGCGGCCATGGCTTGCGAGGCCTCTTCCGGCCCATAGACCTCTTTCTGCATATCGCGCGAACGGGCAGTGGTCGCATAGACCAGCGTCAGATCGCCCATGGCCTCTTCGAGGGTTTCGAAAACGCGGACACGCTCCAGCACATGGTCGGCGCGCGACGCAGAGGCGATGGCCTTTTCATTGGGCCAGCCGTCACGCGGGCGCACCAGGCGCAGGTCCCAAAGCCCGAAATTGGCCATGGCACGGGCGGCGGCGCCAATGTTCTCACCCAGCTGCGGCTCGCACAGGATAATGGCCGGAGTCGGTGCCAGGGTGATGGGAAGTGAGCTGTCGGTGCCTGCCATATGCCGTCAATCCGCTGAAACTGGCGGCGACATAGCCCAAATGCGGCGTTCGGGCAAATCAGGCGACGCGGTCACGCACGGGCAGGTGGTGTACCTTGGCGCTGGGGCGCCACTCCCGGTCGAGCACGGCAAAATGCAGCTCCTCGTCCCATTCCCCCTGGAACAGGGCGTGTTCGCGATAATGCGCCTCGAGCCGCATGCCGAGCTTCTGCATCAGCTTGATGGAATGATGGCTGCGCCCATCGCAGCGTACCATCAGCCGGTGGATGCGGAAATGATCGAAGGCAAGGTCGAACAGCGCGGTCAGTGCCTCGGTGAGATAGCCCTTGCCGCTCTCAGCGGGGTCGATGGCGAAACGGGCCTCGCCCTGCCCCGCGGTTGCGTCGGACCAGTTGAGGCTCACCTGCCCGACCAGCTGGTGGTCCCCCTTGCGCACCATGGCCAGGGTCAGCGTGTCGCCGGGCCGGTGCAGCTCAACCTGCTTGCGCATGATCGCGATGGCGGCAGCGACATCCTCGATATAGCGGGTGGGGCGCACCATGTAGCGCTGCACGGCGGGCAATATGTGGTAGCGGCCGACCGCCTCGATATCGCCACGTTCGAAGGGGCGCAGGAGCAGGCGGTCGGTTTCCACAGGCAGACGCAATGACGACATGATCCGGCTTCCTCCCAGCATCCCGAACGCACCAAGCCGGAAACGTGCCTGGCCGAGTCCGGTTCCTGCGGAACGGGAGAATATCTTGCCAATTTGACGGTGTGCTGACGGCCCCTCAGTCGGCGACGGAATGACGGAGCGAGAGCCATTCCTTGCGCAGGATGGCATAGTAGAATTCCTCGTCCCACCCGCCCTTGAACAGGGCGTGCTCGCGGAAATGCGCTTCGCGGCGCATGCCCAGGCGCTCCATCAGGCGCCAGGAGGGTTCGTTGCGTGCATCGCAGCGGGCAAAGATGCGATGCAGGTCGCCGCCGGTAAAGCCAAGGTCGAGCATGGCATTGGCGGCTTCGCTGGCATAACCCCGCCCCTGGAACGCCGGATGAAAAATCCACCCCATCTCGCCCTGGCGCGCGTCCACCGACCGCCAGATCAGCGACACCTCGCCCACCAGCTTCCCATCGTCCAGCGTTTCGACGGCCAGCACGATCCGATCTCCCTCCTCGGCAAAGCCGGTCTGGGCGGTGCGCTGCTGGATCGCCAGGGCGCATTCTTCGCGGCTGAGCGGCGGGTCGAAGAGATAGCGCGCCACATCCTCACGACCGCGATAGCCGAATACCGCATCGACATCCCCCCGGGTGAAGGGTCGCAGGCGCAGCCGGTCGGTCGTCAATGGAAAATCGGGATGCAGCGCCATGGTCCCTCCCCGGGCGCGGCACTGTCACCCTGCGAACGCCACTTGGCAAGCAGTGCTTGCGGCCCCGCGAGCCGCATGCCAGCCTGCCGCCCATGAGCACCCATGACCTGCCTGAACTCGATCTCGCGGCCAGCTGCGATTGCGGCGCGGTCACCCTCGCCATCAAGGGGCGCCCGGTCTCCATGTTCCAGTGCGCCTGCCAGAACTGCCAGAAGGCGTCGGGCAGCGGACACTCCTCCATCGTTCTGTTCCCAGTGGCTGCAACCAAAGTCACCGGAGCAACCAAAAGCTTCGTGCGGCCAGCTGATTCGGGGGCGAACTTCACCCGTCACTTCTGCCCCGAATGCGGCACCACCATCTTCGCCGAGTCGTCGCGTGCTCCAGCCTTCCGCATCGTTCCGGTGGGTCTTTTTGCCGGCCAGAACGACTGGTACGTGCCCAACCAGCTGATCTTTGCCCGCAGCCAGGCCGGCTGGGACCTGATCGACGACCACATCCCCCACCATTCCGCCTACCGACCGGAGACACACAGATGAGCATGGCGTCGGAGGAGCTGGCAAACCGCATCCGGGACCTGTTGCCCAATGCCGCCATCCGCGAGCAGAAGATGTTCGGTGGCATTGCCTTCATGCTCGAGGGCAACATGCTGGTGGGCCCGATGAAGGACGGCTCGTTGCTGGTGCGCGTGGGCAAGGAAGGGATGGACAAGGCCCTCGCCCTGCCCGGCGCCGGCATCATGACCATGGGCAGCAAGACCATGACGGGTTTCGTGGTGGTCTCTGGCGACGCGATCGAGGAGGATTTCGCGCTCGGCGAATGGATCGACCGCGCCCACGCCTTCGTAAAGTCGCTGCCGCCGAAATAGCTCCGCCCTATCCGGCAAGGCCCCTTGCCGAGCCCGTCTTTGCGCTTTGCGCTGGCGGTGCTATACGGGCGGCCGAACTCGGCCAAGGGCCCGAAACAGCATTTGCAAGGGAGCAATTCGATGAGCAAGATCAAAGTCGCCAACCCGGTCGTCGACCTCGACGGCGATGAGATGACCCGCATCATCTGGCAGGCGATCAAGGACAAGCTCATCCATCCCTATCTCGATCTGCCGATCGAATATTACGACCTCTCGGTCGAGAACCGCGACGCCACCAATGACCAGGTGACCGTGGACGCCGCCAATGCCATCAAGAAGCATGGCGTCGGCATCAAGTGCGCCACCATCACCCCCGACGAGCAGCGCGTCGAGGAATTCAAGCTCAAGAAGATGTGGAAGTCGCCCAACGGCACCATCCGCAACATCCTGGGCGGCGTGATCTTCCGCGAGCCCATCATCTGCAAGAACGTGCCGCGCCTGGTGCCGGGCTGGACCCAGCCGATCATCGTCGGCCGCCATGCCTTTGGCGATCAGTACCGCGCCACCGACTTCAAGTTCCCCGGCAAGGGCACGCTGACCATCAAGTTCACCGGCGAAGATGGCGAAGTCATCGAGCACGAAGTGTTCCAGGCCCCGGGCGCAGGCGTCGCCATGGCCATGTACAATCTCGACGACTCGATCCGCGATTTCGCCTATTCGAGCTTCAACTACGGCCTCGCCCGCGGCGTGCCGGTCTACCTCTCCACCAAAAACACCATCCTCAAGGCCTATGACGGGCGCTTCAAGGACATCTTCCAGGAAATCTACGACGCCGAGTTCAAGGACAAGTTCGAAGCCAAGAAGATCTGGTACGAGCACCGCCTGATCGACGACATGGTCGCCTCGGCGCTCAAGTGGTCCGGCGGCTATGTCTGGGCGTGCAAGAACTATGACGGCGACGTGCAGTCCGACATCGTGGCACAGGGCTTCGGCTCGCTGGGCCTGATGACCTCGGTTCTCGCCACGCCCGATGGCAAGATCGTGGAAGCCGAGGCCGCCCACGGCACTGTCACCCGCCACTACCGTCAGCACCAGCAGGGCAAGGAAACCTCGACCAATTCGACCGCGTCGATCTTCGCCTGGACCCGTGGCCTCGCCCACCGCGCCAAGCTCGACAACAATGCCGAACTGGCCAAGTTTGCCGAGACGCTGGAGAAGGTCACCGTCGACACCATCGAGGAAGGCAAGATGACCAAGGACCTGGCCCTGCTCGTCGGCCCGGACCAGCCCTGGCTGACCACGCTGGGCTTCCTCGATGCCATTGACCAGAACCTGCAGAAGGCCATGGCGTAAGCCAGCCGGCCTGCCAAAGACCAAGCCGGGGCATCTGCCCCGGCTTTTTTGTTGCCCTCTAGGTCACATCGATGTGCCTATCAAGGGTGGCGCCGTCAAATTCACCGCCCCGGCGGTGCTTGAACCTGGCAGGCGCGCACCCATCTCCCATTGAGCGCATAGAGGGAGACGCATCAATGAAAACCAGGAACGCCTTGCTTGCCGCCGGCCTTGCCGGCCTCGCCCTGTCCGGCTCTGCCCAGGCCCAGGAAAAGACCTTCGATCTGTCCGGCTTTACCGGCGTGGACATCGCCACCGGCCTCGATGCCAATGTGTCGCTGGCGGACAGCTTCAGCATCCGCGCCCATTCGCGCAGCGCCGATGCCCTCGACAATCTCGACCTCAGGGTCGAGAACGGCGTGCTGGTCGCCCGCATCGAGAGCAATTTCCTCGATTTCATCCTGAAAGGCGGCCTGGTCGGCATGCTGTTCAACAGCGGCAATGCGGTCACGCTGGACATCACCCTGCCTGCCCTGCACGCGGCATCGGCCAGTTCCGGCGCGGACATCACGCTCAACGGCATTGCCGCGGACACTCTTAAACTCGATGCGTCCAGCGGCGCCGACATTACCCTCGAAAACGCCCGGCTGCGTCAGCTTGATGCCAATGCGTCGAGCGGTTCGGACATTTCCGTCTCGGGCACCGCCGAAACGATCAACCTGGACGCGTCCAGCGGTTCCGATATCAGCGCCGACGCCCTGGAGGCAAAGTCCGGCGATCTGCAGGCATCGAGTGGCGCCAATATCAGCGCCCGCCTGTCCGAGCGGGTTCGCGCCGCGGCCTCCAGCGGTGGCGATATCGAGGTCGAAGGCAATCCGCAGCAGCGCGATGTGGATACATCGAGCGGCGGCGATGTGAGCTTTGACGACTGACGAAAAAAGGGCGCCACCGGGGCGCCCTTCTCCATTCCGTCCGGCCTGACCTATTTGGTCTTTGACTTGGCAGCGCCCTTTTCGACGGTGACCTCGGTCCGCTCCCCGGCTGTCACCGAGAACGGGGTCTCGGTGACACTGTCATCGGCATAGCGGGTGACCACCACATAGTCGCCACTCGGCAGGGTGGTTTGGTATTCCCCGCCATAGCCGTAGCCGACTTCGGCACGATTGCCCTGAATGTCCTTCTTGGCCGCATAGAGGTTGAACGCATCGGCTTCGGGCATGGTCAGGGCCACGACCCCGGCCTCGAGAATGCCCATCACCTCCACCCGCTCACCGCTGGCCACGGTGAAGGGAACTTCGACCGAGGCTTCACCCATGCGCACCACCGCAACGTAGTCGCCCGGCGGCAATTGATATTCATTGCCGGGGCCGTAGCCATAGCCCACTTCCTCGCGCGATCCATCGATCGCCTTGGCGGCCTTGAACACATTTACGGCCATGCCGCCGTCCTCCACCGCCATGCCCTCGACATAGGCGGCATTGACCACTGCCAGGCCGACGCCGGCAATCAGGTCCTTCTCGACGGTTTCACCTGCCGCCAGGGTGAAGGTCTCGGAAACCTCGCCTTCGCCAACCCTGGCCTTGATGGTGATTTCGCCGGCGGGAATGCGGAACGTGCCCTCGCCATAGCCATAGGTGTCGCCGCCGGGATAGTAGACATTGAGCGCAGCCCCATCGCTGACGGGTTGGCCTTCAGCCGCAAAAGCCCGCAGGACCACCACGCCCGCATTGAGCACGACATAGGGGGCGGCCAGTTCGTCCGCCGACACGCTGACCGGCAGGGTTACGGCAGCCTCGCCATAACGCACCTCCAGCTCGTATTCGCCCGGTTCGACAAACCTGCTCGGAATGTCATAGCCGTAGTCGATGCTCTCCTCGCCCTGGCGCAGGGTCCAGGCAAAGCCATCGTCATTGGCGTCGGTCAGCGGCTCGCCGCCTTCGGCCAGCACGGCTTCGATGGTAAAATTGGTCTCGAGCGCCGCCGGTTCGGGCTCTGGTTCCGGCGCAGGCGCAGGCTCCGGCGCGGCCTGTGCCACCTCGGCGACGGTTTCGGTCAGCGCCGCAACCAGATCGTCGCCATTCTGCGCCGAGAGATATTTCCCGCCCGTATTCTCGGCGAGGCAGGCGACCTGCCGCCCCTCCTCGTCCGAGAGTCCGAACCCGAGCACATGCGTGGTGAAGTCGATGCCCTGAGATTCCAGTTCATTGCCGAGGGCGCAAGGATCGACCTCGCAGGTCTCGAGCCCATCGGTGATCAGGATCACCGTCGCCTTTTCCTCGGTAAACCGCAGCGCTTCGGCGGCCATGCGCACCGCGTCGCTGAGCGGGGTCATCCCCTTGGGATTGATCTCGTCCGCCGCCGCGGCAATGGCAGCGCCGCTGCCCGCCGCGGGCTCGACCAGCATCTCGATATCGGCGCAATTGCCCTTTTCGCGATGCCCATAGGTCATCAGGCCCAGTTCGAGATCGGCCGGCAGTTCGGCCAGCACCGAGGCGAGCGTTTCGCGCGCAATGGTGATGCGCGCCTCTCCCTCGATCTGCGCCCACATCGAGCCCGATCCATCCAGCACGATGATGGCCTTTTCGGCCGCAGCGGCAGGAAATGCCAGCCCCAGCGCCAAAGCGGCACCCATTATCGCCTTGCCCAGTATCTTCATCAAAATAGCCCTCCAGAAACTTGGCGTCGCCACGACCCGGCGACCGCGCGCAACTTGGCCACGCCGACGATGAAGCCAGCATGAACGGTCGGTTCAGACTTGCCATGCGGCCCGCGGCGATTGTCTGCCAGTCTGGCCCGAAAACCTCCGCACCGACAGAAGAATCGCTTTCTGGTCGTCTGGGCCCCTGGACACATAGCGGGATCGGCCGCAGAGCCTTGACCGCGCCGGTGCAAATCCCCGTTTTGTCCCAATGACGGACGTCGGCCGGGCCTTTATGGTGTGTACACCTCCCTTTGAGTCCGCTCCTTTCTGATTTGGATAATGTTGATGCCCCTCGGCGTCGTTCTTGCCTTTCTGGCCTATGCCAGTTTTTCCGTCGCCGATGCGCTGATCAAGGCCACGGGCCCCGCCCTCTCGGTCTTCGAGATCGCTTTTTTCACCACCAGTTTCTCGATCATTCCGGCCATGCTGACCAAGCGCGGCGAGCGCTGGCGCGATGCCTACAAGCTGCATCATCCCTGGTTGGTGCATCTGCGCTGCCTGACCGCCATTACCGGCACCGCCTGCGTGATGTATGCCTTCACCCACATCGCCTTTGCCGATGTCTATTCGATCGGCTTTACCACCCCGCTCTTCGTCACGCTGCTCTCGGTGCTGGTCCTGCGCGAACACGTGGCGCTGCATCGCTGGGTGCTGCTGTTCATCAGCTTCATGGGCGTGGTGCTGGTGATCCGGCCGGGCCTGCGCGCCCTGGAAACCGGGCACTTCGTGATGATGCTCGGCGCCGTCATGGGCGCCATCACCACCACCGTGCTGCGCCACGTGGCCCAGAAGGAGCGCCGCGTAAGCCTGGTGGGGCTGCAGGTGCTCTATTCGGCCATCGTCAATGCCGCGCTCATGGCCCCGACCTTCGTGCTGCCCACACCTGCCCAGCTCGGCGTGCTGCTGGGCATCGGCCTTCTGGGCGGCATGGGCGGCCTGCTGCTGATCCAGGCCAGCAAGCAGACGCCGGCCAACCTGATAGCGCCGGTACAGTATAGCCAGCTGATCTGGGCCATCCTGTTCGGCGCACTCTTCTTCGGCGAATATCCCGACTGGATTGCCATCATCGGCATGCTGATCGTGGTCGGGGCGGGGCTGCTCAATGTTCTCACGGAAAAGACGCCCATCCGCTGGAAGCCGCGCATCTTCTTCTTCCGCATCGGGCAATAGCCCAAAAAGCAGGGCCCCGGGTTTGACCCCGGGGCCCTGCTTGCAGCTATGACTGTGCGCCTAGATCAACGCCTTGATGGCTGCAATGGCGTCATTGGCCTTGGAGCCGTCCGGGCCGCCGCCCTGGGCCATGTCCGGCCGGCCGCCACCGCCCTGCCCGCCCAGAGCAGCCGTTGCCGACTTGATCAGCGTGCCGGCCGCATAGCGGCTGGTCAGATCATCGGTGACCCCGATGGCTACCGTGCCCTTGCCGTCATCGCCCTTGAGCACCATGACGACCACGCCGGACCCGATGCGTTTCTTTTCCGCATCGACCACCGACTTGATGTCCTTGGCAGCAACGCCTTCGACGACGCGCCCCACAAAGGTGACGCCATTGACGGTCTCATTGGCGCCGGCGGCTTCACCGCCCCCGCCCAGCGCCAGCTTCTGCCGGGCATCGGCCAGCGCCTTTTCGGCGCTCTTGAGCTGGCCCTGCAGCGCCTCGATGCGGTCGAGCACCTCGTGCGTCCCGGAGCGGAGCAGACCCGCGGCCGAAGCGACGATCGCCGTATTGGCATTGCCGCGGTGACGGGCCGCATTGCCGGTCAGCGCCTCGATGCGGCGCACGCCGGCGGCCACGGCGCCTTCGGAGACAACCGACACCAGTCCGATGTCACCGGTGCGCCGCACATGCGTGCCGCCACACAGCTCCACCGACCACCCCAGACCATTGCCCGTGGGCTCGCCCATGGAGACCACCCGCACTTCATCGCCATATTTCTCGCCAAACAGCGCGCGGGCGCCCGAATCCTTGGCTTCCTCGACACCCATCAACCGTGTCTCGACCGGCGTGTTCTGCAGGATAATGGCATTGGCGATGTCCTCGACCTCGGCCATTTCCTGTGGGCTCATCGGCTTGGTGTGCACGAAGTCGAAACGCAGCCGCTCGGCCGATACCATCGAGCCCTTCTGGGCGACATGGTCGCCGAGCACGATGCGCAGCGCCTCGTGCAGCAAATGCGTGGCCGAATGGTTGGCGCGGATGGACGAACGGCGATCGTGATCGACCAGCAGCTCCACCGCCTGTCCGAGCCGGAGCGTGCCCTCGCTCACCTTCACCTTATGCGCGAAGACCCCGTGATGCTTGCCGGTATCGAGGACGTCGACCACGACCCCCTCGCCCTTGATGAGGCCGGTATCGCCAACCTGGCCGCCGCTCTCGCCATAAAAGGGCGTCTGGTTGACCACCACGATGCCCTCCTGCCCGGCAGCAATGGCATCCACCTCGGCGCCATCGACCAGCAGCGCCTTGACCTCGCCTTCGGCCGTCTCGGTCTCATAGCCGAGGAATTCGGTCGGGCCGAGCCGATCCGCCAACCCATACCAGACGGTATCGGTCGCCGCTTCGCCCGAACCGGCCCAGTTCTTGCGGGCCTCGGCCTTCTGCTGCGCCATGGCGGCGTCGAAACCGGCCTGGTCCACCGAAATGTTGCGCGAACGCAGCGCGTCCTGGGTCAGGTCGAGCGGGAAGCCATAGGTGTCGTAGAGCTTGAAGGCCGTGGCGCCATCGAGCACGGCGCCTTCGCCCAGATTGGCGGTCTCGGCTTCCAGGATCTGCAAGCCACGGCCCAGCGTCTTGAGGAAGCGCCCCTCCTCGAGCCGCACCGTCTCGGCGATCATCGCTTCGCCGCGGCTCAGTTCGGGATAGGCCTGGCCCATCTCGCGCACCAGGGTCGGCACCAGCTTGTGGATGACCGGCTCGGAAGCACCCAGCAGGGTCGCATGGCGCATGGCGCGGCGCATGATCCGGCGCAGCACATAGCCACGCCCCTCATTGGAGGGCAGCACGCCTTCGGCGATGAGGAAGCTCATCGACCTCAAATGATCGGCAATGACGCGGAGGCTGCGGTTGCCCGGGCCATTGACATCGGCATTGGTGGCATTGGCCGCGGCGCCGATCAGCGCCTTGAACAGGTCAATGTCGTAATTGTCGTGCACGCCCTGCATCACCGCCGCGATGCGCTCAAGGCCCATGCCTGTATCGATCGAGGGGCGCGGCAGGCCGGTGCGCGAACCGTCGGCATGCTGCTCGAACTGCATGAACACCAGGTTCCAGATCTCGATCCAGCGATCGCCATCCTCGTCCGGCGAGCCCGGAGGGCCGCCCCAGATCTTGTCGCCATGGTCGTAGAAGATTTCCGAGCACGGTCCGCAGGGGCCCGTATCGCCCATCTGCCAGAAGTTCGACTTGGCGCCGAGCCGCACGATGCGATCCTCGGACAGGCCGGCAATCTTCTTCCACAACGCCATCGCCTCGTCATCGTCCTGATAGACGGTGACCATCAGCTTTTCCTTGGGCAGGCCCCAATCCTTGGTCAGCAGGTTCCAGGCCAGTTCGATCGCCCGGTCCTTGAAATAGTCGCCAAAGGAGAAATTCCCCAGCATTTCAAAGAAGGTGTGGTGCCGCGCGGTGAACCCCACATTGTCGAGGTCATTGTGCTTGCCACCCGCCCGCACGCATTTCTGCGCTGTCGTGGCGGTGGAATAGGGGCGCTTTTCGACGCCGGTAAAGACGTTCTTGAATTGCACCATGCCCGCATTGGTGAACATCAGCGTCGGATCGTTGCGCGGCACCAGGGGGCTCGACGACACGGCCTCATGGCCGTTGCGGGCAAAATAGCCGGTAAAGCTCGAACGGAGGTCGTTTACGCTGGTCATGCAGAGGCTTTCATGGCGAGCGGGCGCGTCCGCGCCCAAAGAACTAATTTCCGGGGCTTTCTATCCCGCAGCACTTGGACCTGTCCAGCATTGCGGCATCGCCTGCAGCGTCCAGAAGACAAGAAAAAAGGCACCGGTGAACCGGTGCCTCAAATCACTGCATGGGATCGGGAGGATCAATCGTCGCTGCTCGCGTCGTCCTCGCCTCCGGCAACCAGCAGAACTTCGCCCAGCAGGCCCGAGCTTTCGCGCACGCCCTGCTCGATGGTGGCCGCAATTTCGGGATTGTCCTTGAGGAACTGGCGGGAATTCTCGCGTCCCTGGCCCAATCGCTGGCTATCCCACGAGAACCAGGCGCCGGACTTCTCGACAATGCCGGACTTGACGCCCAGATCGAGCAATTCGCCGGTCTTGGAAATACCCTCGCCATACATGATGTCGAACTCGACCTGACGGAACGGCGGCGCCAGCTTGTTCTTGACCACCTTGACGCGGGTCTGGTTGCCCACGATCTCCTCGCGATCCTTGAGCGCGCCGATGCGGCGGATGTCGAGGCGTACCGAGGCGTAGAATTTCAGCGCATTGCCGCCCGTGGTGGTCTCGGGCGAACCATACATCACACCGATCTTCATGCGGATCTGGTTGATGAAGATGACAAGGCATTTCGACTTGGAAATCGAGCCGGTCAGCTTGCGCATGGCCTGGCTCATCAGGCGCGCCTGCTGCCCGGGCAGGCTGTCGCCCATTTCGCCCTCGAGTTCGGCGCGCGGGGTCAGCGCCGCCACCGAATCCACCACCAGCACGTCGATGGCGCCGGAGCGCACCAGCGTATCGGTGATTTCCAGGGCCTGTTCGCCCGCATCGGGCTGGGAGATCAGCAGGTCGTCGACATTGACACCCAGCTTGCGGGCATAGACCGGGTCGAGCGCATGTTCGGCATCGACAAAGGCGCAAATGCCGCCCTTGCGCTGCGCTTCGGCGATGACATGCAGCGCCAGCGTCGTCTTACCCGAGCTTTCCGGCCCGAAAATCTCGACGATTCGTCCCTTGGGCAGGCCGCCAATGCCCAGCGCGATGTCGAGACCGAGCGAACCGGTCGAGATCGCCTCGACCTCGATGGCGGCGTTTTCGCCCAGGCGCATGATCGAGCCCTTGCCGAAATTCCGCTCGATCTGGCTCAGCGCGGCTGCGAGAGCCTTGTCCTTGTCCATCGATCCACCCTCAACAACGCGAAGCGGCGAAGCTGCCATAATGCTGTCTCCTTATTTCACGCTCCCGAGGCCCATGCAACGAGAGTGGCTGATGCCTGATGTGTTCTGTCCGTGCTTTATTTGTTCTCATTTTGTTTCGATCCCGTCAAGGGACAAAATGAGAACATTCCCGAACGACACCGGAGACGCGCTCTGCGCTGATAGGGCGATTCTGTCGCGCGCGTCTGCAGCGCTTCAAAAGTATGATTTTTGACTGGACAGTTGTGCGCCGGGGACGTTTTATGCGCCAACTTCATTTCCAAGGACCGCCCCATGCACCTGATCCAGTATTACGATGACAAGGGAAACCGCGCCGTCGCCGTCACCCGCGAGGGGCAGACGCACCGCGTCAACGGCGTCACCACCGTCTATGACCTGGTTCAGCAAGCGCTTGCGGCCGGCCAGGGCGGTCTTTCGGCGGCCATCGACGGCAAGGGATTGGGCGAGGTCGTGGACAAGCTGGCGCTGGCCCGCGAGGGTCGGCTTCTGGCCCCGATCGACCATCCTGATGCAGCCCATCTCCATGTCACGGGCACCGGCCTCACCCATCTGGGCTCCGCCGCCACGCGCGACGCGATGCACAAGGCCAATGGCGAAAAGCCCGCCGGTGAATTGACCGACAGCATGAAGATGTTCCGCATGGGTCTGGAAAACGGCAAGCCCGAGGCTGGCCAGAAGGGCGTGCAACCCGAATGGTTCTACAAGGGCAATGGCCATATCGTGGTCAATCCCGGCCATCCCATCCCCTCGCCTGCCTTCGCGCTGGATGCCGGCGAGGAGCCGGAAATCGCCGGCATCTATGTCATCGACCAGCACGGCCAGCCGCGCCGGCTGGGCTTTGCCCTGGGCAATGAATTCTCCGATCACGTGACCGAGCGGATCAACTATCTCTACCTCGCCCATTCCAAGCTGCGCGCCTGCTCCTTCGGCCCCGAACTGCGGGTGGGCAACCTGCCGCGCCATATCGAGGGCATGTCGCGCATCTTCCGCGACGGCAAGGTGCTGTGGGAAAAGCCGTTCCTTTCGGGCGAGGACAATATGAGCCACACCATCGCCAATCTCGAATATCACCACTTCAAATATGACCTGTTCTGCCAGCCCGGCGACGTCCACGTGCATATGTTCGGCACGGCGACGCTGAGCTTTGCCGACGGCATTTCCACCCAGCCCGATGACGTCTTCGAAATCGAGGAAAGCCAGTTCGGCCTGCCCCTGCGCAATCCCGTGCGGGTGGAAGAGGACAAGCCGGTCATCATCAACGGCCTTTACTAGAGCCGCCTGCGGCGCCCTTGATTTCCGTCAAGCGGCGCCGCCGGTACCGCCCTATGGTCTCCGGAGCGCTCTGGAGATCTGACCATGGACATATTCTGGCTCTATGCCGGCTTCGCCATCGTCCTGTTTGCGATATTGGCGGGCATTGCGCTGATCGTGTGGGCCGCCCGCAGGCGGCAGGATTGAAAAGTCCCGTCCCGCTACAGGTGACGGCCACCCGATCTGCGGCTCCCGTCTTTACTCCGTTCAACTAACATGTCAGTTGTCTTCCAAGCATTTGGGAGGATGACATGACCGCGCGCAGCTTCGAGAAACGCCGCGTTGCCCAGACCGATCTGGCGATGACCACGCTGGGCCTGGGCGGCGCAAGCCTGGCCGGCATCTTCTCGGCGGTGCCTGCCGATCAGGCGCGTGCCACGGCGCGCCATGCCCTCGAAGTGGGCATCAACTATGTCGATACGGCGCCGCAATATGGTCTGGGACGCTCGGAACATCTGGTGGGTGAGGTGGTACGCGAGGCCAGCCCCCGGCCGATCATCTCCACCAAGGTGGGGCGGCGCCTCACCCCGGTCTCCCCCGACCGGCAGGACAAGGGCAATTGGGTCGATCCCCTGCCCTTCGACCAGCTCTACGATTATTCCTACGATGGCATCCTGCGCTCATACGAAGACAGCCTGCAGCGGCTGGGCCTTGAAAAGGTGGACATCCTCTATGTCCACGATATCGGCGCCGCGACCCATGGCGTCGAGGGCAACAAGCCGCTCTGGGCGCAATTGGCGTCCGGCGGCTACAGGGCCCTGCGCGAGCTGCGCGACGGCGGCACCGTCAAGGCCATTGGCCTGGGCGTCAACGAGTGGGAAGTGTGCATGGACGCCTTCGGTCTGGGCGACTGGGACGTGTTCCTGCTGGCCGGCCGCTATACCCTGCTCGAACAGACGGCCCTGGCGCCCTTCATGACCACCTGCATCGAGCGCAAGGCCTCGGTGGTGGTCGGCGGTCCGTTCAATTCCGGCATTCTGGTGGGAGGCGACACGTTCAACTACGCCAAGGCCCCCGACGATGTCGTCGCGCGCGTTCGCGCCATCGAAGCGGTGTGCAAGGCGTTCAACGTGCCCCTGCCCGCCGCCGCGCTGCAATTCCCCCTCACCCACCCGGCCGTCTGCAATGTGCTGCCCGGCCCCCGGTCGCCGGCCGAACTGGACGGCATTCTCGACTGGTGGGACATCCGCATTCCCGCCGCGCTGTGGAGCACATTGGCCGATGAGGGCCTCTTGGCCCCCGGCACGCCCATACCCGGCGGCACGGCTTGACCCGGCCAGCGCGAAAACCGTACAAATAACTGAATGGTTTTGTAACGGACTCCTCTGCAATGAGCAATGCGGCGCGCCTTGACGCCACCTTCCATGCCCTGTCCGATCCCACGCGGCGGGCCATCCTGGCGCGGCTGGCCCAGGAGGGCGATGTGACCGTCATGGCCCTTGCCGAGCCCTTCGCCATGAGCCAGCCTGCCATCTCCAAGCACCTCAAGGTGCTCGAAAAGGCCGGCCTGGTATCGCGCGGCCGTGACGCCCAGAAGCGGCCGGTGCATCTCGAGGCCCAACCGCTGGCAGAGGCCACCGGCTGGTTGATCGAATATCGCAGATACTGGCAGGCCCAGTTCGGCCGCCTCGACGATCTCCTCGACGAGTTGCAGCGCCTCGAAGCCGCCGCGGGGAAAAACTAGGAGCATTCCTGATGCAGTTTGGCGATCCCCTCTCGGTCACAACGCCTACCGACACCCAGATCGTCATTACCCGCGGCTTCACCGCGCCGCCGCATCTGGTCTATGCCTGCTACACCCAGCCCAGCCTCATCCGCCGCTGGCTGACCGGCCCCGACGGCTGGACCATGCCGGTTTGCGCCTATGATGCCCGTCCGGGCGGCTCCTATCGCTTCGAGTGGCACGGCCCCGGTGGCGAGGGCTTCCTCGCGGTCTCGGGCGACATCAGCCAGATCGACGCCATCCGCTATATCGACAGCCAGGAAGTGTTCGACGGCGGCGTTATGGGCCCAGCCTATCGCGCCGAGCTCGCTTTCGAACTCGACGGTCGCGGCACCAGGCTGCTCAACACGCTGACCTACACGTCCCTCGCCCATCGCGACATGGTTGCCGCAACGGGCATGGCCGAGGGCATGGAGATGAGTTTCCGGAGCCTGGATCGGTTGCTTGCGGCGGAACAGGGCTGAATCCCTAGAGCGCTTTCAGCAAAAGTGGACACCACTTTTGCGGTTCGAAAGCGTGGCACAACAAAGAGATAGAGCTCCCGTTCTGATTCAATCAGAACGGGAAATGCTCTAGTTCAAATCCAGCGCGTAAGCCTTGAGAAATTCCAGCGGAATCAGGTCCAGCACCTTTTGGTTCGTCGAGCGCAGGAACACCCGCGGCGCCTTGCCGGCATTGTGCGCCTGCGCCCAGCGCGCGGCCACCAGGCACCAGCGATTGCCCGCCACCAGCCCCAGAAAATTGAACTCCGGACGCGGTGTCGAGAGATCGTTGCCGACGCTCTTCGAATAGGCGAGGAATGCCTCCGTCGCCGCGATGCAGATCAGGTGCACCGCCGCGCCCTCTTCCCCCGCAGCGCAATAGCCGGAGCGAAAATAGCCGGTCAGCGGATCATGCGAACAGGGCTGCAGCGGCTCGCCCAGCACATTGAGCTCGGCCTGGCCTTCGATGCGTGGGACGACGGTCATTGAACGACCTCAACTCTCTTGGGTGAGAACCCCCACCCTTGATCCCTCCCCACAAGGGGGAGGGAGACGATGAACACCGGCGCCTCGGCCCTGCGCCTCCCTCCCCTTGATGGGGAGGGAATGAGGGTGGGGTGACAGCACCACGTGCTGAACAAACGCGCCCTGACCAGCAGCTAATGTCCCACTTGGTCCGACGATTGGCTACTCGCTCTTGTCCATTCGCCCCAGCACTTCCTTGACCTTGGAATTGATCTGGTCGAGCGAATAGGGCTTGGGCAGGAAGTCGACGCTCTGGTCGTCCTCGATGTCGCGGCGCACACTTTCCTCGGCATAGCCGGAAACGAAAATGATCTTCAGCCTGGGCATCTTCTCGCGGATGACCTTGAGCATGGTCGGGCCATCCATTTCCGGCATCACCACATCCGAGATGATGAGATCGACCTCGTAGTCGAGGTCTTCGAGCACTTCGAGCGCTTCCTCGCCGCCATCGGCCTCGAATACCTCGTAGCCGGTGGCCTTGAGCGCCCGGGCCGAGAAGGCGCGCACGCTTTCCTCGTCCTCGACCAGGAGAATGCGCTCATGGCCGGTGAGGTCCTTGGCCGGCGCTGCAGCGCTCGCTGCCTTGGCCGCCGCCTCTTCCGGCGTCGGCACATAGCGCGGCAGGAAAATCTTGAAGGTCGTGCCCACGCCCACGGTCGAAACCGGGTAGATGAAGCCCTCGGTCTGCTTGACGATGCCATAGACCGTGGAAAGCCCCAGCCCGGTCCCCTTGCCCAGCTCCTTGGTGGTGAAGAAGGGCTCGAAGATCTTGGCCAGCACCTCCGGACTCATGCCCGTGCCGGTATCCTCGACATCGATCAGCACATAGTCGGCCGGCACCATGCCCTCGAACTTCATCCCCGCCGCCTCGGCCTCGGTGACATTGGCGGTGCGAATGGTGATCGAACCGCCATTGGGCATGGCGTCGCGGGCATTGACCACCAGGTTGATGATCACCTGTTCGAGCTGCACCACGTCGGCGCGCACCGGCCAGATATTGCGGCCATGCTCGACGGAGAGATTGTTCTTCTCGCCGATCATGCGCTTCAAGAGCACCGTCAGGTCGTCAACGATCAGCGGCAGCTCCAGCACCTGCGGCCGCAAGGTCTGGCGGCGCGAGAAGGCCAGCAGCTGGCGGGTGAGGCCCGCTGCGCGATTGGCGTTCTGCTTGATCTGCATCAGCTCGTTAAAGCTGGGATCGCCCGGCTTGTGCTTCAACAGCAGCAGGTCGGAGAAACCGATAATGGCGGTGAGCAGATTGTTGAAGTCGTGCGCCACGCCGCCCGCAAGCTGGCCCACGGCCTGCATTTTCTGGCTCTGGGCAAACTGGGCCTCGAGCTTGCGCTGGTCGGTCATGTCCAGCGCATAGACATTGACCTGCTCGGGCGAACCGGCGCTGACCTCGGAAGCCGAAATATAGAGCCGCACCGCATGGTCGCCTTCGGCGCTGAGCACCGCGTCCACCGGCTCGACTTCCGAACGCTGTGCGGTCGCGTCCGCCAGTGCACGCACCAGCTTGTCCCGGCTGGCCTCGCCGATCAGGTCGCCAAGCGGCTGCAATTCGAGGCTCTTGTCCTCGCCCGACCAATGGAAGATCCGCCCGAACGGCGCATTGGTGCGCACGATACGGCCTTCGCCATCGAGCGTGGCAATGGCGAACGGCGTGTCGTTGAAGAAGCGCGAAAACCGCACTTCGGCGGCGCGCAATTCTTCTTCCGTATCCGGCGCACTCGACATGTCGAGCACCAGCGTCCGCGTTTCACCCAGTTCCCCGTCGGCCAGCCGCGCGGCGCGATGCAGCAGGCGCACCGGCAGCGCCGTGCCATTGCGGCGCACGAGGTCGATATCGATGACCTCGGTGCGGATTTCCCCGTCGCCCCTGCCCCGCATCAGCAGCGAGGCGCCATCGCCGCGCACGATGTCGGAAAGCGCGAGTTGCCCGGCATTGAATTCGGCCAGGTCATAGCCGAGCCAGTCGGCCAGGGTGGAGTTGAGATATTGAATGCGGCCATGCGCATCGGCCGAGAAAAAGCCCGAGGGCGAATGATCGAGATAATCGATGGCGCGCTGCAGATCGCGGAACGCGGTCTCATTGTTCTCGCGATCGCGGGTGATGTCCTCGACTGACCAGGCCACCAGCGGCTTGCGCGCATCATCGGTCTGCGGCAGCGGCCGCACCGAAACCCGATACCAGAACACCCGGTTGGCCTCGGCCTGCGATCCGCCCAGCCCGCCGGGCACCCGGATATCTTCGATGGCGCTGCGCCCGTCGCGCGCCGCCCGCGACAGCCGGTAGATCGCCTCGCCCGCATCCGCATAGCCGGAAAACAGGCGCGGCACGCCCACCGGCACGCCATTGGTCATGGCGCCGGGGAAACTGCCATAATGATGGTTCACATAGGTGATCTTGCCTTCCCGATCGGCGATCACGGCGCCAAATGGCAGGCTGTCGACCACCGCGTGGCTGAGCGTGCGCCGGTCTTCGCTGCCGGCAAAGCGGAACAGGCCCGCGGCCAGGCCAAACAGGAAGAACACGCCGGCGACGGCCAGCACGCCCACAAAGGTCATCACCAGTTCGGACGGAATTCGGTCCCCGAACAGCGAGAACACCACGGCCACCACCACCAGCACCAGGCCGAGCACGACCACGCGCCATAGCCCGGCTCCGCCGCGCCCCGCGTCCAGGACCGGTTCGGGATAGCTGTCATCGCCGAGCGGCGTCGATGCCATGGTTCTACTGCTCCAGCGCAATTCGGGCCGTCCCGAATCGGGACATCAGGATTGGTCTAGCAAATGGACCGCCCGCAGGGGAGTGCGAAGCGGCTTTTTGCCGTGGATGGAGGCGTTCTTGCCATCGCTCCGACCATACCGCCCTTGGGCTTGACGCCCGCCCCAGGGCCGGATCGCTTTCAGTCAGAGTGTATTTCACCTTCGAGGTTCGAAAGCGCAACAAAACAAGGAGATAGAGCGCCGTTCCTGATTCAGTCAGACAACGGGAACGCTACGCGCTCGGCCGCCAGCCGCCGCCCGGCCGCTTGAGGCGCATCACGAAGCCGATGACTTCTGCCACCGCCTTGAAGTGTTCACCCGGAATGGTCTCGTCGACCTCCACCGAGGCGAACAGAGCACGCGCAAGTGGCGGATTTTCGACGATCGGCACATCGCTCTGCTTGGCCAGCTCACGGATGCGGAACGCCACGGCATCGGCACCCTTGGCCACGCATTTGGGTGCCGCCATCGACTTGTCATATTTGAGCGCGACGGCGAAGTGGGTCGGGTTGGTGATGACCACGGTCGCGTCAGGCACGGCGGCCATCATGCGCTTGCGGGCCCGATCCTGCCGCAACTGGCGCAGGCGCCCCTTCACATGCGGGTCGCCCTCCATCTGCTTGTATTCTTCGCGCGTCTCCTGGACCGTCATCATCTGCCGCTTCCACCATTTCTGGCGAACGTAGAAATAGTCGGCAGCCGCGATGGCGGTGATCACCGCCAGCACCGAGGCGAAGATCTTGATCCCGATCTCCTGGAAATCCATCAGGATCATGATCGGGTCGGCCGTCATCATCGTGTCGAGTCGGTCGCGCTCGGGCCAGCACACCGCCACCACGATGGCGCCCACAATAACGATCTTGATCAGCCCCTTGCCGAAATTGACCAGCGCATCGGCGGAGAACAGGCGCTTGGCGCCGCCAATGGGCGAGACCTTGGAGAGCTTGGGGGTGATGGGGTCAACCGACCAGACAAGGCGGTGTTGCACCAGATTGGCCAGCACGCCGCACACCATCAGCACCAGCAGCGGCACCACCACCACGCCGATAATGGCGAAGGCCATTCCGTTGAAGAAGTCGGCGAAACCGGACCCCTCCACGTCGAACTGGTCGGCATTCATCATGATCAGGCTGAGCGACTGGCTCAGCTGGCTGCTGATCCAGGGAGAGAGCATGGCAAACACGATCCCCGAGCCCAGCAGCATGAACCAGGTCGTCACCTCCTGGCTCTTGGCGACATCGCCCTTCTTGTGGGCGTCATCGAGCTTCTTTTGGGAAGGGTCTTCTGTTTTGGAGTCCTGTTCGGGGGCGTCATCCGACATGAGCTAGCCCCTCCACATCGCCAGATGGTTCTCGAACGCCGTGAGATACCATCCCATCATCATCGCCAGCAGGATCGCGAACAGCAGCAGCCCGACGATGATATTGGCCGGCGTCAGGATGAAATAGACCTGCAATTGCGGCATCAGCCGCGCCAGGATGCCCGAGCCGAGGTTGAACACGAGGCCGAAGACGATGAACGGCGCAGCCATCTGCACGCCGACCGAGAAGGCGCTGGAGACGGCGCGCACGGCCAGTTGCGCCGCATCCTCGAACATCAGCGGGTCGGTGGGCGAGAACACCATGTAGCTGTCATAGATCGCCGCCAGCGCCATGTGGTGCAGGTCGGTGGCAAAGATCAGCGTGATGCCGAGAAAGGACAGGAAGCTCGAAAACACCGCGCCCTGGACGCCGGCCTGCGTGGGGTCTGCCGCCAGCGCACCGGAAAGGCCGGTCTGGAACGCCACGATTGTACCGGCCACCTGGGTGGCCATCACGGTAATGCGCACGATGGCGCCGATGATCAGCCCCACCGCCAGTTCGTGGAACAGCAGCCCCACCATGCCCGCAAGGCTGGGCGGCATGGCCGGTATGACACCGCTCAAAAGCGGAAAGATCACCAGCGTCAGGGCCAGCGCGAAACTGAGACGCATGCGCACCGGAATGGTCTGCTCGCCCAGCGCCGGCATCAGCATGAGCATCGAGGCGATGCGCGCGAACAGGATGATATAGGTAAAGGCGGTGGCCGGCAGCCAGTCCAGGCTGATCGTCACCGCGTCAGCCGCCCACGATGATCATGTCGACCACCCGGTCCATGAAACCGGACATGGTGGCGCCAAGAAATGGCAGCGTGATCAGCATGGTCACGAAGATGGCGATGATCTTGGGCACGAAGACCAGGGTCATTTCCTGGATCTGCGTCAGCGCCTGGAACAGGGCGATGACCACGCCGACAATCAGCCCGACCAGCATCATGGGCATGGACACGATGATCAGCGTCCATATCCCCTGGCTGGCAATGTCGAGCACTTCTGCGCCGGTCATGATCGTCCTTCGATTCGCTGACTAGCCTACCACCGGCTGTCACCCCGGCGAAGGCCGGGGCCCATCCCGAGGTATCGCGACCTGCGCCGCCGGCTGTGTTTTCCCCTACATCTCAGGATGGGCCCCGGCCTTCGCCGGGGTGACATGCAGTGGGTGCGCAAACAGCCTAGATCGGCATCCGCATGATTTCCTCATAGGCGGAAATCACCCGGTCGCGGATGGTGACCATGCTTTCGATGGCCATTTCGGTCTCGCTGAGCGCCGTCACCATGTCCACCACATTGGCCTTGCCGCTGACCATGTCCATGGCCATCTGGTCGGCCGCCTTGCCCTGGTCGACCACGCCCTGGACATTCTGGGCCAGCAGATCGGCGAAGTTCCCGCCCGCCGATGGCGCCGTGGCCGTCAGGTCTGCATTGGGCTTGGCGGCCTGGTTGATCAGCCGGCTGGCATTGCCATAGGCGGCGGCCGCGGCGTTGAACGGGGTATTGATGGCCATTTGGGCGCCCTCTCGATCTTATCAGCCGCGCAGAATGTCGAGCGTGCGCCCGAGCATCTGGCGGGTCACGGTGACCACGTTGAGATTGGCCTCGTAGCTGCGCTGGGCCTCGCGCATGTCCACCGTCTCGATCAGCGTGTTGACGTTGGGATATTGCACATAGCCATTGGCATCGGCCGCCGGGTGGCCAGGCTCGAAGCGCGAGGTGAAGTCGCTCATGTCATAGGCCAGCCGCCCCACTTCCACGACCCGTCCGCCAACATCGGCGTCGAAACTGGTCTGGAAGGTGGGGATGCGGCGGCGATAGGGCTCCTCGCCCGGCTTGGTGCCGGCCGAATCCGCGTTGGCGATGTTCTCGGCGATCACCCGCATCCGGGCCGTCTGCGCATGCAGGCCCGTGGCGGCGATGCGAAGCGAAGAGTTGAAGTCCATGGCCTACCTCTTATGCGTTCTTGCCCAGCGCAACGCGCAGGATGCGGATGGACTTCTGGTAGAGCGAGGTCGCGGCCTGATAGTCCATCATATTGGTCGTGACCTTCATCATCTCGTCCTCGAGCGACACCCCGTTCCCCTCCGGCGTGATCTCGAAATTGGCCATGCGCTGCGCATCGAAGGCCGCCCCCTCTCCAGAAGAGGCGGAGAAATGCATGGGCTGCGTCACGGAGGTGACGATCGCCGAGGACTGCATCATCCCCTGGCGGTCGGCGAAGTCGTATTGCTTGAGATCGCGGCCGCGATAGCCGGGCGTTTCGGCATTGGCGACGTTCTCGGCCAGCAGGCCTTGACGGGTCTGATGCCAGCGCATCTTGTCGGTCAGGGCCGAAAAGACTGGCATGTCCATGAGGCCCATGGGCCGAACTCCCGCAATCGCTGCAATTGGGCAATTCTTGCCGGGTGAATGGTTAATCAAGCGTTAACCAACCCGGTGCGAAGGGCCAAATCCTGTCGCATTTTGCGCACAAGACGGGCGCGATAGGCAGGAAGTGCCGACCTGTGACACCTCAGCGCTATTGCCACCTCCGGAATCGCGCTATGTGCCTTGTCTTGGCGGAATACCCTTGGAGACCTTGCCAGTGCAATTCATCACCGGCCTGTTTGGCGGCAGCGGCAACACCATACTGACCATGATCTTTGCCCTGGGCATCGTGCTGGTGCTCATTCTGCTCGCGGCCTGGCTGCTCCGGCTCGTGTCGAACGTCTCGGGCAATGTCGCCCGCGGCCGCAATCGCCGCCTGGCCGTGATCGACACCCTGTCGGTCGACCAGAAGCGGCAATTGCTGATCATCCGCCGCGACGACGTCGAACATCTCGTCCTCATCGGCGGCCCGCAGGATCTGGTGGTCGAAACCGGCATTCCCGTCCCCGCAGAGGCACCCCAGTCCGCTCCGGCGCGACGCACCCTGCCCACTCTCGGCGCCCGCAAGCCGGCCCTCGCCACCGCGCGTCCAACCGAACCCGCCGTGGAGGCCGAGCCCGAGATCGCCACGCCCCCTGCGCCCGCCACGGCAGCCCCAAAGGCCACCCGTTCGCTGCGCCATACGGGCCTGCTCCGCCCGGTGACCACGCAGGACCCCACCGTGATCGGGCATAACCCGGACATTTCGGCCGTGCCCGGTGCCGACTCAGCTAAAGAGGACGGGAACCACGAGGCGAGCGAAGGCGACGCGCTTGAGCACGAGACCGGCACCCCTGCCAACCGACCCTGAACCGGCCCGCGCGCGCCTGTGGCGGCGCGCCTTGCCTTTTCTGGTCGCCACGGGCGTGCTGCTGGCCCTGACCGGGCGCGCCTACGCCCAGAACCTCTCCATCGATTTCGGCGACGAGACCACGCTGACCGAACGCGCGATCCAGCTCATCGGGCTGATCACGCTGCTCTCGCTGGCGCCCTCGATCCTCGTGATGGTGACGAGCTTTACCCGCATCGTGGTGGTGCTCTCCCTGCTGCGCACGGCCATTGGCCTGCAGACCGCGCCGCCCAACACGGTCATGGTCTCGCTGGCCCTATTCCTGACCCTCTTCATCATGCAGCCCACCCTGCAGGCGAGCTATGAGCAGGGCATCGCCCCGCTGATGGCCGGGCAGATCGAATTTGCCGAGGCCTTCGATGCCGGGGCCGCACCGCTGCATGAATTCATGCGCGCCAATGTGCGCGACAAGGATCTCGAGCTCTTCTACGACCTGACCGAAGCCGAGCCACCCGCCGAGCCCGAGGCCATACCGCTCCAATTGCTGGTGCCCGCCTTCATGATCTCGGAACTGCGCCGGGCCTTCGAGATCGGTTTCCTGCTCTTCCTGCCCTTCGTGGTCATCGACATGGTCGTGGCCTCGGTGCTGATGAGCATGGGCATGATGATGCTGCCGCCGGTCGTCATCTCCCTGCCCTTCAAGCTGATCTTCTTCGTGCTGGTCGACGGCTGGTACCTGGTCGCCGGCTCACTGGTCCGCAGCTTTTCGGGCTAGAGCGCTTTCAGCAAAAGTGGACACCACTTTTGCGGTTCGAAAGCGTGACAAAACAAAGAGATAGAGCTCCCGTTCTGATTTAATCAGAACGGGAGTTCTAGAGCGACGCCAGCCCCGCATCGGGCTTGCTGGCATTGAGCGGGGTCAGCGCACCCTCGCCGGCATAGGTCTCGCGATAGGACGAGAGGAAGGCCGAAAGGCTGTCCACCGCCGCGACCTCTGCGGCCACCCGCTTGAACTCGAGGCTTGTCGCCTGGATCGGGCCGGTGACATAGTCGAACATCCGCCATTCGGGCGACGCCACCATCAGTTCGCCGAACTTGGCGCGCAGGCGCGACAGGCCGAAATCGTCGCCCGCCAGCACATAGCCCACCGCCGCCTTGATCAGGCTCATCCGCGCCACATAGTTGAGCGGCTTGCCCTCCGGCTCGTTGCTGTAGATGGCCTCGATCATCTCGCCCGCCTGGCTGTAGCGCCGCGCCTTCCAGTGCGCGTCGATGCGCAGCAATTCGACGTCCTTGCCGTCCATATTGCTGATCAGGTCGAGGGCCAGCTGGTCGCGGCCGCCATCAATCATGGCCCGCGCCTCCAGAATTCGCCGCTGCCGCTGCAGCGACTCCGGCAGGCCGGGCAATTGCGTGTCGTTGAGCACCCGCATGGCATCCTGCGGCTTGCGGTCGGCCAGGTAGATCACCGCCAGGTCCGAGGCAATCTGGGTGCGCGCCACCCCGCGCAGGCGATTGTCGAGCTGGTATTGCAGCAGGCTTGCAGCCTGCGGCAGCAGGTCGACGCGCACCAGGCGCCGCGCCAGGTTGCGGATCATCTCGTCGCCCCGGGCCCCCGGCGGCGTCAGGTGCTGGAAGTCGTAGTAGATGGCCAGCGCCTCGACCGGCCCGATGGAATCGGCCAGCCCGTTGAGGAAGAGGTCCGCGAACATCGACTGCGCCTGATCCCGCAGCGCATTGACCGGCGGGCTTTCCGGGTAATTGGCGACGGCCGATTTCACCGTCTCGAAGCCCTGCCGATAATCGCCATTGCGGAAATAGAGCTGCGCCAGCAGCGTCTGCATGTCCGCTTCCAGCGCATCGCCGCGCCATAGGAGCGTCTCCGCAGCCAGCGTCTGCGTGCCCTTGGCCAGGTCCAGCCGCCCTTCCTTATCGAGCAGCTGCAGCGTGCGAAACACCGCTTCGGCCCGCGTCGGCCGCACTTCCGAGGCGATCACCTGCCCATAGGTGTCGAGCGCCTCCTGGTTCCGGCCTTCGATCTCGTCGATCCGGCCCGAAAGCAGGTGATGAAGCGATGCGTCCTCGATGCTGAGGCTGGCAAAGTCGATGGAGTCCAGCATGCGCTGGGCCAGCGCGGCATCATCGGTCTCGACCGCCGCCCGCGTCGCAGCCAGCCGGAAGCGGTTCCGCGCCCATTCGGGATAGCTGTCGGCAATGGCGCGCGCCTGCATGGCGTCGAAGCGTGCACCACGATAGTCCTGCGTGTCCGCCCGGGCGATGGTGCGCCAGAACAAGGCATCCACCTCCTGGTCCAGCGAGGCCGCATTGAGCAATTGCAGGGCATCGCGCGGCCGTCCCGCAAGCACGTCGGCAATAGCCTGCGTATTGCGAATCTCGCGGGTCAGATCGACCGCCTTGAGTTCGTCCTGCAGAACCTTGAGAACGCCGACAGCCTCAAGCGCGAGCCGGTTCGCAACCAAATATTGGGCCAGCTTGAGCCGGGCAATGTCGCGGTCGCGCCCTTCGCTGGCCGCCGCTGCCAGTTCCAGCGCGTCGCGTGTTTCCACAAAGGCCGGCGGGCTGCGCTGCTCGAGCGATCCCAGGTCGACATAGCCGGCGCGCGCCGCTTCCTGCGCTTCCGAACCGGTATTGCGCAGCGCATCGATGGCCGAAACCGTCAGCCCTCCAATGGCAGAGATCACCGCCTCGGGGCTGTTGATGGCAACTTCGATATTGGCGGATTTGGGCTTGATCACCAGCCCATGCACACTGCGCAGGGCGGAGAAGTCCACATAGTCCAGCGTTCGCGTCAGGCCGCGCGCCGGCGGAAAGGCCGTGACAACCTCCAGCACGTCGCCGACCAGCGGGTCGCGGAATTCGTGCACGCGGCCGGGGCGAACGATGTCCGCCACCATTTCGAAATCGCCCTCGATATCGCGCCGCCGCGACAGGTCCATGGGTTCGGTCGGGCTCAACATCATGTCGCCAAGCGACAGCACCCAGGCCATGCCCTCCGACCCCAGCGTCGCCAGACGGTCCTTCGCCAGGTCGATCCGCACCACCTGCGTGTCGCCCGAGGAAACCACGCTGAAATCCTGCGCGATATCATCCATTTCCGGCGAACCGGCCGGCGGCTCGATGCCACTGACCGTATCGAAGATCATCCACACCGTATCGCCGCGCCGGAACACCGCTGCAGGCGTGTCCTGCTCGAACGGAAACACCACGCGGACGGTATTGCCCAGGACATTGATGAATGGCCTTACGGTCTCGGCCGCGGCCGGCTGCAGGGCCGCAATCTGCGGTTCCTCGGGTGCATTCGCCTCCGCCTGCGCCGCCGCCTGCTCGGCCGCTGCGGTCAATTCGGCACGGCTCAGTTCCGGCAGGCCCTGGCCGGCAATGTCGATATCGAGCACATATTGCGAGGGTGTGATGGCGTAAAAGCGCGGCGTCACGCCCTCGGCAAAGATGAACGACACGGCCGAGCCATCCGCCGAGCTACCCGCCTGCGCCGAAACCAGCTCGGCCGGCAGATTGGTCAGCAAGGCACTGAGATCGATGCCCACGGGCCACTCGAACGTGGCCGCCCCCACCGCCCCCTTCTGGGTGAAGGCCGCTTCGGTGGGCACCGTCCAGTCGAACTGCACGCGCAGGAATGTGGCATTGCGGCCGACGCGCACATCGACCCTGGGGTCCAGTTCCGCCGCCATGCGGGCCTTGCGGTCGCGCTCGGCCTGGATGGCGGCCAGGCGGGCGCGCTCGGCCAGTTCGTCGATGACCTCCTGGGGCAGCGCTGGCGGCATGCCCTGCCAGGTCGATGGCAGAAGGTCGATGAACAGCTGCTCGCCGGCTTCGATACGGTTGAAATTGAAGCCGCGCTTGAGCCCCAGCCGCAATCCGCGCCCATCCGGATCCTGCCGCGCCACCGAAAGATAATTCGGCATGGTCGTGGCAACGTCCGGCAGGATGATATCCACCGGGTCCTCGAACTCGACCGAAAGCACGTTGTTGTCGATCTTGAACTGATAGGGCGGCAGTTCGTCCAGCGCCGGAAAACTGAGGATCAGGCGGCCAAAACCGTCTTCTTCCGTCGCAAAGAGCTGGCCCTGGTCGACGGCAAAAGCAGGCGCGACAACAGTCAGCATGCTGACCATTGTTGCGGCAGCCAAGGACAGGAATGTCCGCTGCCAGCCTGACTTGATTGCGGTCTTCACCGGCCTTCTGCCCGCCCGACGCATCTTGCCGCGATTGGGGGCGGGACGAAATGCCCCGAAATCCTCAAAACGCGAGGGTTACAACACTCCAGGACCCGCCGCCTTCTGGACGGACGGATGCCCTGTGCGTGCAACCCTAGCGGTGGGTACTTAACACCCCCCTAAGGGGATGGGCGGCAATTGCCTATTGTCCGACGATCTGGGGCAGCGCCGCCAGGTCTTCCGGTGCCATCTGGTCGAGCGGGTCGGCGCTGGCCGAGGCCATGCGCACGGTGAGCTCCTGGGCGCGCATCGTGTCCATCTCGGCAAGAATGGGCGCCATTTTGCGCGGGCTCATCATCTTGGCGACGCGCAACAGCACCTCGATGTCGAGCGCATTGAAAATGTTGGCCGCGTCCTTGGGCTTCATGGTCTCATACATGGCCACGATGCCGGCGAACTGGCCTTCCTCCATTTCCTTGCGCTGTTCAACCAGCGCGGCAATCTGCCCCTCGAGCGCCTCCAGGGTCTGCTGCCGCTCCTCGATCCGCTTTTCCGCGGCCTCGACCAGCGAGGCGCGCATCGCCAGCTCCTGCTCGTAGCTGTCCAGTTCGGTCCGCCGGTTGGACAGACGCTCAAGCAGTGCCTGTTCGGTGAGCGTTGATCCTCCGGCGCCGAGCGGCGTCACCCCATCCGGCGTCAGCATCAGCGGCTGGGCATCGCCGGGCGGCGGGCAGTCCGCCGGAATGACCGTCAATTGGCCCTCGCTGGTGTCCTCCTCGCCCTTTTCGGACACGGGTCGCGGGTCGCACGCATTCTCGGCAGCGACGACATTGCTGGGGGTCTCACCGTGACCGCCATCGGCGGCGGCATCGCCTTGTGCTGCTGCCTCGCCTTCGCCTGACGACCCATGCTCGGCCGCCGGAGCGCCATGGCCTTCAGCGCCAGACGCGGACTCGCCCAGCGTGGGTGTACCGTCGCTCAGGGTGGGACTGGCGTCCTCTATGGTCGGCTCGCCCGGAAGCGTCACCGTTTCGCCAGGCGCTGCACCCGACCCGCCGCCGCCGGCCGCCTGAGCGATGCTCACCCCGGTCAGCACATAGCCGCCATTGGTCACCAGTCCGATGGTCTTGAGCACCAGGAGCGCGGCGACCGCCAGGATGACGACCGGAAGCAGGCGGATATTGGTCACGCGGCCGCTCCGCGGCTACGCACGCGCTCGGACAATTGCTGCAGCGCGTTCTGCACCTTGTTCGGCGGTTCGACCGGTTCGATGGCCTGGCTGTGGCGAGCGACGCTGGTGATCTTGGCAATGCGCTCCATCAGCACCGTACCGGCAGTCACATGGTTTGCCAGCTCGACACCGAAACGCTCGGCCTCTTCGAGGCGCGCAGTCAGCGACAGGTCGGCCTCGACCGCCGTCGACTTCAGCTCCTTGATCGCCTGGTTGGCCAGATTGGTGGCACTGACGAGGTCCGCCACCATCTGCCGCATCGCATCCTTGTCCTGGTGCAGGCGCTGGAGGCGCTGGTTCAGGATGACGCAATAGCCGATGGTCAGGGCCAGCAGGATTGCCACAGCGCCTTCCACAAATAGTCCAAGAGGCAGCCCGAACATCATCGTCCTTCCATCGTCTCGTCGATTGCCTCAAAGGCCGCCATGGTGACCTTGGGCGGGTTGAGCGGGCGCGTGACCCGCACGGAAACATGATTGCCGATATGGCCCATGATGGCCTCGGTCAGTTCGACATCGCCACACCGTAGCCGCACCGGATCGCTCGGGCTGCGCTCGAACATCAGCGTCTGGCCCGGCTTCATGTTGAGCAGGCGGGAGAGCGGCAATTGCTGCTCGTGCAGCACGGCCTCGATCTCGACATCGGCCTGGAAGATCTCGGTGGCCAGATGCCCTTCCCAGATCGGATCGCGACCGAACTTTTCACCCATGAACATCTGCAGCAGCTGTTCGCGGATCGGCTCGATCGTGGCATAGGGCAGGAGGATTTCGATCTTGCCGCCGCGATCATCCATTTCGATGCGCAGCTCGATCAAAATGGCAGCATTGCCCGGCCGCGAAATGGCGGCAAAGCGCGGATTGGTCTCCATGCGCTCGAGCTTGAAATTGATCTGGGTCACCGGCTCGAAGGCGCGATGCGTGTCCTCGAGGATGATCTCGATCATCTTGCGGGCCAGCGCCATCTCGATGGTCGTGTAGGGCCGCCCCTCGACGCGGATATTGCCGCCGATGCGGCGCCCGCCGAGCAGCACGTCGATCATCGAATAGATGAGGTTGGAATCGACCGTGAGCAGGCCGTAATTCTCCCATTCCTCGGCCTTGATCACCGAGAGAATGGCCGGCAGCGGGATGGAATTGAGATAGTCGCCGAAGCGGACCGAGGAGATCGAATCCATCGTCACTTCGACATTGTCGCTGGTGAAATTGCGCAGCGAGGTCGTCGCCAGCCGCACCAGGCGGTCGAAGACGATCTCCAGCATCGGCAGGCGTTCATAGCTGACCAGCGCCGAATTGATCAGCGCCTGCACGCCCGTCAGCTCGACATTGCTGCCTGCACTGGCATCGAAGCCGAGCAGGCTGTCGATTTCGTCCTGGTTGAGGACGCGATCGGCGCCGCCTTCCCCGTCGCCATCGCCACCTTCAAGCATGGCGGCCCATTCGGCGGCGGCAGCGGCAGCGCGCTCTTCCTCGCTCATGTCGCTTTCATCGACCACCGCGCCGGCGGCCGGATCGGCGGCCGTGCCGATATCGTCCAGCCCCCAGTCGTCGCTCAGCTTGTCCTGATCGCTCGGCCCCGCCATTACTGCACCAGGATTTCCTTGAAGAGCACGCTCTCCACATGGGCGGGATAGATGGCCAGGTTCACCCGGCGCAGCAGTTCTTCCTTGAGCCGGTAGATACCGGCCGACCCTTCGAGGTCGCTCTTGCGCAGTTCGCGCATATAGACCTGGAAGGCGTCGATGACCTTGGCCAGCCGCGGCTGGATTTCGGTCATCATGTGTTCATCAGCGACCTCCAGGGCGATGGTGAGCTTCATGAACGAGGGGCTGTCCTGCCCCTCCGAATTGAGGTTCACCATCATCGGCGGCAGGTTGAAGATAAAGGTATCATGGGCTTCCGCGCCCGCTTCGGCGCCGCCATGCCCGTCGGCAGCGGCCTCTCCGCCGCCCGAGGACGACAGGAAGAAGAACAGCCCCCCACCGGCCAGCAGCAGCACGATGGCGGCCGCCCCGATGATGATGAAGAGCTTGGGAATGCCCTTCTTGGCCGGCGCTTCCGTTCCCGCTTCTGCTTCCGCAGCCATGAATAGGCCCTACCAAACGCCTGCATTTCCGGTCGATTCCGGCTTGCTGTCCAGCTAAGGCGCAGTTGGTTAACGAATGGTTACGAAGTGCCCTGAACCGGCAGATTTTGCCGGGCAGCTTTTGCCGATTGCGACGGAAATGTCTGCCGCTGGTTAGCAGGCGCAATTTCTCAAGTCATTGATTTTATTAAAATTGTTGCCTTGGCACGGTTTCTGCAAAGTAAACGGGTGAGGCAACCGGCTTGGGGAAGCAGGCTGTCTCGGGGACCAAACCGGGGATTGTCATGATCGAGAACGCGCAACTCATCGGCCTCAGTCGGCAGATCGCGCTGCAGCGCCAGCTGGACGTGGTGGCCAACAATATCGCCAACCTCAACACCACTGGTTTCAAGGCAGAGCAGATCCTGTTCGAGGAATATGTGATGCCGGTCGCCCGCGACAATGACTTTCCCTCGCTCGACCAGCCCCTGTCCTATGTGCAGGACTGGGCCACCATGCATGACATGACCGGCGGCGCCATCGTGCAGACCGGCAACGAGCTCGACGTCGCCCTTAACGGCGACGGCTTCTTCGCCGTGCAGACCGCCGGCGGTGAACGCTGGACCCGGGCCGGCTCCTTCCAGCTCAACAATCAGGGCACGCTGGTCGACCAGTCCGGCAATCCGGTGCTGGGCACTGGCGGCCCGATCCAGT
Source organism: Devosia salina (assembly GCF_019504385.1). NCBI lineage: Bacteria > Pseudomonadati > Pseudomonadota > Alphaproteobacteria > Hyphomicrobiales > Devosiaceae > Devosia > Devosia salina. The sequence goes on from NZ_CP080590.1 coordinate 2,365,847, forward strand.
TCGGCCCCGATGAGGTCGGCATCACCATTGCCAGCGACGGCACGGTCTCATCCAGCGCCGGCGCGAAGGGCCAGCTCCGCATTGTCGAATTCGCCAATGCCCAGGACCTCAAGCGCGAGGGCCTCAACCTCTATTCCGGCGGCCAGCCGCAGGCCAACACCACCACCCGTGCCATGCAGGGCCACGTCGAGCGCTCCAACGTCTCGGGTGTGACCGAAATGGCCGAAATGATCCGCGTGCAGCGAGCCTACGAATCCGCTGCCTCCCTGGCCCAGAAGCAGGATGACATGCGCCGCAATGCCATCCAGCGCCTGGGCGACGCCAACGCCTGAACCTGAGGACCTTCCGCCATGAAAGCACTTTATATCGCATCGACCGGCATGGGCGCCCAGGAACGCAATGTCGAAGTCATTTCCAACAATATCGCGAACATGCGCACCACGGGCTACAAGCGCCAGCGTGCGGAGTTCCAGGACCTGCTCTACCAGCAGATCACCCGCGCCGGTTCGCAGACCTCGGACCAGGGCACGCTGGTGCCTGCCGGGCTCGAAATCGGCTCGGGCGTGCGCACCGTCTCCACGCCGCGCGTCATGAGCCAGGGCTCGGTGAACCTGACCGAGGGTGAGCTGGACGTCGCCATCCGCGGCGAAGGCTTCTTCATGATCCAGCTGCCCGGCGGCCGCACCGGCTACACTCGCGACGGCTCCTTCGAGCGCGACGCGGAGGGCACGCTGGTGACCTCGAGTGGTTATCCGGTCGATCCGGGCATCACCATTCCAGGCAATGCCCGCGGCGTATCCATCGCCCCCGACGGCACCGTCGAAGCCTTCATTGGCACCGACACCACCGCGACCCAGATTGGTCAGTTGCAGCTCGCCCGCTTCGTCAACAAGTCGGGCCTCGAATCCATGGGCGACAACCTCTTCCTCGAGACCGCTGCCAGCGGTCCGGCCCAGGTCAGCGTCCCCAATACCGACGGCGCCGGGGACCTGCTCCAGAACTATCTCGAAATGGCCAATGTGAACTCGGTGACCGAGATCGCCGATCTCATCGCCGCCCAGCGCGCCTACGAGATGAACGCCCGCGTCATCTCCGGCGCCGACCAGATGATGCAGGCCACCAGCCAGCTGAGCTGAGGAGACTGATGATGAAGACAATGCGCTCCCTCGTCCTGGCCCTGACGCTGTCCCTCTCGGCCACGACTGCCTTCGCTGCCCCGGTGCTCCGCGCCGATGTCACCGTCAACGACCCGGTCGTTACCGTCGGCGACATGTTCGAGGATGCCGGCGTGCTGGCCGAGCAGCCCCTGTTCCGCTCGCCAATGCCCGGCACCACCGGCAATGTCGACCTCGCCGCCATTCGTTCGGCCACCGCCCGCATCGGCCTGACCCGCTTCGAAGTCAACGGGCTGGCTCAGGTCCGCGTTTCCCGCGCCGCCGCCGTCGTCGATCACGACCTGCTGGCCGGGCTGATCGCCGAAGACCTGCGCAATCGCGGCATCCTGGGCGAAGGCATGAGCGCCAATACCCTGTTCGCCACGCCCGTCGATCCGATCAATGTAGCGGCCACCGGCGTGCCGGCCCGCCTCGACAATCTCCGTTACCTGCCCGGCAATGGCACCTTCTCCGCTCGCTTCCAGCTTGCCGGCATCGACCGGCCGCTCGACATCTCGGGCAGCATCGAGATCAGCATCGAGGCGCCGCACCTGCTGGCCGGCCTGCCCGCCGGCACCGTCCTGCGCCCCGAGCATATCGTCATGCGCCCCCTGCCCATCCAGCAGGCCGACGCCCAGGGCGTAGCCGGCCTCGACCAGCTGGTCGGCATGGCGCTGAACCGCCAGAGCCGCGACGGCATGCTGCTGCGCGCCAGCGATGTCAGCGTGCCGCTCGCCGTCGCCAAGAATGACCTCGTCACCATCTACTACCGCCAGGGTCCGATGACCCTGACCGTCAAGGGCCAGGCCGTCACCGGCGCCGCCGAAGGCGCCCCGCTTCAGGTCCTGAACCTGGTGTCCCGCCGCGTCATCAGCGCCACCGTGGTGGCGCCGGGCGCGGTGGAAGTCACCGCCGCCCCCATTACCCTTGCCGGCCTCTAATTCAGGGACAGATGAAAATGAACATCGCCAAGATCGCCACCATCCTGACCCTGGCCGCCGCGCTTGCCGGCTGTAACACCATGGACCGCCTCGCCAATGTCGGGCAGGCCCCCGTGCTGACGGCCATCGCCGACCCGACCACCACGGCTGGATACCAGCCGGTGCGCATGCCCATGCCCGAGCCGATCGCCGATACCTACCAGGCCAATTCGCTGTACCGCACCTCGGCCAAGGGCTTTTTCAAGGACGAGCGCGCCCACCGCGTCGGCGACATCCTCACCGTCCTCGTCACCATCGACGACAGCGCCCAGATCAACAACAACACCCAGCGCTCGCGCAATTCCACCAACAGCGCCGGCATGGGCGGCCTGTTCGGCGCCGTCTTCTCCAACGCCACCTCCTCGGCCGATCTCAATGTCGATCCGCAGGCCGCCATCGACTTCAACTCCGGCATCAAGGACGCCGGCAATGGCTCGGTGAACCGCAGCGAGGCGCTCGAGACTTCGGTGGCCGCCGTGGTCACCCAGGTTCTACCCAATGGCAATCTGGTCATTGAGGGCCGGCAGGAAGTGCGGGTGAACTTCGAGGTCCGCGACCTGATCGTGGCTGGCATCGTCCGGCCCTCCGACATCCAGGCCAACAACACCATTCCCTCCACCAAGATCGCCGAAGCCCGCATCTCCTACGGTGGCCGCGGCCAGATCACCGATGTGCAGCAGCCGCGCTATGGCCAGCAGGTGATGGACGCCATCCTGCCCTTCTAGGCAGCCTTCCCCTCGGCGGCGCACTCCCCCATCCGCGCCGCCGCTTACCCCGGCCGCTCCAGAACGGAACGGCACGGCCCGCGACGCAGAACGCGCCGGGCCTTCTCCCGGGGGCCTGCTGTCCCAGGCTCGGTCCCCACCCCCCACGAGGCGCAGCTTCCCCGGCTGCGCCTCTCCCCATTTCGGCAACCACCTTCCATCGCTATGGGTTAGCCATGACAAGGAGGACGCTTATGAACCTTGCGACCGGTATCGCTGTGGGTATCGCCATTGGGGCAGGGATTGGCGTGGCCCTGGACAACATCGCCCTGGGCGTCGGCATTGGCATCGCCATTGGCGTAGCCCTGGACAACATCGCCCTGGGCGTCGGCATTGGCATCGCCATTGGCGTAGCCCTTGGCACTGCGGGCGCCAAGCGCTCGGACAAAGGTCCACCAGACACCAAGTCTTGATCCCTTCACCCAGCTATGAAAGACATCGGCGGTCCCATTCAGGAGCCTGCCATGTCTTTCCAGAAACTCGATGATCTCGGCCGCAAGCTCGAGGCGCTCGAACATGCCCTCAGCATTCTCGGGGCGGATGAAGCGACCCACATGGCTGTCGGCGGCGGGGAAAAGCGCGCCGAGGCCATGGCCAATCTGGCCGGCATGTATCACGCCCAGGCCACCGCGCCGCAGATTGCCGACTGGATCGATGCAGCACGCAACGAAGACCTCAACGAGGACCAGCAGCGGGCCCTGGCCGAGTTCGAGCGGAGCTATGTCAACGCCACCTGCCTGCCCACCGAATTCGTCGAGCGCCGCACCGCGGCCACCATGCGCTCCGAGCAATTGTGGCGCGAGCTGCGCGCCAAGGGCGACTGGGATTCGTTCCTGCCGGCGCTCGAAGGTGTCATCGGCCTCGTGCGCGAAGAAGCGGCCCTGCGCTCCGCCGCGACTGGTCTGGCGCCTTACGACGCCCTGATGGATCAATATGATCCCGGCAACCGCACCGCCGAGATCGACGCCGTCTTTGCCGATTTGAAGACTTTCCTCAAGGACTTCGTGCCCACCGCCCTGTCGGTGCAGGAGGATCGCCTGGCGCAGCGACCGCGCAAGTCCCTCAACGCGCCCTTCCCCATCGAGAAGCAGCGCGAGCTGGGCCTGGCCGCCATGCGCGCCGTCGGGTTCGACTTCACCCATGGCTCGCTGGCCGTGTCACACCACCCCTTCTGTGGCGGCGTGCCTACCGATGTGCGCATGACCACGCGCTACCGCACCGACCAGTTCCTGCCCTCGCTGATGGGCGTGCTGCACGAAACCGGCCACGCCCTTTACGAGCAGGGCCTGCCCAAGGAATGGTCGCATTGGCCGCTGGGCAAGGCGCGCGGCATGGGCATGCATGAAAGCCAGAGCCTGTTCGTGGAAATGCAGCTCGCCAGAAGCCCGGAATTCTGGGAGTTCATGCTGCCCCTGGTGCACCAGCATCTGGGCGATGACGCCATCCCCGGCTGGGACATTGCCGACGTGCTCAATGAGGTCAATTTCGTCGAACGCGGCTATATCCGCGTCGACGCCGACGAGGTCACCTACCCTCTCCATGTCATCCTGCGCTACGAGCTGGAGCAGGAACTGGTCTCGGGGAAGCTCGAAGCCAGCCAGATCCCCGAGGCCTGGGATGCGCGGATGACCGAATATCTTGGCATCTCGACCATCAACGACCCCAAGGACGGGCCGATGCAGGACGTGCACTGGCCCGGCGGCGCCTTCGGCTATTTCCCCAGCTATACGCTGGGCGCCATGATCGCCGCCCAGCTTGCCGCCGCCATGCAGAAGGACCTCCCCGACATGCGCGCGCAGATGCGCGAGGGCGACTTCGCGGCCATCAACCAGTGGCGGGCCGATAAGGTTTGGTCTCAGGCCTCGCGCTACTCAACCCCCGAGCTGATCACCCGCGCCACCGGCGAACCGCTCAATGCCGATCACTTCAAGGCCCACCTCAAGTCCCGCTACGGCAGATAGTTTCTGAACAAATTCAACTGGATAGGAGAGGCGGCGGAATCACTTCCGTCGCCTTTTACTTGATGAACCCAGTCTGAATCGCTGCTTCAGGCGCGGTTCCGGATCACTCCCCTAGAACAGTCTCCATCAACAACGCGGTCGGAGGGACCGCAGCCCCAGCAAGGAGACGACAAAATGATCCGCAAGCTTCTCATCACCACCCTGACCGCCACCGCCATCATCGGCGCCGCCGCCCCGGCAATGGCCAACGGCCTGTTCATCGAGCAATACGGTTTCGGCAATGCGGTCGGTGGCAGCCAGACCGGCTGGAACAACACCTTCGGCGCCTACCAGAACGGCAACTGGAATACCGGCATTTCCAACCAGAACGGCGGCAACAATGTCTCCGGCATCGGCCAGGACGGCAACAACAACTATGGCGATGTCTGGCAGGACGGCTGGAACAACGAGGCCGGAGTCGGCCAGTTCGGCGACAATCACAACGCCATCCTCACCCAGGACGGCAATGGCAATGTCGCCGCCGGCGTGCAGGTGGGCAATGGCTGCAATGCCAATCTGGTGCAGCACGGCTCGAACAATGTGAGCGCCTTCGTGCAGGTGTGCCCGTAACGCCTCCCGCATGGGCCGGCAACCCGCCGGCCCCCACCCCTTTCGAGGAGGACTTCCCCATGTTTCACTCAACGCTTCGCATTGGCCTCGTCGCCATCGCGGCCCTCGGCATTGCCGGCGCCGCGGCCAACGCCAATTCGTCCCCCCAGGGCAGTGACCTTGCCTGCGGCATCAATACGGTCACCGAGCACGGCATGCTCGCCATTGAAGGCGTGTTGCAAAGCCCCACGGCCCTTTCGGGAGAATACCGTTTCGCCCTCAAGAGCCAGGGCGCGGGCGGCTCCACCAATATCCGGCAGGGTGGCCAGTTCTCGGCCGCCGCAGGCACCGCCCTTTCCCTTGGCAAGGTCATGGTCAATGCCGGCGCCGATGTCGACATCGACTTCGTCATCACCGCAAACGGCAAGCAGCTCGACTGCTCAACCCCATTGGCCACGCTCACCTGAGCGCGCCTCCCCCATCCTTCCCCACTGCCCCGCCTTGGCGGGGCTTTTTTTGTCCGTTCGCCCGCGCTGAACGCTGTCTGAACGAGGTGCTCCGCATCGGTTCAGGACGCCCCCGCTAGGGTCACGGTCAAGCGCTGGAAAACCCAGCATTCAGGGACCGCAGACAAATCCACTTGGGAGAACCAGAATGACCACTTCCTTCACCAGGACCATCGCCACCGCACTCACCGCCGCCATGCTTGGCCTGGCCGTCACCCCGGCTATGGCCGGCGGCCAGATCGCCATCGGCTTCACCCCCACCGACCCCGACCAGGCACAGGCCCTCGGCATGGGTCTGCAGATGTTCTCGCTCATGCAGGGCCTGTCGGCCACCGGCGCCAATGGCTACCAGAACGGCTCGGGCAATTCGGCCGGCTTCAACCAGAACGGTTCGGGCAATCACGGCCTGATCTGGCAGGAAGGCAATGGCCACACCGGCACCATCGAGCAGAATGGCAACAACAATAGCTGCGGACTGTTCCAGTTCGGCGAGGCCACCAACGCCCAATGCCTGCAGAATGGCGACAACCAGTCGGGCATCACCACCGTCATCGGCTTCTGATTCCACCCCAGAGGTACAAGAACAGCGGGACCTTCGGGTCCCGCTTTGCTTTTCTCGGGCAAAGCGCGAAAATCGGCCGGGAAAAATGTCGAAGCCCCTGGCGACCACTCGTCGGCTCGGCAGAAGGGCAATTTCGCCCTCGGTGCTCAAGGAGACTGAAATGCGTGTCGTCGTATTCGTCAAAGCCACTGCCGACAGCGAGCAGGACATCATGCCCACCACCGAACTGCTCGAGGCCATGGGCAAGTACAATGAGGAACTGATCAATGCCGGCATCATGCTCGGCGGCGACGGGCTCAAGGCCACCAAACACGCCAAGCGCGTGCATTTTTCCGGTTCGAACCGCTCGGTCATCGACGGCCCCTTCGCCGAGACCAAGGAAATCGTCGCCGGCTACTGGATCTGGGAAGTCCGCGACATGGATGAGGCGGTCGAATGGGTGAAACGCTGCCCCAACCCCATGTTCACCGACAGCGACATCGATATTCGCCCGGTGATCGAAATGGCCGATTTCGCCGAAGCCATGACGCCGGAAGTCCAGGCGTTGCACGACCGCAACCTGGATCGGACCGGCGGGGCCTGATCGCTTCCCCACCGGCGGCTTTCTCGCTAGCCTTGCGCCATGAAAGACCTGGTGAGGTTTGGCGATTTCGAGCTCGATCTGGCCGGTCTGACCCTGCGTCAGGCCGGCCAGGTCGTGCGCGTCGGGCAAAGGGCCATCCTGCTTCTCGCCGCGCTTGCTGAGGCCAATGGCGAAACGGTGTCCAAGCCCCGACTGATGGATCGGGCCTGGCCCGGCCTGTTTGTCGAGGAAGCCAATCTTTCCGTTCAGGTTTCGCAATTGCGGCGACTATTGGGGCGCCGCGACGACGGCCGCGACTGGATCGTTACCGTGCCCGCACTGGGCTACCGGTTTTCCTTCGACCGTCCCTCAGTCGCGGAAAATGCGGACTGGCCGGGCCTGGTCGTGATGCCCTTCACCCATGGCGAGGGGGACGCCGATATGGGCTATTTCGCCGAAGGCATGGTGAGCGACCTCATCGCGGCCCTTACCAGTTTCCAAAGCCTCTCCGTGATCTCCCGCAACATCGCCTTCACCTATCGTGGCCGGACCATGGACAGCCGGGACGTCGCCCGCGATCTGGGCGTGCGTTACCTGCTCGAAGGCAGCCTGCGGCGCGACGGGCAGCGCCTGCGGCTGGTGACCCAATTGGTGGATGGCGTCAGCGGCACGCAAATCTGGGCGGAGCGCTTCGACGGGCAATTGGACGACGTCTTTGCCGTGCAGGACCGGATCGTAGAGGCGGTGGCCGCCCGCGTAGCTCCCTCGGTCGGCGCCAGCGAACTGGTTCGCTCCCGCCAGGAGCGGCCTGCAAGCGTCGCCGCCTATGACATTTTCCTGCGCGCCAAGGCCGATCTCGACCATGAGTCGGAGCCCGCCAATCGACGCGCCTTCGCGCTCTTGCAACAGGCGCTGGAGAGCGAACCCGACAACGCCGCCATTCTCTGCCACGCCGCCTGGGCGCTCGAACACCGTCACACCATGGGCTGGGAGCCGCTGGGGACGGACGATGTCGAGCAGTGCCTGACCCTGACCCGCCGATGCCTGCAGCATGCACGCGGCAATGCCCGGCTGGCGGCGCAATGCGCCATGTGCCTGATGCAGGTGGGGCGGGATTACCCGGCCGCCATTGCCGTCGCCCGGGAGGCGGCGCGGACCAATCGCAATGACCCCTTTGTCACTGCCGTGGCAGGGATCATGGCCGTCCATTGCGGCACGCTGGAAGAGGCGGAAATGCATCTGCGCCACGTGCTGGCCATGGCCCCGCTCGATCCCGACACCCGCTTCGCCCTGTGTGGCCTTGCCATGATTGACGTCATCCGCGGCCAATACGAGCAGGCCTTGGCCCATGCCGGCCATGCGCTGGCGGTCAATCCCCATTTCGATGCTTCCCATTGGATGCTGATCGCCGCAAATGCACATCTGGGTCGGCAGGCCGAAGCGCAGCGCCGCCTTGCCGACCTCATGCGCCTGTCGCCGCGTGTCACGCTGGGCAGCATCCGCGCCGGCCAGCCCGCCATGATCCCGGGCAGGATCGAGCCGATCCTCGACGGGCTCCGGCTGGCGGGGATGCCCGCATAGCGCTTTGGAACTTTTTGCATCCGCTTTGGGACCGGCCCAGCCGGGCATGTCACCTTTGGCCGGCTCTCTTAGGGAGGAACCAGCCATGACATTTCTCGACGCCAGCCAGGGCCAGAACCAACCCGCCGACTGGTCCCCGGACCAGGATGCGGTGACGGCCGCCCCGGACAATCATGACGTGCTTTACGAGGACGACCACATCCGCGTCCTCTCGGTCACACTGCGCCCCGGCGCCCCCGAACCGCTGCACCACCACCGCTATCCATCTTTGTTCATTATCGACCGCCTGGCCCCCCTCCGGGACTTCGACGCGGCCGGAAACGAGGTGCAATTGCCCATCCCCAAGACCTTCGACATGCCGCTGGTGCTGCAAATGCCACCCCAGGACCTGCACTCCGTCCTCAATGTCGGAGAGACCCTGTTTCACGGCACAAGGGTAGAGTTCAAGCGGGGCTTCGCGCCTTGAAACTGATCGCCGCCCGGTTTTGGGCTTGTGCCCCGGCGGGCGACGGCACCATCGAGCACGAATCCTTCCAGCCAAACAAAAAGCCCGCATTGCTGCGGGCTTTCGGCATTTCGGTGCGGCGGACGTTATTCGTCGCGATAGACCTTCTCGCGCCGCTCATGCAGTTCCTGGGCTTCCAGGCTCAGCGTCGCAGTGGGGCGGGCATCGAGGCGGGCCAGCCCGATCGGGTCGCCGGTTTCCTCACAATAGCCATAGGTGCCATCGTCAATGCGCTTGAGCGCCGCGTCGATCTTGGCGATCAGCTTGCGCTGGCGATCGCGGGTCCGCAGTTCCAGCGAGCGATCGCTTTCTGAACTGGCTCGGTCGGCCATGTCGGGATGGTTCTGGCTTTCTTCCTGAAGGTTCTCGAGAGTCAGGCGGCTTTCGCGCAAGATCTCGTCCTTCCAAGCGTGAAGCTTGTTCCGGAAATATTCCCGCTGGCGCGGGTTCATGAACGGCTCGTCCTCGCTGGGTCGATAATCCGTAAGTTCAACCGAAGACATCAGCAGACTCAACTCCAATGCGCCCTTGGCGGCCTATATATGCGCCCCGCCGCGCCCGGGCAAGCAAACAAGTTACCTCTCGTTAACGAGAGGAATTGTCGCGGCGTCAGGCACATAGCCCAAAAGCCACAACATCTTGATGACGTATCGCCCTGTCGCGGCCGATCAAATCTGGGGAAAGCGCCCGAGCTTGGCCAGTTCCACTCGCACCCGCAGCTCGATATCGTCGATCACGGCGTCAATTTCCGGCTCCACCCGCTCACGCAGCGTGGTCAACTGGTGCACCATTGCATCCAGGCGTTCCGGGCCCAGCCGTCCAACCAGCAGGTCCGCCTTCATCTCCTCGAGCAGGTCGAGCAGTCTGGTGCCGCGCTTGATGGCCTTGCGCCGGCTTTCGGTGAAATCGCCCACGGCCTGCAGCGCCAGGATCGCATCCAGCCCAGCCGCCGGCGCAACCGGCGCCGTGCTGCTGGCGCGGGCCGCGCCCTGCTCGCCGGCGGGCACGAAAGCGGGGCCGCTGCCGGCCTTGCCGACGGCGGTCCGGCCAGCAACACCGCTGGATCGATTGGTGGCGTCTATGCGCAAGGGTCCTGACTCACTTGGGCTTTGCGGTACCGGCAAAATCTGCCCACCGGGGTTAACAAGCCCTTAACATGCCCGGCAAGAATTGCAGCCCGCCACGACCAGAACGGCAACGGCCACACAAGGGGATCAGAAAAAGCGTTTAAAATCCGCGATTTGCGCGATCAGCGCCCAACTGGCACGCTTCTGGCATTGCTCTCCGCGAAGGCCGCGCCATGGGGATGGGGCGGCATCATTCGGGGATGAATGCCTATGCGCCTGTTTCGCACCATCGCAGCCACGATCCTGAGTGCGGCATTGACCGTCGCGCCGATCGCCCAGGTCCATGCCGCCCCCGCGCGCATCAAGGATATCGTGGACATGGAGGGCATCCGCGAGAACCAGCTGGTGGGCTACGGCCTCGTCGTGGGCCTCAACGGAACCGGCGACAGCCTCAACAATTCGCCCTTCACCAAGCAGTCACTGCAGTCGATGCTTGAGCGCCTGGGCGTCAATACCCAGGGCGAAAACGTCCGCACGGCCAATGTCGCGGCCGTCATGGTCACCGCCAATCTGCCTCCCTTCGCGACACAGGGCTCGCGCATGGATGTATCGGTGGCCGCGCTCGGCGACGCCGACAGCCTCCAGGGCGGCACGCTGCTAGTGACCCCGCTGCTCGGCGCAGATGGAGAAGTCTATGCCATCGCCCAGGGCCCGGTATTGATCAATGGCTTCAGCGCCCAGGGCGACGCGGCCGCCGTCATCTCCGGCGTACCGACCACCGGCCGCATCTCCTCGGGCGCCCTGATCGAACGGGAGATCGATTTCCACCTCGGCTCGCAAACCTCCCTGCGCCTGGCACTGCGCAATCCCGACCTCACCACCGCACGACGCATCGCCTTGGCGGTCAATGACTTCATCGGCGCTCCTACGGCCGTGCCGGAAGACCCGGCCACGGTCCGCCTCACCCTGCCCCGCAATTTCAACGGGAACATTGTCGACCTGCTGACCGACATCGAGCAGTTGATCGTCCAGACCGACCAACCCGCCAAGATCGTCATCGACGAGAATTCCGGCATCATCGTCATGGGCAAGGATGTGCGCGTGTCCAGCGTAGCCGTCGCCCAGTCCAATCTCACAGTTACGATTGCCGAGAATCCGCAGGTGGTGCAGCCCAATCCGCTGAGCCTGGGCCAGACCGCGGTGGAGCCCAACACCAATCTCAACGTCAACCAGTCTGACACCGCCCTGCAGGTCGTCGAGGAATCGGTGACCCTCCAGCAGTTGGTCGACGGGCTGAACGCCCTGGGAATATCGCCGCGCGATCTGATTGCTATCCTTCAGGCGATCAAGGCCACCGGTGCCCTGCAGGCCGAGATCGAGGTGCTGTGATGCCCATGATTGCCGCGACCGGCTCCAGCCTCCCGCCCAGTCAGCTGCAACGCATCCGCAGCCAGGCTGAGGAACTTGAAGGCGTCTTTCTCAACACGCTGACCAAGGAAATGTTCGCCTCGATCAAGTCCGATGAGAATTTCGGCGGCGGCTTCGGCGAGGAGACATGGCGCTCCATGCAAGCCGAGCAGCTCGCCAACACCATTGCGCAGAGCGGTGGCGTCGGCATCGCCGACGAGCTCATGAGCCAGATGATCGCCCTGCAGGAAGCTGCCAACGCCAGCCAGGGCCTGACCCATACCAACCTTGTTGCCAATTCCGGAGTGTACGGAAAATGACCGCTGCCGCTCGCCTTGCCGCTCTTGATGCCCTTCCGGCCGAAGAGCTGTGCACCCATGCCGAACAGGCCCTGGCGGCCCTGGTCGATGTGATGAACCAGGAGACCACCCTGCTCCGCGCCGGACATCTGCGCCAGGCAGGGCAGTTGACCCCCGACAAGGCGCGCCTGGCGCAGGACTATGTCACCTTTGCCCGGGCCATCCAGCGCCAGGGCACACGCCTGACCGCCGAAGCGCCCGCGGCTCTGGCGCGGCTTCGCGCCGGCCATGAAAGCCTCGCCACCCAGATGGCGGAGAACCTGAGGGTCCTCGCCACGGCCAAGACGGTTACCGAAGATGTGCTGACCGATGTCGCGCGCATGGTCGGCCAGCAGAACCGTGCCAGGACATATGGCTCAGCCGGCAAGGTCGCAACCGATCCGGCCGCGTCGGCCAAGGGTATCGCCATCAACAGGGCCTTGTAGCGCCAGGCATTTGAATCAAATGCGCAACGCGCTGGTTACGCGACTATAAGAGGGCGAGGCTAGGGTTTCTCCGAATAGGTGCATTCGGGGAAAGGCCATGGTTACGAGCCTCGCCATAGAGCCCGTCTCATCGGGCACAACACATCTGAGCGACTACCGCCACCGCCCCGCCATGGGCGAACGGACGGTGCTGCCCGACAGCACACAGAAGTCGCCCTCAAGCGCTCGTCCGGGCGACCGGGACCGCGGGCTGCCGCAGCAGAAGGCGGCGTCCGACGAGCAGCCCATGGAGGCCGAACGCAATCGCGCCGCAGATTTTGCCGCCGCCATCATTGCCGGGGCGCTGCCGCCGACGCCCAAATCCATGGAGGAGTTGCTCCGCCGGATCGGCTCGGCGGAAATCCCCGAGGAGTCCCAGGCGCGGCTGCGGGACTTGCTGGCTTAAGTTAACGCTTTCCTAGACCCCTCCCTGGTCGACCTCTGCAAAAGGCCCCGGTTTCCGGGGCCTTTCTGCGTTTCGCCCAACCCGATCAGCGCGGGATTTTGCCCAAATATTCGGCAGCGACTTAACCCTTCCTTATAGCCTCGAGGGTGAGGATCGCCCTGCCTCAGGAGAGGCGTCTTAGTATGCGTAATCCTAGAAAAGGACCCCGCCAAAATGGCCGATATCTCTCTTTCGAAAGCCGTCCGCTCGAACCTGCTGTCCCTCAAGGGCACGGCCGACATGATGGCTGCCACCCAGAACCGCCTCGCGACCGGTAACAAGGTCAACTCGGCTCTGGACAACCCCTCCAGCTGGTTCACCGCCAAGGGCCTCACCAACCGCGCAAGCGACCTGGGTTCTCTGCTTGACTCCATGGCCAACGGCGTCAAGACGCTTGAAGCCGCTGACAATGGCCTCTCGGCCATGACCAAGACCCTGGAATCGATGCAGTCGACCCTGCGTCAGGCCCGTCAGGACAAGTCCTTCCAGACGTCCTCCTACACCATGGATACCAACGTCGTGTCCGGCGACAAGCTCTCGTTCTCGGGTGGCGCAGTCGGCACGACCGCTGTTGATATCGAACTGGCCTCCGCCACCTCGACCAAGGCCGGCGGCGCCTTCACCGCGATCGACTTCACCAACAGCGGTGGCAACGATGGCTCGGTGAGCTTCGACATTGCCGTCAATGGCGGCACTGCAACCACGGTCACCATCGACTTCGCCCAAGCCAACGCCGCTGCCGCCGACGCGTCCGCGGTTACCGCCGACGAACTGGCGGCCATGATCAACGCCGACCTGACGGCCGCCAACGTCACCAACGTTTCGGCCACCGTCAACGACAGCGGCCAGATCGACTTCACTAGCACTGCAGCTAATGAAAGCGTGGCCGACGTCACCATCTCGAACTACACCACCGCCAATGGCGCCACTGGATCGGGCATCGCCGACGGTTCGGGTACTGACACTCTGGCCGCCAAGACGCTCGACGCACTTGTCAGCGAGATCAACACCAATACCGATCTCAAGGGCAAAATTCGCGCCTCGAACGACAATGGCAAACTGCGCATCGAGAACCAGTCCACACAGGCACTGACTGTGGACGGTGTCTCGTCCGGTGGTGCAATTGATGGCACCTCGACTGGCGCAGCAAGCATCTTGGGCAACTCGGTGCGCGCCGGCCTGGCCGACCAGTTCAACGAACTGCGCGACCAGCTTGACAAGCTCGCCGACGACGCCTCGTTCAACGGTATCAACCTCCTGCGCGGCGACAAGCTGGCCATCACCTTCAACGAGACCGGCACCTCCTCGATCGACATCCAGACCAAGAACGGCGATACCATTAACTCGGCCAATCTTGGTGTGGCGACGACTCTGCAGGAATCGGATCTGGACAGCGACGACAATATCGACGCTGAACTGGCCAAGCTGAAGACCGCTCTGAACGATGTCCGTTCGCAGGCTTCGACCTTCGGCTCGAACCTCTCGATCGTGCAGAACCGCCAGACCTTCACCGAATCGATGATCAACACCCTCGAAGACGGTGCCGGCAACCTGACCTTGGCCGACATGAACACGGAAGCTGCGAACCTGCTGGCTCTGCAGACCCGTCAGTCCCTGTCGCAGAACTCGCTCTCGCTGGCGAGCCAGGCCGACCAGTCGATCCTGCAGCTCATCCGTTAATCGGAACAGCACCAGAACGATACAGGAAGGGGCGGGTCGCAAGGCCCGCCCCTTCTGCTTTGCGCCCGTCCGCCTCGAAAAAACATGGTTTACGAGACGTCAATCCGCATGGTTAACGCGCCATTAAGAAACTGCGGTTAACTCTTTGGGCAAGGGGCCGGAACGGCCTGAGGCAAGGATTGCATTAGATGGCGGATATCTCACTTTCGAAGGCCGTTCGGGCCAATCTTCTCTCGCTCAAGGGCACCGCCGACATGATGGCGACGACACAAAATCGTCTCGCTACGGGCAACAAGGTCAACTCGGCTCTGGACAACCCCTCCAACTGGTTCACCGCCAAGGGCCTCACCAACCGCGCCAGCGACCTGGGTGCACTCATCGACTCGATGGCCAACGGCATCCAGACGCTTGAAGCCGCTGACAATGGCCTCTCGGCCATGACCAAGACCCTGGAATCGATGCAGTCGACCCTGCGTCAGGCCCGTCAGGACAAGTCCTTCCAGACGTCCTCCTACACCATGGATACCAACGTCGTGTCCGGCGACAAGCTCTCGTTCTCGGGTGGCGCAGTCGGCACGACCGCTGTTGATATCGAACTGGCCTCCGCCACCTCGACCAAGGCCGGCGCCGCCTTCACCGCGATCGACTTCACCAACAGCGGTGGCAACGATGGCTCGGTGAGCTTCGACATTGCCGTCAATGGCGGCACTGCAACCACGGTCACCATCGACTACGCCCAAGCCAACGCCGCTGCCGCCGACGCGTCCGCGGTTACCGCCGACGAACTGGCGGCCATGATCAACGCCGACCTGACGGCCGCCAACGTCACCAACGTTTCGGCCACCGTCAACGACAGCGGCCAGATCGACTTCACTAGCACTGCAGCTAATGAAAGCGTGGCCGACGTCACCATCTCGAACTACACCACCGCCAATGGCGCCACTGGCTCGGGCATCACCGACGGTTCGGGTACTGACACTCTGGCCGCCAAGACGCTCGACGCACTTGTCAGCGAGATCAACACCAATACCGATCTCAAGGGCAAAATTCGCGCCTCGAACGACAATGGCAAACTGCGCATCGAGAACCAGTCCACACAGGCACTGACTGTGGACGGTGTCTCGTCCGGCGGTGCAATCGACGGAACCTCATCTGGCGCCTCAACCATCTTGGGCAACTCGGTGCGCGCCGGCCTGGCCGACCAGTTCAACGAACTGCGCGACCAGCTTGACAAGCTCGCCGACGACGCCCAGTTCAATGGTATCAACCTGCTGCGCGGCGACAAGTTGAAGATCACTTTCAACGAGACCGGCACCTCCTCGATCGACATCCAGACCAAGAATGGCGAAACCATCAACGCCTTCAACCTGGGCGTACCGACCCAGCTCGAGGAAGAGCAGCTCGATAGCGACACCACCATCGACGGCCTGCTCACCGATCTCAAGGCAGCTCTCGACGAAGTCCGCTCGCAGGCCTCGACCTTCGGCTCGAACCTGTCGATCGTGCAGAACCGCAAGTCGTTCACCGAAGCGATGATCAACACGCTCGAAACCGGCGCCGGCAACCTCACCCTGGCCGACATGAATACGGAAGCGGCCAACCTGCTGGCTCTGCAGACCCGCCAGCAGCTGTCGCAGAACTCGCTCTCGCTGGCCAGCCAGGCCGACCAGTCGATCCTGCAGCTCCTGCAGTAAATCGCTTACCACATCGCATTCGGAAGGCGGGCCATCGGTCCGCCTTCGTTGTTTTCGCCGCAATCTCGGTCTAGACAAACAGGGTACTTCCCCGAGTCCCGGAGACAGATCCTATGGCGCTCAAGGTCGAATTGAAGCCTGGCGAAAAACTGCTGGTGGGCAATTGCATCATCACCAATTCCGACCAGCGCACCCGCCTGTTCATCGATGGCAGCGCCCCGATCCTGCGGGAAAAGGACATCATGACGTCCGAGACCGCCAATACGCCCGCCCGGCGCATCTATCTGGCCGTACAGCTGATGTATATCGACGGCGACACCGACAAGGCCCAGTCCGTCTACAATGATTTATCAAGGGACTTTGTGGCCGCAGTGCCCAGTTCTCTACCGATTGTCGACCAAATCAATAACGAGATATTAACCGGGTCCCTGTACAAGGCTCTCAAGGCCGCCCAAAGGCTTATTGAATACGAACAGGACCTGCTCAATCATGCATCAGCAAGGCGCTCAAGCGTATCAACAGACGGCGAAAGTCGTTGAGTCTCCACGCCAGCGCGAATCTGCTCTGCTCATGAAGGCCGCGGCCGGCCTCCAGAAGGTCAAGGATGAGTGGAACATCTCCACGACCGAGGAATTGCGCACGGCGCTGAACTTCAACCGCAAGCTCTGGACCATCTTCATGTCCGCGGTGACCCAGGACGACAGCCCCCTGCCCCAGGAAATTCGCCAGAACATCGCCAATCTGGGCATGTTCGTGATGAACCAGACCCGCGAAATCCTCTATGAGGGCGTCCCCCAGCCCGAACAGCTGACCGTGCTGGTGCAGCTCAACCGACAGATTGCGGCGGGCCTGCGCGGCATGTAGGCCGCAGGGACCATGAACGAGAAGAACCCCGCTTCGGCGGGGTTTTTCTTTTGGGGCAATGGGACGCTTCAATGACCCGGTGCCGTCCTCGGGACTAACCCAAGGACCAGTTACCACGCGTGCCTTTTGGGTGTCCTCAGTGGCCCTCGGATCGAGCCCGAAGGCGGGGCGGTGGGTGTGGACGCCTGAACCGGTATGGCCTGCCCTAGAGCGCTTTCAGCAAAAGTGGACACCACTTTTGCGGTTCGAAAGCATGACAGAACAAAGAGATAGAGCTCCCGTTCTGATTCAATCAGAACGGGAATTGCTCTAGAGGTAGTTCACCAGGCTCAGTTGACTGACCATGGACGTCACCTGGTAGCTCGCCGTCAGGCGGGTCTGCAGCGCCAGGATTTCCATGGCGACGTCTTCCTTGCTCACCGTCTCCACATCGCTCAGCAGATTGTCCAGCTGCGCCTTGTAATTTGTGTGCCGGTCGCCAGCGGCCTGGATGCCCGCGCGGGCGATCCCCAGTTCCATCGTGATCAGCTCGATGGACCCGCGCTCGGCGTTCCGCCCTTCGGAGAGTTCGAGCTGCTGCCGGCGCGCCATGGCGTCAAAGCGCAGCTTGGCGGGGTCGAGATCCACCGAATTGGGATCGGTGGCATTGGTGATCTCTGGATAGGTTTCCACGGTCATGGCGGCCATGGAGCGCATCATGCGCAAATAGCCGCTCTCATTGGCCTGCATGCCATAGGCAACCCGCCCGGAATCCTCCACGGCCGCCGTCACCGATTGCCGCGGATTGCCTTCGGCGGCAGCGGCCGCCTCAGTCACCGAGCGGATCATCGCCTTCTCGAAATTGGTCGCCGATTCCGCTTCATCCGCGCCAATGGTGAACTGGCCCGGTCCCGCCTTGCCGGTCACTGCCGTCAGGGTCACCTGGCGGCTGGTACCGTTCGGCTCGGTCAGCGTCACGGTGACGCTGTCGCCGGCCGTCAGGGCGAAAGTATCGTCGAAGGCCACCGACATCGAAGCCGGATCGCCTGGCGTATGGGTGGCCGTCAGCGCCCCGGCATTGGTGACGCTGGACGTCACGCCGGAAATCTGGAACCCGTGCGCCGAGGAAACCGGGATATTCTCGGTCAATGTCACCGTTTCGGCCGCACGGGCAGAGGTAAGCCGCCCCATGCCCACGGCCGAAACCGCAGCGGTCTGCCCGCCATACCACATGACGGTGTCGGTCTTGGTGGCCACCCGCAGGCTGGTGGAGGTGTATGGATCGGCGCCACTCACGCGCAATACCGGCTCGCCGGCCGCATTGAAGAAGTTCTGCGCTGCCGCATAGGTCGATGCCGCCCGCAACTCGCTCTCGGCCGTCTCCTTGAGCGTGTTCTTGAGCGTTGTCTCGAAATTGGTCGCTGTCTCGATGGCGTCGGAGCCGATGACGAATTCGTTGGTCGACCCATTCGCATTGGCCGCCGATACGGCCTTGAGCGTCACCTGTGTTTCCGTGCCATCTGGCAATGTGAAGCCCAGCGTGACGCTGTCGCCTTCCTCCACCGTTGCGGGCGGGGCCGGGAAGGTGAACTCGATATCGGCCGGCGTCGTCGCAAAGTCAGAGACGATGCCGATATTGGCGCCGACCGCCGAGACGGTGGACAGCTTGTAGCCGAAGGGATGATCGCCATCCTCGGTCAGATTGACAGTCGCCGGATCGGTGGCCGTCAGCGTGGCCAGCGTGGTCGTCAGGCGCCCCTGCCCGGATGCGCCCAGATCGGCCATCTGCCGCTCCGTCACCACGGTCTTGTAGCCCGCCCGGCCGCCAGCGCCATCGAGCAATTCAGTGGTGGTCGGCAGCGGCGCCTTGTCAGTCACCGATCCTCCGAACAGATAGCGCCCCGCCACGTCGGAATTGAGCAGCGTCACCATTTCGTCCAGCCGCGCCTTGGAGAGGCTGGAAATGGTGGCCATGTTGATATTGTTCGAACCGTACTGGCCCTGCACGGCCGAATTGCGCGCCTGGCCTTCGATCTGGTCCAACCGAGTCAGGGCGTTGTCATAAAAGCTCAGCCGCAGGTCGACCTGCTCGATACTGGCATTGTAGCCCGAAATCGTCGTCAGGCGGGACCGCACCGACAACGAAACGGGCAGATCGCGCGCCATTTCCGAAAGGGTCTGCGCCTTGACCCCGGTGCCCAATTGCATCTGCAACTGCGCGAACTGGTCCTGCATCTTGGAGATGACGGAAAAACCGGTCGTGAGCGGGAACATCGACTTATTGACGATCATGACGCGTTACTCCTCAAGTCGACGAAAACAGCGTGTCGAGCAGTTCCTTGACCACCGACACGACACGCGCATTGGCCGCATAGGCGCTCTGGAGCTCGGTGAGGCGGGCCATTTCCTCGTCGATATTGACCCCATACTCGCTCTCCATCTGGGTGGAGATGGTATCCAGGGTCAGCTGGCGGCTGTCGCGCGCCGTCAGGGCTGTGCCGATCGTCGTGCCCTGATAGTTGAGCACTTGTTCGATGATCTGCTCGACAGTGCCGTTGAGCTGGAAGCGCCCTTCATTGGCGGCCGGCGTCGTACCCGACACAAAGCTCATCGACCGCAGCTGGTCGAGCAGATATTCCGGCCGTGACGCATCCCCCAGCGTTCCACCGACATCGAACTGCACGAGCAACCGATTGTCGGAAACGACGGCCGGGTTGATCGAGATTCGGGCGGCAAAACCAAGGATCTGCGGCGGGTTTGTATCCAGATTGTCCGTGAAGGCGGAATTGCCCTGATCGACGAACAGCGCCATGGCCAGTTCGCCCTGCTGGGTGCCGGTGGCCGAGCCGCGTGTGGTCAGCCCTGTCACGTCGCGTGTGCCGCCGGTGCCGTCATCGAGAACCTGCAGCACACCGGCGCTGGGGCTGGTTATGGCCAGGCCCGGCAGTTTCCCCTGCAGGGTCGCTGCCGCCGCCGTGGCGTCGGAAAGATCGACCGAAATGACCCGCTGGCCGCTCGCATCGATGAAGTCCTGGCCATTGGTGCTGTTGACGATCCGCACGCGCTGCTCGGCGCCATTCTGCGAATAGGTCAGGAGGACATCATTGCCAGGCTTGAGATGTGAGATGTCCGCCGAAAGGCCCTCCGCCCCACCGCCCCCGGTTGCGGCCGTACCGGCGGTGGTGATCGTATTGAACACCGAGGCAATGCCGCCCGCGATCTCGTCGAGCTGGGTCTGCGCCTCGACCAGGATCTTGTCGCGCAACTGCACGAGACCGGCCAGTTCACCGCCCTGCAGCACACCTTGCTGCACCAGGTCGATGGTCAGGCCCGAAGGCGTCGTCAGCGTGAGTTTGCCGACCTTGCTGGCATCGGGGTCGATATTGGTCTGGGAGGTCGGCGACAGCGCCCCGGCCGAGGTAAACTTGAAGGTAGAAAATCCGTTGTCGAGCAGACCCACGCCCGAGCGGGTCATCAGCGCCACCGTGCCGTCAGAGCGGTATTCGGCCTGCACGTCGATGATCTCGGCGACCGACGCGACCAGGCGATCACGCTGGTCATAGAGCTGCGCCCGGGCAGTATCGGTCATGCCCAGGTCCAGCATGCGGGCATTGACCTCGTCGAGCGAGATCAGCATCGCATTGACCTCGGAGACGTCATTGGCGATGCGCGTCTCGGACTCCTGGCGCAATTGCTGGATGACGCCGGAGAGCGTGTTGAGCTGCTGGGCAAAGGCCTGGGCTTCCGACACCACATTGGCGCGGGTCGAATAATCGTCAGGGCTGGTCGCCAGCGCCTGCAGCGAGTTCTTGAACGACCCGAACATGGTGTCGAGCGAGCCCGCCGTGCCCGGCTTGCCCAGATAGCCCTGCAGCTTGTTGAGGTAGTCGCCCATCACATTGGACATGGACGTGTCCGAGACCTGCCGGTTGTAATAGGTTTGCAGGCTCAGGTTGAAGGCGCGGTCCACGCCCGCGGAACGGGCATAGGTGCTGTTGACCGACGAGTAGTCGATGATGTTGAGCGACTGCCGGTGATAGCCCGGCGTGCCCGAGTTGGAGACGTTGCGGCTCAGGATAGTGATGGAATCCTGGCTGGTCCGGAGACCCGAGACAGCGTTCGAAAGTGACGAAACCAGACCCATGACCGTGGCCCTCAAACTGGAATGCGGTCCGGAGCCTCGCGCCCCGGACCATTACTCAGCGTCCGCCTCAGCGGATCATGTTCAGCGCTTCCTGCAGCATCTCATCCGCGGTCGAGACGATGCGGGTGCCGGCCGAATAGGCCTGCTGGGTGATGATCAGCTTGGTGAACTCGTCGGAAATGTCGGTATTGGACGCTTCAAGCGCGCCACCGATAATGCCCGAGCCCGAGAGGTCGAAGATCGGCTCGCCCGATTCTGAGGTCGCCTCGTAGACGCCGCCATCGAGACGCTTGAGCGAGTTGATGCCGTTGAACTGCGCGGTCACCACCTGCGCCATTTCGATGCGCTCACCGTTTGAATAGGTCGCGACGACGCGACCGGAGTCGGTAATGGCGACAGAGAGGAATTCACCCGCCCCATAGCCGTTCTGGTTGAGGGTCGAGACCGTCACCGTGCCGTTGACGTCGGCGAACTGCGAGACGCCATTGGTATCATGCGCCAGCACCACATCGCCGATCAGCACGCCATTGACGCGCAGATCATCAATGGTGGCCTGGGGTACGCTGGTCGAGAGCGAACCATTGCTGCCGAACTCATAATCCTGTCCGATATTGGTCCAGGCCGGCGAACCGCCCACTGCAGCACTGTCGGAGAGGTAGAACAGGTTCCAGCGGTCGGTCCCGCCCGAGGCAGCGCTATCGACCTTGGCCCAGCGCAGCTGCACGTTCACCGGCGCGCCATTGCTGGCATAGACGGTGATGGCGCCGCCAGAGATGGAATTGGCGACGAAGTCGTCGGCATCGTCGGCCGAAACGGTATTGACCGTTGCCAGCGTCGGGTCCGAGGAGGTCTGCGGATCGGTGAGGCCCAGGGCCGTCTCGAGGGCTGCACTGACGCCGGAAATCGAGAAGCTGGAGTGGTAATCGGTGCCCAGCGTCACGTTGAACTGGTTCGAGCCGTTGAGCGACACTGTTGCCGAGGCGGCCGCGCCACCGCCGAAGTCACGCAATTCGGACTGCATGTCATCGAGCACGTTCTGGACTGTCCGCGGCGCGACCAGGTCAATCGCCACGCCACCCGTCGGCACGGGTGAAGAACCGCTGTCGTAGAACTTGAAGTCCACGGCAACGCCATTGACCGTCATGGTCATGGTATCGCCATCGGCAAAGACCGTGGTCGCAAGGTTGGCCCCGGCGCCGGCCCCCAGGTTCACCGTGCCGTTGGTCGCCGCAGTGGTCGAGCCGGCCGCGAAGTTCTCGGACCCGAGGAGCTCGCTGTTATAGACGGTGGACTTGTAGTTGGCCGTCTTGGGCAATTGCGGCAGGTTGGACTGATAATTGATCGTCGTGGTCTGGTTGGCCGGCAGGAAGGCGTTGGACAGCTCGATCACCTCGGGCACCGAGCCCGAGATATTGCCCGTGGCCGGATCGATCGGCAGGCCCTTGAGATAGTAGCCGGCGCCGTTGACCAGCAGACCATCCTTGTCGATCTCGAAGTCACCGCGACGGGTGAAGTAGTTCGACCCGGCAAAGACTGAATTGCCGTCCGACTGACCGACCTTGGGCTCCACCACGAAGAAGCCATTGGCATTGAGCGCGATATAGGTTTCGTTCGAGCTCGTCTGGATATCGCCCTGGATATTGTTGGTGGCGCGCGATTGCGCCAGCACCGCACCCGGGACCTGCGACTTCAGCGGCGCGTCCGGAATGAGGTCCATGAAGCTCGTTTCCATCCGCTTGTAGCCGGTGGTCTGCGAGTTCGCGATATTGCCCGAAATGTTTTCCAGCGCATGCGATTGTGCCCGCAGGCCAGTCACCGCGCTGGAAAGAGCCCCATAGATACCCATCTGTAACTCCGTAATCCCCGATGCGCCGCTGGGCGCGTTCAGCACATCAGATGCAAACCTGATGCCAATCGCCAGAACCGTTGATTTTCCTGATGTTTTTCCGCAGAGCTCCGCTGAATGCGGCGACAAGGCGGCAATTGAGTCCGGGCATGGGGCAGATTTTGCCGGTCGCTTGAGATCGCGGCAGGCTTGCTTTAAACGCAACACGGGCAAGGGACGCTTCGGTCCCCCGCGGAGCGTCTGTTATGCTGTTTTCCAGCGTCGATGAATTTGTGAAGGCCCCGCGCCGCGCCGTGACCGTCTTCGGCATGGCCGGCGTTGGCAAGACGCGGCTGAGCAACATGCTGCGCGCCAATCACTGGTTCCACTATTCGGCCGACTATCGCATCGGCACGCGCTATATGGGCGAGTTCATCGTCGACAATTTCAAGCGCGAAGCCATGAAGGTGCCCTTCCTGGCGCAGCTTCTGCGCACGGACTCGATCTATATCTCGTCCAACATCACCTTCGACAATCTCGACCCGCTCTCGACCTATCTGGGCACCCCGGGCGACCCCAATCGTGGCGGACTCCCCCTGGCGGAATACCAGCGCCGGCAGGAGCAGCATCGCGTTGCCGAGGTGGCAGCGCTTTGCGACGTGCCCTATTTCATCGAGCGCGCCAAGGCACTCTATGGCTACGACGATTTCATCGCCGACACTGGCGGCTCGCTGATCGAGGTCGTTGATCCGGCAGATCCCGAGGATCCGGTGATCCGGACCCTCGCGGCCAGCACGGCGCTGATCTATATTCGCGGCACCGAAAAGGATGCCACCGAACTGGTGAAGCGCTTCAAGAAGTCGCCCAAGCCGATGTATTATCAGCCCGATTTCCTCGTCGAGAAATGGACGGAGTACAAGCTGATGAATGGCATTCTCGACGATAACGATGTCGACCCGGCCGGTTTCGGCGCCTGGGGCTTCGAAGCGCTGCTGCACGACCGCCTGCCCCGCTACCAGGCGCTGGCCGACAATTTCGGCTATGTCGTGGAAGCCTCCGACCTGGCCACCGTGCGGGACGGCGACGAGTTCGTCGATCTGGTCGCCTCCGCCATCGAGAAGCGAATGCGCTAGCGCGCGGCGTCTCAGTGACGCCTGCGCGCCGGCTTGAATCGCTTTCTCGTATTTCCCAGCTAAGAGGCTGCCATGCCTATTCGAATTCCAGACAACCTGCCCGCCCGACGAACGCTCGAAGACGAGGGCGTCAACGTCATGGATTCCAGCCGTGCTGCGCGGCAGGACATCCGTCCGCTCGAATTCGGGCTCCTCAATCTGATGCCGAACAAGGAACGCACCGAGACCCAGTTCGCGCGGCTCATCGGCGCCACCCCGCTGCAGATCAATCTGAGCCTGGTCCGGGTCACCGAGCACCAGTCCAAGAACACGCCCGAGGATTACCTCAACACCTTCTACCAGACCTGGGAGGAAGTGAAGGAGCGCAAGTTCGACGGCTTCATCGTCACCGGTGCGCCCATCGCCAACCTGCCCTTCGAGGAGGTCCGCTACTGGCCCGAAATGCTCGAGATCATGGAATGGACGCGCACCAACGTGCATCACACCATGTTCATCTGCTGGGGCGCGCAGGCGGCCCTGCACCATTTCCACGGTGCGCGCCGCTACCGCATGGACAAGAAGGCCTTTGGCGTTTTCCGACACCGGATCGTCAACCCGCGCTCGCCCTTCCTGCGCGGCCTGTCCGACAGTCCCATGATCCCGGTCTCGCGCTATAACGACATCGATCGTGAAAGCCTCGGCGACCGGCTCGAAATCCTGATCGACAACGAGGAGATCGGGCTGTGCATGCTGGGCGACCGCAATGAACGCGCCGTCTATTTCCTGAACCACCTGGAATATGACAACCGCTCATTGGCCGACGAGTATGAGCGGGACATCAAGGCCGGTCTCGATACGCCGCCGCCCCAGAACCTGTTCCCCAACGGCGACACCAGCGCCGTGCCGGAGAACCGCTGGCGCAGCCATGCGCACCTGTTGTTCCAGAACTGGATCAACGAGATCTACCAGACGACGCCGTTCGAACTGGACAAGATCGGGCAATAAAGCCACCCCCCTCGGCGAGACCCGAGGGGGACCGGCACTCCCGATTGGGACGCGGCTGCCTCTTTGCAAACCGCACCCCGCTCCCTACCTTGCAGGGACACTTGGGGACGAACCTTGCCGCAGCCGCCGACCACCCTCACCGACGAACTGGGCATCGCCCTCTCCAACCTCGCCGACAGCGCCACCGGCGTATTGACGCCGACGCTGCGCCTCGGCGTCACCGGCCTCAGCCGCGCCGGCAAGACCATTTTCATCACCGCACTGGTCCACAACCTTCTCACCCAGGGCCGCCTGCCCGGCTTCGCCCCGCTGGCCGACGGCCGCTTCATCGGCGCCCGGCTGGCCGAATATCCCGATGCCACCATCCCGCGCTTTGCCTATGAGCAGCATCTGGCGACCTTGACCGGCACTCCACCGGCCTGGCCCGAGGGCACGCGACGCATCTCGCAACTGCGCCTGGTCCTCAAGTTCCAGTCGGCCAAGTGGTGGGCCGGCATGACCGGGCCGGCCACGCTCAACCTCGACATAGTCGACTATCCCGGCGAATGGCTGCTCGACCTGCCTTTGCTCGGCCTTTCCTTTGCCGAATGGAGCGCCGAGGCGCTGGACCGCGCCCGCCTGCCCGGCCATGCGACTGAGGCTGCCGATTTTCTCAGGACCCTCGAGGGCGTCGATGTGTCCGGGGACGCCAGCGATGTCGATGCCGAGCGCCTGGCATCCACCTTCACCACCTATCTGCGCCGCAGCCGCGAGCATGGGGCGCTCTCGACGCTGCCGCCCGGTCGGTTTCTCCTGCCCGGCGACCTCGAAGGCTCGCCCGCGCTCACCTTCGCGCCACTGCCTCGCCCGGCCGGCGCTACCCGCAATGGCAGCCTCTACGCCATGCTCGAAGGCCGGTTCGAGGCATATAAGGCGCAGGTGGTGCGCCCGTTCTTCCGCGACCATTTCGCCCGGCTCGACCGGCAGGTGGTGCTCGTCGACACGCTGCGCGCCCTCAATGCTGGTCCCGAAGCCGTCAACGACCTTGAGACGGCGCTGACCGCTGTGCTGGCCTGCTTCCGCCAGGGCGAGGCCAATCCCCTGCTGCGGCCCTTCTCGCGCCGCATCGACCGCATCCTGTTCGCCGCCACCAAAGCCGACCATGTGCATCACACCAGCCACGATCGCCTGCAGGCCATTCTCAACCGCCTCGTGGCCAATGCCAGCAAGCGGGCGCGCTTTGCCGGGGCCGCCACCCGGTCCCTCGCGATTGCGGGCATTCGCGCCACCAGCGAAGGCACCATTCGCGAGCATGGCGAGACCCTGCCCACCCTTGTCGGAACACCTGTCGAGGGCCAGACGCTGGACGGGGCGATCTATGACGGCAGGACCGAAATCGCCCTGTTTCCCGGGGACTTGCCGGAACGCCCTGATTCACTGTTCGAGGGTGGAGAGCCCGTATCCCTGAATTTTCTGCGCTTCACCCCACCGCAGAAACTGGACCGCAATGCTGCCGGCGATCCGGTGCTGCCCCATATCCGGCTCGACCAGGCCATGGACTTTCTCATCGGAGACTGGATGGCATGAAACGCCCCGTTGCCCGAACCATGGACAGTGCCGACCGCCCGACAGATATGGTGCGCGCCCCTCGCGCCTTCACCCCAGATCGCGCCGAGATCGTCGAGGCCGCTTTCGCGCCCGAGGCCGAGCCAGTGGAGCCGGCGCCGCCGCCACGCCGCATGAGCTGGTTCGGCCGTTTGGCCTGGACCACGGGCGGCATTCTGGTCTCCACTGCATTGGGCCTGGCCGCCGACCGGCTGATCCGCGACCTCTTTGCGACCAATGAATGGCTGGGTTGGCTGGGCCTGGGCGTGCTTGGTCTTTTCGTGCTGGCCGTCATTGCCATCGTCACCCGAGAGATACTTGCCCTGCGTCGCCTGCGCGTTCTGGACGCCCTCCGGCACGAAGCTGCACGCGCAACCCTGGACAATGACCGCAAGGCCGCCGGCACTGTCGCGGACCATCTCCTCGGCATCTATGCCGACCGCCCCGACCTCGCTCGCGCCCGCACCACGCTGACCGAACACCTGCCCAACCTGTTCGACGGCACCGAGGTCATCGCCCTGGCCGAGCGCAGCCTTATGGCGCCTCTGGATGCACGCGCCAAGGCGCTGACGGCCGCTTCCGCGCGCCGCGTGGCCCTGGTGACGGCAGTGTCGCCCCGGGCCCTGGTGGACATTGCCTTCGTCATCTATGAGAGCGTCAGGCTGGCCGGGGCCATAGCTGCGCTCTATGGCGCCCGCCCGGGCTTTTTCGGCTTCTGGCGGCTTGCGGGGGCCGTGCTGGCCCATCTGGCCGTCACCGGCGGCCTGGTGCTGACCGATGGCGTGGTCGAACAACTGGTGGGCCAGGGTCTTGCAGCGAAGCTCTCCGCCCGACTCGGTGAGGGCGTGGTCAACGGCCTGATGACCGTGCGCGTCGGCATCGCCGCCATGCGCGTGGTCCGCCCCCTGCCCTTCGAGACGCTGCCGCAGCCCATGGTGCGCGACTTCATCGGGGAACTCACCCGCGTTGTCGGAGACGCTGGAAAATCCGGCACTAACTGAGCCGCCTTAGGCCGCCAGTTTCAGATCGGCCTCAAAAGTCTCGACCTGCGGCTTGGCGAAATAGAAGCCCTGGAACAGCGTGATGCCCGCGGCCCTGAGGGCAACCAGCTCCGCCTCGGTCTCTACCCCTTCGGCCAGCACGGCGATGTCGAGCTGGCGGCAAATGCCCACAATGCCGGCGATGATCGCCTGCCGGGCGGCCGAACTGTCGACACCGCGAAGCAGGTCCATGTCGATCTTGATGAGGTCGGGCTGGAATTTCGCCAACAGGCCCAGGCCCGCATAGCCGGCGCCGAAATCGTCCAGTGCTGTCATGAAGCCCATGCGCCGGTACTCGGCAACGATATTGGCAACATGCGCCGTGTCGCCCATGCGTTCGTTCTCGGTGAACTCGAACATCAACCGCCTGGGGTCGAACTGCACACGCGCCGCCGCGGCCAGTGTCGCCCGGATGCAGGCCTTCGGCTCATAGACAGCGTTGGGCATGAAATTGATCGAGAGCCGTGCTCTTGACGTCGCCGGCAGGTGTTCCCCGGCCAGTTCAATGGCCTTGACCCGGCAGGCCTGGTCGAACACGTAGCGATTGGCCTCGGTCACCGCGGACAGCACCGCACCGGCGCCTTGGCCGTCCACACCGCGCACCAGGGCTTCATAGCCCCAGATCTCGCCCGCGGCCAGATCGACTATTGGGTGGAATGCCATCGTGAACGGCACCGGAAAGTCTTCGCCATTCTGGCAGCCTTGGCACGTCACGCCCATGAAATCCGACCTATGCTCGAAACTGGAAGAAGCAAATTCCGCCAGCCTGCGGCAAACGTCTTAAGGCATTGCCAATGCGGCAAGGATCGTGATCAGTCCTTGGCGGCGCTCGGCGCCAGGGTCAGCTTCAGCCCGTCCAGGGCGTCGGAGCACAGGATCTGGCAGGAGAGGCGGGAATTGGACTTCACGTCACCCACGCTATCCAGCATGTCCTCTTCCTCGTCGCTGGGGGCGCCGACGGCGTCGAGCCAGTCAGTATCCACATAGACGTGGCAGGTGGCGCAGGAACAGGCGCCGCCGCATTCGGCCTTGATATTGAGGCCCCAGTCGCGAATAACCTCCATGACGCGCCAGCCCTCGAGCCCTTCGAGCTCGTGCACTTCGCCTGCCTGGTCGGTAACAGTGATCTTCATGGGGCGCTCCTCAACAGCGGGGCGTCCATACCCCTCAAAAGACCCCGCCGCAAGAGCGGGGCCGCTTGGCAATTCGGCTTAAGCCACGCCCAGCTTCTTCTGCAGCTTGGTGGAGCTGGTGGTGTACTGGAACACCACGCGCTCACCCGGCGAAATCACGGCCTTGGCCGCCTGCGCCATCAATGCCGCCTCGTGGAAGCCCGAGAGGATCAGCTTGAGCTTGCCCGGATAGTGGTTGATGTCGCCAATGGCGAAGATGCCCGGCACCGAGGTTTCGAATTTTTCGGTGTCGACGACAATGGTGTTGTCGTTGAGCTCGAGCCCCCAGTCCGCCACCGGACCCAGCTTCATGGTCAGGCCGAAGAACGGCAGGAGCCGCGTCGCCGGGATCGAGAGATCACCCGCTTCGGTCGTCAGGTGCACATGGTTGATCTGGCCGTCTTCACCGTCCAGCTTGGCGATCTGGCCGAGCTGGAAGTTGATCTTCCCGTCGGCGACCAGCTCCTTCATCTTGTTGACCGAGGCCGGTGCCGCCTTGAAGGCATCGCGACGATGCACAAGGGTCAGGGTGCGGACGATGGGCGCCAGGTTCAGCGTCCAGTCCAGGGCGGAGTCGCCGCCGCCGACAATGACGACGTCCTGGTCGCGGAAGTCTTCCATCCTGCGCACGGCATAGAACACCGACTTGTTCTCGTATTGCTCGATGCCTTCCACCGGCGGACGCTTGGGCTGGAACGAACCACCGCCGGCCGCGATCACCACGACCTTGGTGAAGAAGGTCTCATCCGCATCCGTCTGCAGCTTGAAAGAGCCGTCTTCCAGCTTCTCGATGGAATTGACCATGCGCGAGAAGTGGAACTCCGGCGAGAACGGCGCGATCTGCGCCATCAGATTGTCGGTCAGCTGTTGGCCGGTGACCACCGGAAAGCCGGGAATGTCGTAGATCGGCTTTTCCGGATAGAGCTCGGCGCACTGCCCGCCGGCGCGGTCCAGAATGTCGATGAAATGGCATTTGATATCGAGCAGCCCGAGTTCGAAGGCCGCGAACAGCCCGCAGGGGCCCGCGCCAATAACGACGACATCGGTGGTGATCTCAGTGCTCATGTCTCAAAGTCCATTCGAACCCGAGGTCCCTTGACCCCGGAATTGGTCCCATCGGGGCACGGCCCCGCTCTTGATCATGGGAACCGCCGCTGTCACCAGCGGCCCCGGCTTTCGCCATAAAGACGACTAATACGCTCCAGTTATATCAGGAGACGCGACGAAGGAAGGGGCGTGTGCCCAGCGGCACTTCAGTGCGGCCTACCGGCTGGTAGAACAGCGCCATTTCCGGCAGGCGATTGTCGATCAGGGCTTCGCGGGTGGGTGCATGCGTGACCACCAGCGCGTTAAAGCCACAGCGGCGCATATGCGGGATCTGGTCCTGCAGCACATCGCCAACGGCCCGGATTTCGCCCGCATAGTTCAGGCGCTCCACCAGAAGACGCGCGGTCGAATAGCCGCGCCCGTCGGAAAAGGCCGGGAAGGCTACGGCGATCGAGGCGAAGCGGCTGACATCTTCGGCCACGTCCTCGATCCGGTCGCCGGGCAGCACCAGCAGCCCCAGCGGATGCGGATTGGCGAGATACGCCTCGCGATGCGCGATGAATTCGGGCAGCGGCACATGGGTGTAGCGCGCCTCGGACGGGTCCGTACCTTCCGTCCAGCTCTTGAACGGATCGGCAATGAAGGCGCCGTCTTTCCACAGCGTATGGCGGGCGGCGGCACTCATCGGCGAGGCAATGGCTCCATTGAAGTCATAGTGGATGCCGCATTCCTTCTTGTTCAGGCCGCGCCACCGTCCAGCGCGCGGATCCTCGCCCTCGGCGACAGCCGAGGTGCAGGGCGCGCAGCCAATGGACTTGAAGCCTTTGGCATAGAGCGGATGCTCGGGCAAGCTGTGCGCCTGCCGATATTCGATCACGTCGGCATCGGTGAAATGCGCCAGCGGGTTGACCTTGATGCGATCATCGCTGGTCAATTCGAAATGCGGCAGCACCCCGCGCTCGGCCGTCTGGTAGCGCTTGCGGCCAGTGACCCACCCGCCATATTGCTCGGTGATGGGCTCGAGCGGCTCGGTCTTGCGGATATGGCAGCACGAATCCGGATCGCTTTCCCACAGGTCGCCATTGGGATCGAACCGCTTCACATCCTCCGAATTGGGATGGATCGCGTGCACATTGATCAGGCCCAGCGTCTTCTTGAGGGTTTCGACATAGGCCAGCGTTTCCGGGAAATGCTTGCCGGTCTCGAGGAAATAGACCGGCAGCGACGGATCGACTTGCGCCACCATGTGCAGCAGCACGGCCGAGTCTGCCCCGAAGGACGAGACAATGGCCAGATCCCCCGGCAACACTTCATTGATGGCGTAGCGCAGCACGCCCACGGCGTCCATTTCGTCGAACATGCCGTTGAGCGCCAGGATTCCAAGCGCCTTGAGCTTGTCATGCGCGGCCTGCGCCGGTGCCAGGTTAGACTGTGCCATAAAGGGCCTCCTTGAACGGCGCTTCGCCCAGCCGGCGATAGGCGTCGAGGAAAGGTTCATCCGCACTGGTGCGGTTGGCGATATAGAAGTCGACGAGTTTCTCGATGGCCCCGGGCACTTGCTCGGCTTCGAAGCCCGGGCCGATGATCTTGCCCACCGACGCGCCCTCCGTGGCATCGCCGCCCAGCGTGATCTGATAGAGCTCGCCGCCCTTCTTCTCGACGCCGAGAATGCCGATATGGCCCACATGGTGATGCCCGCAGGCATTGATGCAGCCGGAAATCTTGATCTTGAGATCGCCGATATCCTTCTGCCGCTCGGGCGACGCGAAGGTCTTGGAGATTTCCTGCGCAATCGGGATCGAGCGGGCATTGGCCAGGGCACAGAAGTCCAGGCCCGGGCAGCAGATCATGTCGGTGATCAGGTTGTTATTGCCCTCAGCCAGACCGTTGGCCACCAGCACGTCATAGACCGCGCGGAGATCGGATACCGCCACATGGGGCAGCACCAGGTTCTGCTCATGGGTGACGCGCAGCTCGTCATAGGAGTATTTCTCGGCCAGGTCCGCGACCACGTCGATTTGCGTGTCCGTCGCATCGCCCGGCGCACCACCGACAGGCTTGAGGGAAACCGTCACCGAGGCATAGCCCGGCTGCTTGTGCGGATGCAGATTATTGTCGAGCCAGCGGCCATAGGCCGGGTCGATGATCGACTGATAGGCCACGTCCACGGTCTCGCCCGCGCGGTCGGCAAAGGCCGGCGGCGCAAAATAGGCAGTGATCCGGTCAAGCTCTTCCTGCGGCAGGGTGAGGACACCACCACGCACTTCGGCAAACTCGGCCTCGACCTGGCCCTTGATGCTCTCCAGACCCTCTTCATGCACGAGGATCTTGATGCGCGCCTTGTACTTGTTGTCCCGGCGGCCATAGCGGTTGTAAACGCGCATGATGCTCTCGAGATAGGCGAGCAGGTGCTCATTGGGCACGAAGCTGTTGATCAGCTTGGCGACCATGGGCGTGCGCCCCAGCCCGCCGCCAACCCAGACTTCCCAGCCGATCTCGCCGGCGCCGTTCACTGCCGCCTGCAACCCGATATCGTGGAAGCGGATCGCCGCCCGGTCATTGGGTGACCCGGTCATGGCGATCTTGAACTTGCGCGGCAGATACGAGAACTCCGGATGCAGGCTCGACCACTGGCGGATGATCTCGGCCAGCGGACGCGGATCGATGATCTCATCGGCAGCCGCACCGGCAAACTGGTCCGTCGTCACATTGCGAATACAATTGCCCGAAGTCTGGATGGCGTGCATTTCCACGCTCGCCAGCTCTTCCAGGATCACCGGAATGTCCTTGAGCTTGGGCCAGTTGAACTGGATGTTCTGCCGCGTGGTGAAGTGCCCATAGCCGCGGTCATAGGTCCGCGCGATATGTCCCAGCTTGCGCATCTGCCGCGAGCTCAGCGTGCCATAAGGCACGGCGATGCGCAGCATATAGGCGTGAAGCTGCAGGTAGAGACCGTTCATCAGCCGCAAGGGCCGGAACTGATCCTCGGAAAGCTCGCCCGAAAGGCGGCGCTTCACCTGGTCTGCAAACTGTGCCGTACGACCCGCTACGAAAGCGGCGTCGAATTCGTCATATCGATACATGCCCGTCTTCACCTAAGTGCTGGCGATCAAACGCCTGCCCGTTGAGAGAGAGGGGAGCGGTGGGGCCCGCCGCCCTGATGCGTTCGCGCAGGCGCTTCGGCACGATGCGGCCCTCCACCTGCTCAACTTCTTCGATTTCGAGGCTGATGATCCGGCCCGAGGCCTTGGTGGCCGCCAGCGCGCCGTCCTGCTCGGCCTTGTCCTCCTTGGAGAACAGCCGCGCCGCCTGCAGGTCCTCGACCCAGTTGCCCGCTCCGTCGAGATAGACGGTGGCGCCCGAGATCAGCTCATTGCCCGTCAGAATTTCCATGGTCACGCTACCTTGAAACTGTTCGTTGCCGCCGCTGCGGCCGCCTCGGCCCAGTCGCCCTCGGCCACCGCCTTGCCAACCAGGATGACGGCCGGGCCATCGACGAAATCGACAGCACCATTGGCGAGCCCGCCCAGCGTCCCGGCATAGGCTGTGCTGTCCGACCGCCCGGCATTGACCACGATACCGACCGGCAGATCCGGTGCCGCGCCATGCGCCAACAGCCGGCCGGCCACGTCGGCCGAAATCGCCTTGCCCATATAGAGCGCCAGGGTCAGGCCCGATTGCGAGAGAGCGGCCCAATGGGCCAGATCGCTGTCTTCGGCGCCATGCGCCGTGGCGACCACGAAGCCGCTCGACACCTTGCGCAGCGTCACCGGCGTCGCCGTATCGGCAGCCGCCGCCAATGCCGCGCTGACGCCCGGCACGATCTCATAGGCAAGCCCGGCCTTGCGCAGGGCCGCAATTTCCTCGCCCGCGCGCCCGAAGATCATCGGGTCGCCGGACTTGAGCCGCGCGACCTTCTTGCCCTCACCGGCCAGCCGCACGATCAGCGTATTGATCTGCGCCTGCGAGAAGGAGTGGTGTCCGCGCGTCTTGCCGACGCAAATCTGCTCCGCATCGCGCCGGCCCATCTCGACCACGGCGGCGGGCACGAGCTGGTCATGCACGATGACATCGGCCTGCTGCAGCAGCCGCTGCGCACGCAGGGTCAGGAGGTCTTCGGCGCCGGGGCCGGCCCCGATCAGCCAGACCACGCCCTGCCCCGCGCCATTGGCCACATGGGCGTCCAGCAGCTTTTCGGCACTGGCAGCATCCATGCCCGGACGGGTCACCAGGTCTTCGTAATAGCGGCGACGGGCAGCACCATCATGAATCAGGCTCTCAACCTTGTGGCGCAAACCACCCGCAAGACTCGCGATTTTGCCAATCCCGGGCGACAGCAGCGCCTCGATCTGCGCCCGCACCAGCCGCGCCAGCACCGGCGCATCGCCCTCGGTGGAGATCGCCACCGTCAGCGGCGCGCGCTCGACAATCGAGGGCGTGTAGAAATCGCATTCACCCGGCACGTCGACGACATTGAGCGGGATGCCCAGGCGCCGCGCTTCCGACTTGGCCAGCTCTGCGTCTTCACCCTCTTCGGCCACGAAAACAAGAGCCGCGCCGGCTACATCATCAGCGCGAATGGCGCGCTCGAACACAGTCGCCGGAAAGGCTGAAAAGTCAGCTTCGATGTGGGGGGAATAAATCTCTATCGAAGCAGTCGTCTTAGAGACCAATCGGACCTTGTTCAGGGCTTCGTCGGTGCCGCCGACGATGATGATGCGCTTGCCCCTGACCTTGAAGCTCAACGGAAATGTGTTGAGAAGTCCCATAGTCGTCCTGTTCGAGAGAATGCCGGAAAATAATCCAAACCCGCCCGGCCCGACAATGCCTTGAAAATCAATAGCTTTTATATTTCCCTTCGGGGTCCGCGCTTGGAAATCCCAAGGCGCTCCCGGCCCCGCTGCCGCCAAATGAATCTTCGCCGGCGCCACCGATAGAATTATTTGCCCGGAGTGGCGTAATCTCCGCCGGCTTCATATCCCGAGGGGACCGCTCTCATGCCACCTCTGCCCATGCGCAGCCTCGCAATGGTTCTCGCCGTCCTTGGCATGGCCATTGGCCCGTCCAGCGCCATGGCGCCGATGCTGCGACCTGCGGCCAGTAGCGCAGTGCCCCCAGGTCAGGCCGCCCCCTTTGTCGGCGCCTGGTCCATGACCCTTCCCACGCGGGAGGCCAGCGAGGGCGACGCCATCTTGGTCACCTGCGCCGCGCCGATCCATATCGAGCAGGCCAATCCGACGCACATCTTCTATCTGGGCCCGGACCAGGCAGAAGCTGATGCGGCCATCTCATTGATCCCATCCGGCGACAGCACGAATTGGGAGCCCATCGCCGGCGGTCCGAGCTACGTATCCATCTGGGTCACGCCCGACAGCTTCTATCTCTACGATGCCGTCAGCGAGGGCGAGCCCGACTGGGCCCTGCCCTATATCTACAATCGCTGTCTCTGATCAGCCCTGGCGGCTGGGCACGCGTACCACCAGCCCGTCCAGCGCGTCGCGCACCTTGATCTGGCAGGAGAGCCGGCTGTTCTCGCGCACGTCGAAGGCGAAATCGAGCATGTCCTCTTCCATCGTCGAAGGGCCGCCGACCACCTCGCGCCAGTCCTCGTCCACATAGACGTGGCAGGTCGCGCAGGTGCAGGCCCCGCCGCATTCGGCAACGATCCCCGGCACCGCGTTCATGATCGCGGTCTCCATCACGGTCGAACCATTTTCCGCTTCGGTTTCAATGCGTTCGCCGTCATTGGTGATATAGGTGATCTTGGTCATGGTCGTCCTTGCTGCACCGTCCCGGATATAGCGGCAGCCGCCCGGCCTCGCAAGGGAGGCCCGCCTTTCCGATTTGTCACGCAGATGTCTGCAAATTAAGTCGCGGGCGGCGCAATCGACCTGCACTGTGGATGGCAAAACGGTGAGGAGAAGCACAATGTTCACATCCACACGGACCATACAGCGCGTTCGACCGGCCATCGCGACGCTCGTCTTCGCTCTTGGGACAGCCAATGGCAGCGCCCACGACCTGCCCCTTGGCGATGGCAGGATTTCAACCTCACCCAGACAAGGCTATGTCTATTCCTGCCAGACCCGTTTCCCCGCCAACGGCGTCGGCGCCCAGGCCAGCGGTGCCTGGCTCGACGAAGCCTCGGGCACCTGGGACCCCGACCTCAAGCCAATCGTGGACGGGTCGGTGAAATGGCCCAGCGAGATCACACTGTCGGTAGAAGGAACCCAGCGCATTGTCCGCGGCAACGGCTTGCCCGATCATGCCACCGGGACATTTCCCGTCAGCCGCTCTGACGACGCCTATCGATATGACCGCAATCCCAACAGCATCACTGCACAGAGTGTTCTTCTGCGCCTGGATGTCACGCCGAGCCTGGCCAACACGCCAAGCTGCGTCCCAATGGGCATGATCGGTTTTGCACTCTCCGGCGCGGCCATCTACAACGCGCTGGACGCTAAGGGCGATGACGCGCCGGCCCATGAGATTCAGGATGGTTGCAATGGCCACCCCGAGCGGCAGGGCGAATATCACTACCACAACTACTCGGACTGTTTCGTAGATGCGCGCTCAGGCCCGGATGGGCACAGCGACCTCATCGGCCATGCACTCGATGGCTTCGGTCTCTATGGCAAGTATGAGAGCACCGGCGACGAGCTCTCCACCGACGACCTCGACGCATGCCACGGCCATACGGGCCCTATCGAATGGGACGGCAAGGTGGTGGAAATGTACCACTACCATTTCACCGAGGACTATCCCTATACGCTCGGCTGCTTTGCCGGCCGCGTAACCCAATAAGCCTACAGGCCGAGCAGCCCTTCCAGATAGTGCTGCTTGATCCCGAACATGGCCTTGACCGCCGCAATGCGGTCGAGCGCTGCCTGGCGTGAACCGGCATTGCCCTTCTGCGCGACGATCAGGTTGTTCTTGGGCGTATGCGCGTCCGAGACGAACTCGAACACCTTGGTGCGATAGCCGCTGGCTTCGAGCAACAGCGCCCGCAGCCCATCGGTGACCATTTCGGCCTGCTTTTCCATGAACGTGCCATGGCGCAACAGGAAATCGAGACGATCATCGGCCGTGCCCGCCTCGATCTGTCGCCTGATCTGCTTGTGGCAACAGGGGGCTACGGCAATCAGCCCGGCTCCCGCCTTGATGCCCTGATAGATGGCGTCGTCGGTTGCCGTGTCGCAGGCATGCAGCGCGATCACCGCATCGGCGCCGGAAGCGTCATAGTCGAGGATTGAACCGGCTTCGAACCGCAAACCGCCAAAACCACTCTTCGCCGCCAGGGCATTGCCAGCTTCAACCAACGCCGGACGCAGTTCGACGCCAATGATTTCAGCATCTTGGCCCGCCCGGTTGGCGAGATAGTCATAGAGCGCGAAATCGAGATACCCCTTGCCCGCGCCCATATCGACGATGCGCGGATTCTCTGCCTTAAGTTGCTGAATCAGCGGGGCAAAGATCTCGACCATCTTGTTGATCTGGCGGAACTTGTCCTGCGCGTCATTGCGGACCTGCCCATCCTTGCCGGTGATACCGAGCGCCTGCAGCCAGATCGAGGATGTATCGGTCAGCGCGCGGTTCTTGGCCCTGTCATGGCTGGCTTCGACCGCCTCCCGGCCTGCAACGTCGCTGCGTTTCAACCGCTGCTTGTCGCCCTGTCGCTCGAACTGCAGGTCGAAGCCCGTCGTTTCCAGCCGCGCGCTGCGATAATGCTCGGTCAGCCCTTCCGAAAGAAAAGCGGCGGCTTCCTCCGGCGTCAGGTTCTTGGTGATGTCCCGTGTCTTGTAGCGGAAGACGAGGCTGAGGCGCTCGCCAGCCTTGATCGCGACCTTGCGCCCTTCGACCGATTTCAGGTCCGCCTCGGGGCCATGATAGCCGCCCAGCTTCAGCCGCACCATGGAGCCATCGGCAAAGGCATTGCCGAACGCCGTCACGAATTCGGCGATGCGATCGGGTGCGCTCAATGCCGTTCCTTGGTGGTCAGGAACCGGATTTTCGGCCAGTCCTGCTTGGCCCGGTCCGCCCACCACGCATTCTGCGCCAGGAAAACCGGCGCCTCGGCGCGGTCCTCGGCCATGTTGACCTTCTGGGCGGCAATGAAGCGCTTCAATTCGTCTGGATCATCGCTCTCGACCCAGCGCGCCACTTCAAAGCCCATGCTTTCGAAGGTGATCGGCACGCCATATTCCTTGGCGACACGGGCCGACAGCACTTCGAGCTGCAACTGACCCACCACGCCAACGATCCAGTCGGCGCCCACCATGCGCCGGAACACCTGCGTCACGCCCTCTTCGGCCAGATCGGATAGCGCCTTGGCCATCTGCTTGGTCTTCATCGCATCAGTCAGCCGCACCCGGCGGATGATTTCCGGCGCAAAGTTCGGGATGCCCGTGACGTTGATATTGGCGCCTTCCGTCAGCGTGTCGCCCACCGACAGCGTGCCGTGATTGGGAATGCCGACAATGTCGCCAGCCACGGCCTCCTCGGCCAGCTCGCGATTATTGCCGAAGAAGAACATCGGGTTGGAGACGGCCATGTCCTTGCCCGAGCGCACGTTCTTCAAACGCATGCCACGCTCGAACTTGCCCGAGCACAGCCGCACAAAGGCGATGCGGTCGCGGTGATTGGCATCCATATTGGCCTGCACCTTGAACACGAAGCCGGTGACCTTCTTGTCCGATGGCGGGATGGGCGCGGGCAGCGCTGGCTGCGGCCGCGGCTCCGGACCCCAGTCACCCAGCGTGCGCAGCAGTTCAGCCACCGAGACGCCCTTGAGCGCCGAGCCGAACAGCACGGGGCTCAGATGTCCCTCGTGGAAGGTCTTCAAATCGAAGCCCGGCAGCATGGCCTGCGCCATTTCGAGCGTTTCGAGCGCCGTCATGAAGACCGGATTATCCACCAGCTCGTCCACCTCGAGCAGGTCTTCCAGCGCCTCGAACTCGGCAATGGTCTTGCCCTGCGGATTGAGCACCCGCTTTTCCACCAGGTCGATATAGCCGCCGAAATCGACGCCCTGCCCGATCGGCCAGAGCACCGGCGTCAGGTCGAGCGCCAGCTTGCTCTGGATTTCATCGATCAGGTCGAGCGGGCTCTGGCCCTCGCGGTCCACCTTGTTGATGAAGGTGATGATCGGAATGTCGCGCAGGCGGCACACTTCGAACAGCTTCAGCGTCTGGCTCTCGATGCCCTTGGCGGCGTCGATCACCATGATGGCCGCGTCCACGGCGGTCAGCGTACGATAGGTGTCCTCGGAAAAGTCCGAGTGCCCCGGCGTGTCGAGCAGGTTCAGCGTCAGCCCGTCATAGTCGAAGGTCATCACCGACGAGGTGATGGAAATGCCGCGCTGCTGTTCCATCTCCATCCAGTCCGACCGGGTCGAGCGCGCGCCGGCCTTGCCGCGCACCGCGCCGGCCTGCTGGATGGCGCCAGCGGCGGCGAGCAGGCGCTCGGTCAGCGTGGTCTTGCCCGCATCCGGGTGCGAAATGATCGCAAACGTGCGGCGCAGGCGATAGGGTTCGGCGGTGGGCCGGGGTGAAACCTCGGCAACATTGGACAGGGACATGGATTCTGCTGAGTAGTTCGGCCGGTGCGACATGCCACGCGGCCCGATGTCATTTGGGCGCTCTATAGGCGAAACACAAGCATGCGGTCAAACCGCGCACCAGCGAAACGCTGGTCGTGGCACCGCTGGACAGGTCTTCAGCGCACAAACGTATTCCTGACCCTGACCGAGTTGAGCATGTATCCGGTCCAGATGGCGATGCCCAGCAAAGCGCCCACCAATGTTCGTCCGTTGCCATCGCCCCAGAAGCTGACCCCAGATGCTTCGTAGTAGTCGCGGAACGCGTTTTGGGTCAGTGCGAACGCCATCAGCATCCAGATCAAGTTCACAACCTGCCAGGCAATGAACGCGCCGGGGAATACCTTCTTCCGTTTGAAAAACAGCACCAGCAAGCCGATTGGTGCGACCCCGATCACGACAGCCTGTGCCAATTCAAATCGCACTGCGAATGCCTGCTGAGTGGTCAGGACGTATCCCGGTCCGAGAACATCGAGAG
The DNA here is from genome assembly GCF_019504385.1 of Devosia salina. Taxonomy (NCBI): domain Bacteria; kingdom Pseudomonadati; phylum Pseudomonadota; class Alphaproteobacteria; order Hyphomicrobiales; family Devosiaceae; genus Devosia; species Devosia salina. The sequence goes on from NZ_CP080590.1 coordinate 2,405,971, forward strand.
AGTTCAGAACGACAATCGCGTTGGCGACTGGCGATGCAAGCATGCCAATCAAGGGCAGGATGAGCCACCCTCCGAGCCCGGTCGGCCCCTTGGCCATCGCGGCCTGATAATCGCGAGCGCGCAGTTGTTCCAAGGTCGGCATTTGTCCCCCGATGCGCGACCATTTTTGTTTTGAAGGCAACTGCTTGGGCCGCGTGCGAGAGATACACGACGGTGATAGCTATGCCAATCCGCACGCAAGATGCCGGGACATTAGGACGGCTGCGTCGTTTGGGCGCGATCAGCCCTCGCCTCAGGCCTCTTCGCTATTGGCCAGCATCCGCGCAATGAAGTCGCGGACTTCCTCGACGGCCATGCCGAGGTCGTCGATCTTTTCAGCCTTGAGCGGACGGCCGGCCTGCAGGTCCTTTTCCAGCGCCGCAGCGAGATCGGAGACACCCCAGGCGCCCACGCCCGCCGACGCGCCCTTGATGGAATGGAGGTTGATGGCCAGGTCGTCGAACGCCGTCGCCAGCTTCAGCCGGCCGAAATAGGTGGAAAGCGTCGTGTCGAACAGGCGCAGGATTTCGAGCTCGAGATTCTCGTCGCCCAGGCACTGCTTGGCCAGATGCACCAGGTCCACCGGCCGCATGGGCCGCTTCTGGATTTCGGGAAGCGCGGCTTCGACAACTGCTCTCTGCGCCATTCTGGCTGCTCCTGGCTCGACCAGGAACCGGAAAACGCCGGTCCCTGTGCACAAGCCTAAAGCGGAGGGCGTGAACAGGGGATTAAGCCACATCTTTGCCTTTGTTTGCCCGTCCATTCGTTAACGTTTCCCACCCAAAAATTAACCTTTGGGTAAGAAACCGTTCGGTTTGCATAAAATTGAATGTATGAATGAGCTTTGAACCAGCGCGCGGCGGCGAGGGTTGGGGGGACAATGCAGAGCATTTGCATCGAATTGTCCTGGTTTGGCGACCGGCCCGGAAAGGGCCCATGCGCCATGACTGCTCGTAATGTCCGCCGAGTTGCTGCAGTGCCGACGCGAGAGTTGTAAAGAGTATGGCGAAAAACCCGACCCCCCAGAACGATCCGGCCGCCCTGGCCTTCTCGGCTGTCGAGGATGCCCTCAAGGATTCCGTGTTCAATCTGGACCCGCCGGCCCAGCCCGCCCAGGAAAAGAAGCAGGACAAGAAGCCCGATCCGGCCCGCTCCGAGCGCCTCCGCGCCGCTGACCGTATCGCCCAGCAGGCCAGCGCCGTGGCCAATGACGACCGCGTCTCGACCTCCAAGCTTCTTTATAGCCTGCAGGGCCGCTCCTCGGCCGCACCCACCTGGCTGGCCCTCCTGCTCTCCCTCGTCTGGATCGCGGCGGTGGGCACCGTCGCCTGGCTGCGCTTCGGCCCGCAAATGGCCGATTTCGGCGCTTTCATGGGCTCGATCGAATTCGTGGCGACCCTGGCCATCATGCTCGTGCCGGTGCTGGGCTTCTTTGCCGTCGCGACCCTCTTCCGCCGCGCCGCCGACCTCAGGAACGCCGCCTCCTCCATCACCCAGGCCGCCATTCGCCTGGCAGAGCCCGAAGTCACCGCCGCCGACAAGGTCGCCTCGGTGGGCCAGGCGGTGCGCCGCGAGGTCAACGCTCTGGGCGATGGCCTCGAACGCGCACTCAGCCGCGCCGGCGAGCTCGAAGTGATGATCCACAACGAGGTCACCGCGCTCGAACGCACCTATTCGGACAATGAATCGCGCATGCGCGCGCTGATCGCCGAACTGGCCAGCCAGCGCGAAAGCGTGCTCACCAATACCGAGCGCGTGCGCGAAGCGATCACGGAAAGCCATACCGGCCTGGTCTTCGACCTCGACATGATCAGCCAGCGCATTGCTGGCACCATCGTCGAGAGCGGCGGCAACCTGACCCGCGCGCTCGAAACCGCCGGCAACACGCTGACCACCGGCTTCTCCGAACGTGCCGATGGCTTCGTGAACCTGGTGGATAACCGCACCTCGGACTTCCTCTCCGCCCTCGATGACAGCGCCAGCCGCCTCTCGCTCGGCTTCGAGGACCACGCCGCCAGCACGGCAAAGAACTTCGAAAGCCGCACCCTCGAAATCACCTCGGCCATCGATAGCCGCATGTCGGCGCTGACCGAGGCGCTCGACAGCCGCGCCGCCACCATCACCGGCTCGCTTGAAACCCACACGCTCTCGCTCTCCTCGGCTATCGAGGACCGCACCGCCGCGCTGGCCAACCTGCTCACCACCGGCGGAACCAGCCTGGTCGACCAACTGCGCGATCGCGGCCTTGAGGTCAGTGAAGCGCTCGAAGCCATCGGCGCCCGCGTCTCGGGCGACATCTCCAGCCGCTCCACCGAGGCCGAACTGCTGCTCGCCACCCTCACCCGGCAGCTCGACGAATCCGTCTCCATCCAGCTCAACGCCCTTGATAGTCGCCTGCAGTCGGCCATCATCGAGATCAATGGGGCCCTCGACGACACCTCCGAGCGTGCGCGCCTGACCGTCTCGACGGCCGGACAGGATTCGCTCAGCCTGTTCGACCAGCGCCTGACCGAGATCACCGGCCTGCTCGATGACAAGCTGCACGCACTCGACAATGTCATCGGCAACAAGGGTGATGAGCTGGTGCAGCGCCTGGACCAGCAGGGGGTGAGCTTCGCGGCCCGCGCCAATGTGCTCGAAATGGCGCTCAACGAGGAATCGGGCCGCTTCAACGACATCGTCACCGAACGCACCCGCGAGATGAGCGATGTCATCGGCGCCAAGACCAAGGCGATCACCGAGACGCTGACCAACCGCACCCAGGAAATCTCCGACAGCCTCGACGGCCACGCCGAAATCCTGACCGAGGCGCTCGACAGCCGCACCGGCAAGCTCGACGAGGTTCTTTCGAGCCGCGCCATCGAGATCAGCGACGCCATCAGCACCCGCACCAGCGAGCTGGATGGCACGCTTTCGACACGCGCCCAGGAAGTCAGCGAGGCCATTCTGGCCCGCACGGGTGAACTGGAGCAGACCCTTTCGAGCCGCGCCATCGAGGTCAGCGACGCCTTCGCTGCCCGCACCAGTGAACTCGACGACACCCTGTCGAGCCGCGGCGCGCAGCTCAGCGAGGCCATCCGCCTGCGCTCTCAGGAACTGGGCGACACGCTGTCGACCGGGACCCAGACCTTCGACCAGGCGATTGCTGGCCGCACGCAGCGCATGGCCGACACGCTGTCGGGCCAGACACAGCGCTTCGAGCAGACGCTGGACCGGACGACCCAGACCCTGAGCGAGACCATCTCCGAGCGCACCAACGCCCTCTCGCTCGAACTCGAGACCCGCACCGGCGACTTCGCCAGCCAGATCGACGAGCGCACCGGCACCCTGGTTGGCAAGCTCGACGAACGCACGGGCACCCTCGTTAGCCAGCTCGACGAACGCACCCAGGAACTGTCCGGTACGCTCGACGAACGGACCCAGGAACTGGCCGGCGCGGTCAACACCCGCACCCAGCAATTGTCCGAGGCCCTGGCGGCCCGCACCCAGGCCCTTGCCGACACGCTGGAGACGCACACCGCCTCCATGGGCCAGACCATCGGCCTGCACACCAGCGAACTGGCCGAAACGCTCGACCACCACAGCGCCCGCGCGCAGGAAAGCATCGAAGGTTCGCTCCGGCGCGTCGCCACCACCATGGAAGAGCGTCTCGACGATATGTCGACCCGCGTTTCCGGCAAGGTCAGCGACGTCAACGAAACCCTTGGTGCCGGCCTCGACCAGGCCATTGCCCGCATTTCCGACGCCGAAGCCGGTGTCGCCGCCCGCATCGAGAGCGCCAGCACCAGTGTGGGCGAAAGCGCCCGCCAGGCCGCTGAACTCATTGAAACCGGCGTCAACTCGGCCCGCAAGGCCATTGCCGATATGGTCGATCAGCGCTTGGGCACCCTGCCCGAGGCCATCACCGCCCGCGCCGATATCACTGCCGAGCGGCTTGCCGCCCTCAATGCCTCGATCAGCACCTCGATCACCCAGTCCATGGCCGATCTCGAAGCCGGTGCCGACCGCATCGAGGAGACCATCGCCACCCGCATCACCGCCGCCACCAGCGCTATTTCCGCTGATGTCGAAAACACCGCCAACCGCATGGATACCGCCGTGCGCAGTGCGCTCGAGCAGATTCGTCTGGCCGCGACCAATATCGACCAGCTGGTTTCCGTGAAGGCCGTCGGCGCCGCCGACGCCATCGAGAGCCGCCTCGAAAACATCAACCGTTCGGTGGAACAGCACACCAGCGAATTCGCCCATCTGGTCAACGAGAAGTCGAACCAGCTGCAGACGGCCCTGGCCAGCCACGGCAACCTGCTGCGCGACGCCCTGTCGGACAATGCCCGCGAAGCCGAAGAGATCATGTCGGTCTCGACCTCGCGCATTCTCACCGACGTCACCAGCGCGCTCAACAAGCTCAACGACTCCAACCTGCTGCTACAGCGGGTGCTCGATGCATCGACCGCAAACCTCGCGAGCCTCGAGACCAGCGTCGCCCAGCAGACGGCGAACTATTCCAACACCATGCGCGAAGCCATGGGCCAGACCGAGCAGGCCGGCACCATGGTCACCCAGCATGTGGGCGCCCTGCAGGCCACCATTGCCGGCATGGTCGAGCAGTTTGCCTCCATTCTTGGTCGCCTCGACACCGAGGCCGCCGGCCTCACCCAGGCCGCCCAGACCCTGGACGCTTCCAGCTCCACTGCCCTCGAAAACCTCGAGGATCGCCGTGGCGCCATGGATGCGCTGGCGCAGAGCTTCGCCGCCCGTGCCGACGATATCGATGGCCGCATGCGCCTGTTCGCCCAGTCGATTGCCGATACGGTCAACGATACCGAACGCCGCCTGATCGGTGCGCGCCGCGCCATGGACGAAGCCCTCAACGCCACCACCCATACGGTCAACGATGCCCTGGCCCAGACCACGGCCACCGTGACCGAGGCGCTCGAGCAGAACGCCAACAGCGTCAACGACGCGCTTTACGCCACCAATGAGCGCTTCTCCACCGCGCTCAGCGCCAATGTCTCGCAGATGGACAGCGCCGTGCAGCGCGCGGCAGAGGCGGCAGCCGCCGCCCTCAACCAGACCTCGACCTCGGTGCGCATGGCGCTTTCGGAACAGTCCAGCCAGGTCAATTCGGCCCTCGAGGACAATGCCAGCCGGGTCAGCGAGGTTCTCACCTCCACCGCCGGCAGCGTCACCGACGTGCTCACCTCGACCACCAGTTCGCTGGCCGACACCATCGCGGACTCCACCAGCTCGGTGCGCAACGCCATCGCCTCGAACACCGGCCAGCTGCGCCGTGCCCTGGACGAGACCACCGGCGAAGTCACCGGCAAGCTGGGCGAGTTCCACGAAACCGCCGACGCCGAAGGCCGCCGCGCCAATCAGGCCCTGCAGGAAGCCCAGCAGCGCATGGTCACCGAAATGCAGCGCGCCATCGAGGAAGCCACCCAGCGCTTTGCCGATACCGCCCACGCCATGCGCGAAACGGCCCGCGAAGTGGGCAGCGAGCTCGAATCGACCCGCGCCGAACTGGCGCGCGGCGTCAACGAACTGCCCGAGGAAACCCGTGCCAGCGCCGCCGCCATGCGCCGCGTCGTGGCCGAGCAGATCGAGGCCCTGTCCGAGCTCAATGCCATCGTCCGCTCGCAGCCGGCCAGCCACGACCTCACCGATCGCCGTGCGCCCCAGCGTGCCCCGCGCCAGCCCGAGCCGCCGGCCTACCAGCCGCCGCGCCAATCCGAGCCGGCCCGCCAGCCCGAGCCGCGCGAAGCCTGGCGCCCCGAAGCGCCCCGCCAGACCCTGGTCGATCCCATCCGCCCGGCGGCCGTGATCGAGCAGCCGGCCCCTGCCCCCGCACCAGCCCCGGCCGCCGCACCTGCTGCCGCCCCGCGCCAGCCTGCCGAAGCCGAAGGCGGCGGATGGCTGCGCGATGTGCTGCGCAACGCCTCGGCCAAGCAGGCCGGCGGCCAGTCGCCCCAGGCCCTGTCCGGCCTCAGCGAGGAAATCGCCCGCTCCATCGACGATGCGGCGCTTGGCGAAGCCTGGGCCCGCTATCAGGCTGGCGAAAGCAACGTTTTCACCCGCCGCATCTACACGCTCACCGGCCAGGGCACCTATGACGAAGTGCGCAAGCGCATCCAGCGCGACCCCGAATTCGCCCGCACCGCCCAGGCCTATATGAGCGAGTTCGAGCAGCTCCTGAAGCGCGCCGCCGCCGGCCCCAACCCGGCCGCCGAAACCCGCGAATACCTGCTCTCGGACAAGGGCAAGGTCTACACAACCCTCGCCCATGCAAGCGGCCGCCTGAACTGAGCGGTCCGGCAATGAACGCAAAAAAGGCCCCGGAGCAATCCGGGGCCTCTTTGTTTTTCAGGGGCAGAAATGGGGTCGAAATCGGTCTTCCGGTTTTGTCTCTTTGCTTCCACCCCACCGGCCGTCACCCTCGGCCTTGAGCCGAGCGCCCTGTACTTTGGGGGTTTGGCAGGGGCGCTATGAAGCGACACAAGTCTGAATGGGCGCGATCTCTGGGATGACATCGCCAGGTGAAGAGCCCTCGGGTCAAGCCCGAGGGTGACGCGCGGTGGGTGGCAAGTCGGCAGGTTTTGATCGTCTCATCGTATGGGCTCGAACGACAGATTTGAGGTCCGAACCTGCCATCCTCGCCATTTGCACCGATCCTGCCCCACCCACCGCGCCGCCCTCGGGCCTGACCCGAGGGCCGGTCGACGCCAGGCCGGCGCGCGCGTTGACAGAGGTCCTCGGGTCAGGCCCGAGGACGGACCGGGATCGGTTGAGCGCGAGGCGCGAAACATTTTATCCCCGGGTCCAGAACCTCACTCATAATCCCCCCATCACTCCCGCGCGGACGGACTGCAGCGAACTTTTGCGGGGGGAGCCGGGCGTAGCTGGGTCGCTCCAGTTGCGCGTCCAGGAAGCGGTCACCCTGCGACGAGCGTTCAATGGGGACCGAGACCTCTACGAAAAACCGGCGTCCCGAGGCGGCGACGTCTCTATTTTACTATTTTACTGAGACGCACGCGCCTCGGGACACGTCCATTCAAACCGGAGGCAGTGATGCCGTCCGGCGCTGTGTCACGGCCCGGCCAATCCCGGCCACGGGCAATACCCCTACCCCACCAGCGATTTCGGCGGCCGCATCTTGAGCGACAGCAGCACGCAGCCGATGGCCAGCAGCGAGGTCACCGTTGAATAGAAGAAGGCATAGGCGGCGAAATGCTCCACCAGCACGCCGAACACGATCAGCGCCGTCATCGCCATGGCCATGTTGAGCATGTTGGCAAAGCCCTGGGCCTCGGCAGCATTGGCCTCATTGGTCCAGTTGGCGATGAAGTGCACCACCCCGAAATAGCCCATGCCGAAGCTGAAGGCATGCAGCAATTGCGTCATGAACAGCACTTCCACCGGCGGATTGAAGGCCATGACCGTGAACCGGACCAGACCGGCAATGGCTCCGGCGAGGATCATGCTTCGGGCCGTCACCCTTCCGCCGAAGCGTCGCCAGGCGAACATCAGCACCGCCTCGCCCACCGCGGCAAAGCCCAGCAGCGGCCCGAGGAAATAGCTCGGAATGCCGTTTTCATGCCAGAGCAGCGCCCCGAAACTGCCGATGATGGCATTGGACGAATTGACCAGCGCAAAGGCCAGCAGCGGCAGGACGAACCAGGGCTGCAGGGAATCGCGCAGCCGGCTCGGCGGCGCCACCGCCTCGGGCGCCGCATCGGCCAGCGTCACCTGTGGCGCCGGTGCGCGAAACCGCGGCAGCAAATAAGCCAGGCCCGCCCGGGCCACCACCATGATCACATAGAGCGTCACGAATGCCGCGGAGCCCAGCGTGTTGAGAAACAGCCCCAGCCCGCCGGCACCCACCACATAGCCCACCGTGGCCCAGGCGCGGATGACGCCGAAATCGGTGCCATTGCGGCGCGTCATGCGCACCGTGGCCGCGTCGATCACCGGGGCCACCAGCCCATTGCTCGTGGCGCACAGCGCCCAGACCAGCAGGATGCCCCAGAATTCGGAGACGAAATAGAGCGGCAGCGGCGCCAGTGCCGAGGCAATGGAGATGACAATGAGGGCCGTACGCCAGTCATCCGCCCGGTCGGCAACGCGACCCACGATCATGTTGAGCAGCAGCAGCAGCAGCGTGGGCAGCGCATTGATGACGCCAATCTGGTCGGCGGGAATGCCATGCTCGCTCAGCCAGATGCCCAGGAACACCGAGGCAACGCCGCCGGGAAGATAGACCGTAAACTGATAAATGGAAGCGCGCAGCTCGGGTGTGTCCAAGCGCGTAAAGGCCGGTGGCATGGAAAAAGACTCCCGGCGCCGGGAAACTGCGCCGCGTGTCGCTTCGTGCCCTGTAAATCGTTGCAATGCAAGGGGGCGACCGCGTTTGTGGATGGCTTTTGCCCTCAACGGCGCGCCTGGCGCCCCGGCGAGGAAAATTATTGTCCGCTCGCCCGGCGGCTCCTGGCCCGACGCGGCTCGCCGGTCACCATCTCGGTCCACTTGATCAGCTCGAAGGTGCCCTCGTGATTCTCGACGATAGCGGTGCAGCTTTCCACCCAGTCACCGGTGTTGATGTACTGGATGCCCAGCCGGTCATGGATATCGGCGAAATGGATGTGACCGCAGATGACGCCATCGACGCCGATTTCCTTGGCCTCGTGGACCAGGGCCTCCTCGAAGCGGCCGATCACCGAGACCGCATTCTTCACCTTCTGCTTGGCCCAGGCGCTGAGCGACCAATATTGCAGACCCAGGCGCCGGCGCACCCAGTTGATGGCGATGTTGACGCGCAGGGCGGCGTTATAGGCCCAGTCCCCCACATGGGCGAGCCACTTGGCGTTCATCACCACCACGTCGAACTGGTCGCCATGGATGACGAGATAGGTCTTGCCGGTCGCCGAGGTGTGGATGGTGCGGTCCACCAGCTCGATTTCGCCGAAATAGGTGCCCAGATACTCGCGCAGGAACTCGTCGTGATTGCCCGGCAGGTAAATGATGCGCGTCCCCGCCATCGCCTTCTCGAGCAGGATCTGGATCAGCGCATTGTATTGCTCGGGCCAGTGCCATTGCTTGGCCAGGCGCCACCCATCGAGAATGTCGCCAACCAGGTAGATGGTCTCCGCATCATGGGCGCGCAGGAATTCGATGAGCTGCGCGCAGCGGATGGGTTTCATTCCCAGATGCACATCGGACAGAAACATCGCCCTGACGCGGCGGATCTCGCGGTCTTCCGACATCAGCCTGGGGCCTCCTGGTCACTGCCGCCCATCTTATCGCCCAACGATGACGGTGCAAACACGGGCAGGGAGAAAGCCGGGGAAAGAGATGTCACTGCAGCCGGGCCTTGAGCGTCACTATGCGCTCGTAGCTCTGTTCGATCCGGGCCGCGAAGGCCGGGTCGGCCTGGCCCTCGGCGAGCAGGATGTCGAGCACCTCTTTCGACAATCCGGGGCGGTATTTGGCGGTGTTCGAGAACAACAGGATATCCATCCCCGCCCGCACCGCCTCGGTTACTGTCTGCTGGAGGGAAAAGTGGTCGCGGATGGCACCCATTTCGAGATCGTCGCTGATGACCACGCCGTCAAACCCCAGTTCGCCGCGCAGGACGCCATCGATCCAGCGCGGGGAGAGCGAAGACGGCGTCTGGCCGTCTCCATCGGCATAGTCGGCATGATAGAGGTGCCCGACCATGACCATGTCGGCCATATCCTGGGCGACAAGCGCCCGGTAGGGTTCGAGCTCCAGCGCCGACCAGGTCCTGGTGATGTCGACAAAGCCCTCATGGCTGTCGGCGGTCGACGAGCCATGACCTGGAAAGTGCTTGAGTGCGGTCACCAGGCCCGCGTGCCGATGGGCCGCAATGAAGGCCTTGTCATAGGCGATGACCGTTTCGGGATCGGCCGAGAACGAGCGCCCGAAGCGCGCGATGATCTGGTTGTCCGGATTGATGTCGAGATCGGCCACCGGGCCAAAATTGACCGAGAAGCCTTGGTCCGCGATGGCCGCCGCCATGCGGGCATAAAGCGCTTCGGCCTCATCGGGTGTGTTGCGGGCCGCAACAGTTGCGGCATTGGGGATTTCGGCAAAGCCGACATCCTTGGTCAGGCGTTCGACTGCGCCACCCTCCTGATCGAGGGTGATGAAGGGCGGCAACTCCGGTGCCGCGGCGCGAAACATTGCATTCATCTCGCGCACCGCGGCAAGGCTCGCCACGTTCTTCTTGAGATACATCACCCCGCCCAGGCGCCCGGCGGCAAGTTCGCCGGCCACCGCCTCGACGCCGGCATCATCCACGCCGTCACCCTCGAAGCCGACAATGATCATCTGCCCGGCCATTTGCTCGAGCGTGGCCGCGGACACTTGCGGCACCAGGGCCAGAAGGACGGAAAGAGCGAGGAAAGAACGCAGCACGCTGGGCCACCGGACTGTGAATCGGGAGTGGCACCTTGCCCAGCAAATGGCGGCAACACAATGATCGCCGCTGCAAAAGCACGGCTTTGGCCAGGCGGCCAACCCGGCGCCCCGTTCAACGGGAAAGGGCGGCAACCTCGCGGTCACCGCCCCCTGGTTCACAACCGGTCAGGCCGGCTTGTTCTGGCGATTGGCGATCAGGTCATCCACGACCGTCGGATCAGCCAGGGTCGAAGTGTCGCCCAGAGAGCCGAAATCGTTCTCCGCGACCTTGCGCAGGATGCGACGCATGATCTTGCCCGAACGCGTCTTGGGCAGGCCGGGCGCCCATTGGATGAAGTCCGGCGACGCGATCGGCCCGATTTCCTTGCGGACCCAGTTGCGCAGCTCGCCCCGCAGCGCGTCGTCATACTCTTCGCCCGCCATCAGCGTGACGTAGCAATAGATGCCCTGCCCCTTGATGTCGTGGGGGAAGCCGACCACCGCCGCTTCCGACACCTTGGGATGGGCAACAAGCGCGCTTTCGACTTCCGCCGTGCCGAGGCGATGGCCGGAGACATTGAGCACGTCGTCGACGCGGCCGGTGATCCAGTAATAGCCGTCCTCGTCGCGACGGCAGCCGTCACCGGTGAAGTAATTGCCCTTGTAGGTCTCGAAATAGGTCGAGACGAACCGGCCATGATCACCCCAGATGGTGCGCGCCTGGCTGGGCCAGCTGTCCTTGATGACCAGCACGCCTTCGGCCTTGGTCTGCTCCTGCAGTTTACCTTCGGGCGAGAGCACTTCGGGCTGGATGCCGAAAAAGGGCTTGGTGGCCGAGCCGGGCTTGGTCGGGATAGCACCGGGGAACGGCGCGATCATGTGGCCGCCGGTTTCCGTCTGCCACCAGGCATCGACGATCTCGCAACGCCCCTTGCCGACCTTGTTGTAATACCACAGCCAGGCTTCGGGATTGATCGGCTCGCCCACCGTGCCGAGCAGGCGCAGCGAGGGCATGTCATGCTTGTCGACGAATTCCGGGCCGGCGCCCATCAGCGAACGGATCGCGGTCGGCGCGGTGTGGAAGATGTTGACCTTGTGACGCTCCACCACCTGCCAGAAGCGGCTGGCATCGGGCCAGGAAGGGATGCCCTCGAACATCACCGTGGTCGCGCCATTGGCCAGCGGACCATAGACGATATAGCTGTGACCGGTGATCCAGCCGACATCCGCCGTGCACCAGAACACTTCGCCCCGCTTGTAGTCGAAGCTCAGCTCGTGGGTCAGAGAGGTATAGGTGAGATAGCCGCCGGTTGTGTGCAGCACGCCCTTGGGCTTGCCGGTGGAGCCGGAGGTATAGAGGATGAACAGCGGATCTTCCGCATTCATCGGCTCGGGATCATGGAACGGTTCGACGCCGGCTGCCGCCTCATGCCACCACACGTCACGGCTGCCCTTCATGGCAACATCAGCGCCGGTATTGTGGACCACCAGCACCTTGGAAACGCCAGGGCAGTCTTCCAGCGCCTTGTCGACATTGGCCTTGAGCGGCACGGTCTTGCCGCCGCGGCGACCCTCGTCGGCGGTGATGACGACGGCCGAGTCGCAGTCATTGATCCGGCCGGCCAGGGAATCGGGGGAGAAACCGCCAAACACCACCGAATGCACGGCACCGATGCGCGCGCAGGCCAGCATTGCATAGGCCGCCTGCGGTATCATGGGCAGGTAGATAGTGACGCGATCGCCCTTCCTGACGCCCAGCGACTTCAGCACATTGGCGCAACGGCACACCTTTTCGTGCAGCGTGCGATAGGAAATGTACTCAGCCTGGTCATTGGGATTATCGGGTTCCCAGATGATGGCAATATCGTCGCCATGCTCAGCCAGATGACGGTCGATGCAGTTGGCGGCAACGTTGAGGACGCCGTCCTCGAACCACTTGATCGAGACGTTTGGATATTCGAACGTGGAGTTCTTGATCTTGGTGGGGAAAGTCACCCAGTCGAGGCGCTTGGCCTGCTCGGCCCAGAATCCATCCGGATCCTGGATCGAGCGCTGGTAGAGCGCGTCATACTGTTCGGCGGTGGTATGGGTGCGCGCGATCGCGGCCGCGCTTGGCTGGAATAGGAGCTGGTCGCTCATCGTCATCCTCCCTTATCTCTCCCGTGATCCGTTCTAATGACGCGCCCCCGAGGCGGCAAGGGCTTGTGCCCGCGACTTAATGGCTTTTTCCGGCATGGGCATTTGCCCAATGGGCACGGCACGGGACGTTAACCGCGCAAATGCTAGGGTTCTGGACCAGGGCGGCCAGCCGATGGCCGTCGCGAGGAGGACATCATGGCCGAAATGACCATCCGAGCCGCCACCCATGCGGATCTTGACCTCGTCCACCGCGAATTGAGCGATGTCATCATGACCTCGCCACACTACAACGACCGCTTCAAGCAGCACGAGGCGGGCCGCCTCAACAAGGGTTTCCTCAAGGGCCTGATGGCCATCGACCCCTGGCATATCATGCTGATGTGTGCCGACGGCGTGCCTGGCGGGGCCATGGTCTCCGGCCCGGAATGCGGATCGATCTTCCGCTATTGGAGCTGGGTCTTCCCGAGCCACCGCCAGACCAAGCTCGGCCTGTTCGGCATGCGCCAGTTCGACGAACATTGGGACAATACCCGGTTCCACAAGGCATACACATTCGTGCGCCCCGAGAACGAGGTCGCCCGGGCCCTTCTCAAGCGCTACGGCTACCAGGAGACGGCGCTGCTCGAAAAACACATCTTCGGGCAGGACTACATGCTGATCGAGAAGTTCTATTCGCGCCCCGACGTCCCGTATGACAGCGGCTATGTGGGTCGGATGGGCAGGCTCAAACAGCGGCTCAAGGGCTTGGTGGGGGCGTAGCCTACTCCGCCGCCACGGCCCTGCGCGATCGGAACCATTGCAGGATCGAAACGTCGATCCTGGCCGTGCGCAGGGCAATCACCCAGAGCGCCACGGACCATATCGATATGGCGATGATGGCAGCCAGTGCCGCGCCCACGAGGTGGAACATCGGTACCAGCACCACGTTGCCGAGGGCCAGGGCCCCCATCCCGAGCAGGACGGCGGGGAGACTGGCCCAGGGTCGGTCGTGGATGGACAGGACCATTGACGCCGGCCCCATCGCAGAGCGCACCACCAGCGCCAGGCACAGGATCGACAGCGGGACCGCCCCGGCGGTGAAGTCCGGACCGAAGAGCAGCAGGGCGAAGGGCGCGCCGATGGCGACCAGAGCGAACAGGCCCAGCGACACCAGGCTCGCCGCTAGATTGGCCTCCCCGACCTTACGGTGAAAGGCCTCCCGGTCGTCATTGGCCTCGCTCTCGAACATGTCCGGCAGGATGACGGCATAGACAGCCGCGACGCCGAACGAAACCAGCGAGAAGATGCGCGTGCAGACGCCAAAAATCGCCAGTTCCTCACGGTCCAGCAAATTGGCCAGGAGCAGAAGGTCGATATCGAAGAAGAAGTCCGTCGCCAGCGTGATCAGCACCCACGGTGCGGCAAAGCGCCACCAACGCGGCACTTCGGCCACATGCGCCCCATCGGTATTCTCAATGCGCGGCAGGGTGGCGACAACAAAGCCCAGATGCACCAGGGCAATGGCCACATAACCAAGCGCGATGATCCACAGCATGGCGCTGAATGCTGCCGTCGGCGCGCTCGACAGCGCGGCACACCCCAGGACCGTTGCAAGCACCATGATGGGGCGGAAGATGCCGTCGGCAAAGAAGCCAGCATAGGGGCGCTTGAGGCCCACCAGGACCCCGCCATTGACGTAGACCAGGGCGGTGGCCAGCGCGAGCAGCGCTACCGGCAAGAAGTGCATCGCGACCACATGACCCGAGAGGCCGAGCCAACCCATCAGGAGCGGACCGACCAGAATAACCGCGAGGAAGACCGCCAAGACGTGGCCATATGCGCGGGACAGGAAGGCGATCAGCTGCCGGCGGTCGCCGCGCGCGCGATACTCGGCCGCAAAATAGGTGCCGATCGTCTGGAAGCCCAGCGGCATGGCAACGGCGATGAGGTTCACTGCCGCGATGACAATCAGGTAGTCGCCCAGAATGGCGGCTCCCCAGACCTGCGCAATGAACGCCTGGACCAGGAAGATGAGGCCGGCCCCGAACAACCGCCCGCCGAAAATGATGGTGGATTGCGACGCCAGGCGTCGCGCGAGGCTCACAGAAACTCCGGCGGCAACGGCGCTGGGACCTGGTCCGGCCTGGCGCGCGACGGGCGGATCATCTCGATGCGGCGGCGCAACTCGTTGTAAGCCTCGCGCGCCGCGAAGGCCCCTGCCCCCAAGGCATAGGCCAATGGGCGCGAGGCGTAGTTGGCGACCGGCGGCACCGGCCGGATGACGCCGGCGTCCCCCACCATGCCCTTCTTGAACTGGTGCAGCCCCTGAAATCCATCGGTACCACCCAGATCATACCAGCTGGCGCGTGTATGGTCGCGCAGCCAGCCAATGATGTGCCAGTGCAGGAAATAGCCCGCGCGCAACGGCAATGCCTGGTCATTGGTGGCGCCGTAGAGATAGACCGCTCGGTCGCCGGCCTTGAAGATCAGTGCACCGGCCACCAGCTCGCCGTCATGCCGCACGAAGAACAATTCGGGCCGGAGCGGCTCGTCCATGGCCATGAGGGCATCGAGCGTATCGAAAGCCGAATAGTCCGGGAACTGCTTGCGATCGCTCATGGCCGCGTAAAGCGTCTTGAAGTCCTCAATGCGGTCCGCACCCGCATGCTCGAACACAAGGCCGGACTTCTCGGCCTTGCTGAGCTGCCGCCGCCAGGCCTGGCCAAAGCTTTGGCGCTGGGCAGCATCGGAAAGGCGTAGTTTGACGAGGTAGCGATCCGGAAAGCGCAGGACGGCGCCGCGCCTGAAGCCGCGGTCGCGCAGTGCGTGATATTCGTCGTTGCGCTCGCGGGGCGATGCATGCGGCAGGACCGAAAGCATCATGCCCCGCTGTTCGGCATATTCGCCGACCAGGGCTTCTATCATCCCAGCATAGAGCGTTGACGCATCAGCAGCGCCGGCATCGGCCAGCATGGGCCCCCACTTGACTATGGCAATTTTTGACAGGCCGAGCGGCAGCCGCTGCACGAGTACCAGTGCACCACCAACGATGCGCCCCTTCGATTCGAAAAGCCGCGGCTCGGGCGAAACGCCCGGCCATCGGATCGAGGCGAAGGCAAACAACTGTTCCTGGCATATGCCGTCAAAGCCGGAGATCACCCGGTCCCATTCAGCGCCCGTGACCTTGCGCGTAGCGAGCGCCGGGATGTCGCTCCGCCCATGCTCGTGTGGGACAGCGGAGGACGGGTCGATGCTCAATCCTGCGATGGTGGACATGGCGGTGCTTCCGGCTAGAGGCATTCAGCCGGAAGCTAGTCTTTCGAGGTGTGCAAATCCCTATCCGCGCCGGACAAATGCCGCAAACCTTCGCCGTTGGTTACCAAAGGCTATCGCAGTTCGGACTGGGAGACCAAGGATCAGTGCGCAGCGGCCGCTGCAGCATGCGGCGTGTAGATGAACGGGATTTCCGGGATGGCGACAAAGGCCCCCAAGCCCTCAACGGTCATGCGAAGCGCAACGAACAGGATGATGAGCAGGCCGATCCAGGCGATCCAGTGGAAACGGTGCAGCAAGCGCGCGATGAAGGTCGCGGCAACACCCATCAGCACCACCGACAGGGCCAGGCCGAAGACCAGCGCTTCGAAATGGTGTTGTGCGGCACCAGCCACAGCCAGCACATTGTCGAGCGACATCGACACATCGGCGATGATGATCTGGACCACCGCCTGCCGCAGGGTCTTGCGCGGCGCCCGCCCGGCCACGCTGCCATCGGCATTGTAGTCGGCATTGGAGAGCGCCTCGGTGGCCTCTTCTTCCTCGGCCTCGGTGACGGTGAGCTCGCGATACATCTTCCAGCAGACCCACAGCAGCAGGATACCGCCGGCGATGAGCAAGCCGCCGCCGAGCGAGAGCAGCTGCGTCGTGATCAACGCAAAGCCGATGCGCAAGACGGTCGCCGCCAGGATGCCGATCATGATGGCCTTGCGTCGAAGATCCGACGCCAGGCCCGCGGCCGCCAGGCCGATCACCACGGCGTTGTCGCCAGCCAGGACCAGGTCGATGAAGATGACCTGCAGAAGCGAAGAGAAGAAACTCGGGTCGAAGCCGAACATGATGCGTCCTTGCTGGGCGTGTCGCGTGTGCTGTGACGCTGCTACTGCCGCCAGCCCCTCACATCAAGTGGCTTCACGGCCCAGCACGACGAAAGTTCAAGATTTGAAGGGGTTTCAGGGCCATTTTGACAGCTTGGCGACAGATTGGGCGCTGTCATCCACAGGACAAGAAACGGGGGGCGATGCCGCCCCCCGTGAACACTAGCCGTTCGATGGCATGGCAGGCGGCGCCCCGTTGCCGCCATCCGGCGGTGGTCCGCCCGGCGCTGCGCCGTTCGGCGGGGCCATCAGGCCGCCACTGCTGCGTTCGGCCGTCAGATCCACGGCAATGGTCACCACGCCGGTATAGCCGCTTTGCGGATCGCCGGTGAGCACCGGCGTCTGCTGCGCGATCTCGTCGGCGCTGTTGTCGCTGAAGACATTGTCCGTGGCGATGCTTATGCGTCCAAGATTGACTGTGCCATTGGAATAGCGGGCATCGGCGGCATAAACATCTGCACAGTCGGCCTCGGGCATGGCGATCTGCGCGGTGAGAACAGAGGCCTCGCCGCTCACCGCAGTCTCGATGCTCTCGAAAACCTCAAAATGGATATGGGGCCAGCGCCCGTCATAACAGCCGGGGAAGATGGTGGTGAACCGCACCTTTCCCTCTGCATCGGCTACGCCGACGCCACGCAGAAAGTTTGCGTCGGTAATGTCATATAGCGAGTAATTGCCGGTGGTGTCGCAGTGCCAAAGATAAATGGCATGACCCTCTAGCGGCGTGCAGCCATCGGCGTTGACCAGGGTGAGCTCCAGGTCGAGTTGCAAACCATCTGCCACCCGGGTCAGGGAGCCGAACGATGTCCGCAGGTCCTGCCGGATAACGCCCTGCTGGGTCAGCGCATTGACCACCTGCCCGTTCTTCACATTGCTGCCATCGGCCGGATAGGGGCCGGCGGTTTCCCAGGGCAGAGCCACGCAGTCGAGTGCGGCGACCGGGCCGCCAGCAAGACCGACAAGGCCCATGCCACCCATCAGTGCCAGCAGGCGCCGTCGGCCGATCAGCCTCGGCAGATCGTGTGCAAATCCAAGGTCATGGGCATGGTGGTCGTCGACGTGAAGCGTCATTGGGCCTTCCTTCATGATGGAGCCATTCGGACAGGGCCACTGCGCATATCGGCAGTGGGCATGGCCCCGATTTACGGGAGCAAACCTATCCCACCCAATTCCGCCGGATGAATAATCAGCAATCTTGGTGGGAAACGAAGGCTAAGAGTCGAGCATCGATGCGGCGCGGGAGCGCAGCTTCTTTACAACGACTGTCCACCGGAAGGCTTTGGTGGGTGCACAAGGACTATAAGTCTGTTCAACAGTGTCAACAATGACACACGAAACTACCTGTTTTCCTTGTGTTTTTCGCATCGCCTCTTGTGCCTTCCAACCATATTGACCATGTTGACAAGCCTTATCCTTATGAAAGGACTTATGAATGGCTGGCAAACATCGGCTCAAAGTGACGCAACTTACGACCAAGGCGCCGGGTATGCTGTCGGACGGTGACGGCCTTTACCTGCGCACCACAAAGACGAAGGCGGGCAACTTAGCACGGTCATGGGTCTTCGTGTTTCACCAGCACGGCCGACGGCGCGAAATCGGACTCGGCGCCTATGGCTCTGGAGCGGCGCCCGTATCTCTGGCATTGGCTCGCCAAAAAGCCGACCAGGTACGCGACCAGCTTGCCAATCGTCTCGACCCGATCGCCGAGAAGCGCAAGGCGGCCGGCATCCCCACTTTCGGCGCCGTGGCCGATGAGTTCTTCGAAGCCAAAAAGCCCGGATGGTCCAACGCGAATCATGTGCGCCAATGGGAAAGAACATTGACCGTGGTCTGCAAACCGATCCGGGCGAAGCCGGTCGATCAGATCAACACCGAAGACGTGTTGTCGATTCTAAGGCCCATTTGGCTGGAGACACCAGAGGTGGGTCGCCGCGTCCGGGTGCGCATTGAGTCGGTGCTCGAATACGCCAAGTCGAAGGAACTGCGGTCGGGCGACAACCCAGCTCGCGGTAAGGGTCACATATTCGACTTGCTGGCCAAACAGTCGGACACAAAGAAGCACCTGGACGCCCTACCCTATGCCGAAATGCCGGATTTCTGGTCCAAGCTGGTAAATCTCGGCGGATCAGGTGGCGCCGCCCTGCGTTTCGCAATCTTGACCGCCGCTAGGCCCGGCGAAGCGCGCGAGGCGCCTTGGTCGGAAATCGACCTAAAAAACAAAGTCTGGACCGTGCCGGCGGAGCGCATGAAAGAAAAACGTCTTCATCGCGTCCCACTGACCGACGAGGCCGTCGCTGTGTTGCAGGCCATCCGACCGGAGAAGCCCAAACCCAACGACTTCATCTTTCTGGGGCAGCGGAAGGGCCGCCCGTTGTCCGATATGACACTTACCAAGGCGCTGCGCCGGCTACACGATACCGCAACCGTCCACGGATTCCGGTCGACGTTCCGAGACTGGGTCGCCGAAGAAACCGACGTCGATGGGATGGTCGCCGAAGCGGCCCTTTCGCATTTGGTCGGCGACGAAACCGAACGGGCGTATCGGCGCGGCGATGCCTTCAAGAAGCGGCGTAAGTTGATGGAGACATGGGCCGCTTACTGCACCGGCCAGAAATAATTCTGCTGACCAGTTTGACCATACTGACCACCGTCCACAAGAGACCTTGTGCCGGTGATGATGCCGGCGCAACCCGGAGGTCGACTTGCTCATTTCCATTAAAGAAGCCGCTCGCATGACCAGCCTTTCCCGCACCGCTATCAACGTGGCGCGTGCCGACGGCCGCTTCCCTGCCGCCGTGCCGCTCGGCGATAAGCGAATTGGCTTTGTGAAGTCCGAAGTCGAAGAGTGGATCGCGGCGCGCATCGCGGCACGGCCCGCCAACGACAACTCTCGGGCACAGGCCGCCTAACCCCCTACCCATAGGACCATCATGAACATTACCAACCTACGGCCTTCGGCCGCGGGCGGATGCCTTGCGACCTTCGACATAGAAGTCGCGCCCGGCCTTCGCCTGACCTCCTGGCAGTTGCGCCGCTCTCGATCGGGCCTGTGGCGAACCTTCTGCCCATCCGCCCGGAACGGAACGCCGGCCGCGATCATCTCGTCCGAGATCCACGACACTATCACCGCTGCCGCTGTGGCCGCATTTGGAGGGCAGGCGCCCAATGACACTTCTCGATAAATACGCCGGCCAGCTAGGCGGCAAGCGCATCGGCAACCGCATCGTCTGCCCCGGTCCTGGCCATAGCCGCGCCGACCGCAGCCTGTCGGTGTATTTCGCCACAGACGGCAGCTTCACCACCCACTCATTTGCCGGCGACGATTTTGCTGCATGCCGGGACCACGTGAAAGCCGTTCTCGGCTTGGACGATCGCGAACCGCAGCCGCTGCCGCTGGAACCCGTCCGGCCGCTCGACAAGCGCGCGCAGAGCGCCAAGGCCATGCGCATATGGTCCGAAGCCGTGCCAATCGCCGGAACGCTGGCCGAAGCCTATCTCGCCAGCCGCGGCCTGGCCTATGACGGCGACGCGCTTCGCTTCCACCCGTCATGCCCCTTTGGCAAGGACCGGCATCCGGCCATGCTCGGTCTCATGACCGACATCCTCACCAACGAGCCCACCGGCATCCACCGGACCGCATTGCTAGCCGATGGCAGCGGCAAGGCTGCGCCCGGAAAGCAAATGATGGGCCGCGCCAAATACGCCGTGGTACGGCTGTCACCGGACGAAACCGTGACGCATGGCCTTGCCGTCGCCGAAGGCATAGAGACCGCCTTGGCGGCGCTATTCCGACCGATCTGGGCCTGCCTCTCGGCCGGCACGATGTCTGCGTTCCCAGCCCTGTCCGGTATCGAGTCTGTTACCATTTTTGCGGACCACGACCCTGCAGGCGTCAAGGCGGCAAATGACTGCGGCAAGCGCTGGCACGAAGCCGGGCGCGAGGTGCATATGGTCATGCCTGCGCAGGCAGGCAGCGATATGGCGGAGGTGATCAATGCCGCCGCTTAAGCGCATCGTGAACACCCCCGAAAAGCCGTTCGAGCCGCTTGTGGCTGCGAATGATAACGGCGGCAACACCCCAGCCATCGCTATGGTGCCGGCACTGGATTTTGATGAGACCGAGATCCCGCTACGGCAATGGATCATCCCTGGACTGCTCATCAGGCGCCATCTTTCGGTACTGGTGGCCCCACCGGGCGCCGGAAAGTCGTTGCTTACATTACAGCTGGCGCTGGCAACCGCACGCGGTGAAGAGTGGGGCGGTTTCGTGCCGCGCTATCCAAGCCGAGTCTTGGTCGTCAACTCAGAGGACGATGTGGATGAAATGCGGCGCCGACTGGCTGCGAGCGTTCGATCCATGGGCATCAACAAGGGCGACATTGCAGATCGGATTTTTCTGGCTGATGATCCCTCATCAATTGTAGTGGCACGAACGGACCCAAAGTCGAAAACGGTGACACGTATGCCGCTGGTCGACGAGCTCATTGCGGCCGTGCGGCAGCAGCGCATCGACGTTCTGGTCGTGGACCCATTCGCGGAAACCTTCGAAGGTGACGAGAACAGCAACAGCGAGGTCAAATGGGCTGCGGCAATCTGGCGTGAAGTCGCTCGTCAAACTGACTGCGCCGTCTTGCTGGTGCACCACGTTAGCAAGGCTGGTTCGTCCTCGCCCGGCGACATGAATGCTGCTCGAGGCGGCGGTGCCCTTGTGGGTGTTGCGCGCTCGGTCTCCACGCTGTTCGCCATGTCCGAAGGCGACGCAAAGGTCATGGGGGTTGAGGATCGCGAGCGGCATATGTTTGTTCGGTTCGATGACGCCAAAGCCAACCTGACGCTGGTTACTGGACAGGCCAAGTGGTTCCGCAAGGAGACGGTCCGCCTCAACAACGGCACGGCCACTCAACACGGTGATGACGTTGGCGTGCTCCACCCATGGCAGCCCCCTTCAGTCATGGAGGGCCTGACCATTGCCACCATCAATCTCATCCTGGACGACTTGTCGGCCGGCTTTGTGGATGAGCATGGCGAGGTCACCGGCGTGCCGTGTTCCTACACTGACACGAAGCGAGGCCCACGATGGGGTGGCCATGTCGTAATTCGCCATTGCGAAATGGAGCCCGCGAGAGCGGCGAAGGTGCTCAAGACGTGGAAGGATAACGGCGTCATTGATGAGGTCACCTTCTACGACGAAGCCGACCGAAAGGACAAAAAGGGCATCCGCGTCATCGAGGCGAACCGGCCCGGAAAGTCCATGAACTGATCTGCTCCACCACCAAATTTTGGTGGAGCACTGGTGGAGCAAATCGAGCCGGCAAACGGTCTGCTCCACCACCAATTTCGCCTATAGTAAAAAGTGGTGGTGGAGCACACTCCACCCACCGACTTGCTCCGGTGGAGCATCGGTGGCGCGCACCGACTTTTTCCTGGCGGCGATCAAGGCGAACATCCGAGGATGAACGGGAGGAAACTCATGACCACCAAACGCGCCGCCAATCCCGCGGCAACCACCGACCGCCCGTTCCGAGGCCGCCGCATGACATGGCAGGAGTTCTGGCAGCTGCGCCCGGATCGCCGGCCGGCGAATGACAATCCTGCCAGCCTGGCCAAGACGCATAGCAAAAACAAAAGGGACACCCGAGGGTGCCCCTTCTATTCGGGAACAGGTCCCTAGAGCAATCTAGACCAATAGATGAGCACCGAAGCCAGACCGGGGTGAATCATCAACCCCAACTCGACCCGATACCACTTAGTGGCACCAGACTGCCCGGCTTCGAGACGGCAGAAGCGAACATGTCGCGCTCCCTTCTCGTAGTGCGCGAGGGTCCCTTCCGGTAGCCGCCATCGCACATTAGGCCAGGTCGAAGGGCACGTGTTTTCCGCCTTGGGTCTGCCCTTCAGTACACCGCGCGGCTATTCCGTTGGCCGTCGTGCGGCCATAAAAATGAAATGGGTGAACCTTCTGCGCATTTCAAGAGGCCCCGGAGGGGGTATGTCAGCTTCCCTGAACACCGGTTTCCACGACCGCCGCGGTAAGCATTATTGTTCGCAACCAAAATCGGAAATTCGGCCCCGCCCGATTTGACCAGCGCCAGCCAGCGCCACAAGAGACGGTTGCCACCATGAATTCGTGGTGGGTCGACACATATATTCGAGCCAGAAGCGGCCGAAGAGCCGCCGGCAATTCTTGAGGACACCCGATGCAATCGCTGCTTTCCGCGGTCGTGGCTGGCCGCCATGATGACTTAGGACCCTACCGATCGGCTCTTGCCTGGTTTGCCCATGCCATTGAGATAGACCCCACCCCACTCGGCGCCGCCAACGATAACACCACCACGCCTAAAGTCCGGGACACCAAGCTCGCGGATGACGGTGGCTACGCGCGTGAACTTCTCCGAGCGCTGCCGGAGCCAGATGGGCATGATCAGGAGGGCTTCCCAATATGGACCCCGCCCCTGCCACCCATCAGCGAGTGGGGCAAACTCAAGTTCGCCACCCGCGCCTATCAGGACGTCCAGTTTGTCATGGTCAAAGGCGAGCTGGAGGCCAGGAACTTTCGCGTTCCGAAAGGAGCACTGACGCATGTCTGGGGCAGGAAACTTGAGCAAGAAACCGGTCGAACGCGGCAATCGGAAGCCGAATTCGAAGTGAAGGCGCGCCAAACCACGCTGGACTGGCTGTGTCAGATGCTGGGCGCCATTCCGTCCGGCAATCCGAAGAAATCGATGCGCCGCCGCCCCAAGCAACCACCGATCGACCGCCAGGCCTTTGCCCATTTGAGAGGTGGCACACTGGCAGAGGCGCGCGCAGCGGTCGGACTTCCGCATGCCGATCCACTTCCTGCCGGCTTGCCTTATGGCCCCCAGCCAGAACGGCTTTTCTCTGGGCTGCTCGCTGGTCGAGGAAGCCGAGTGGATGGCATGGGTGAATCCAGTCGCGTGCGCCGCAGCGACCCGGAAACCTATACAGTCGAGGAAGCCGCTCTGGACCGCATAACGGTCGATCAGTTCCAAGCCACCGAACCCGACCACTTCAACATATTGATGGGCGCCGCGGCCGTACGGTCCATGAGCGCTCTAGTTCCGGCGAATGACAACAAAATGGGTAAGCGCCGGCTGACGGCCGCGGCGCTGGCGTTGCAGGAATTTCTAGCGGCGTAGCCCAAAAACCGAGATCAGCCGCCCAATAGAGAATGAAGGGATGTCCTCCCTGCACTTTAGCCCAGCCAAGCGCTGGGCTTCTTTTTGTCCACCACCCTGAAAAACTGAAAATCTAGGAGGCCACCCGTGCCAACTATCACCGCCGCCTTGGCCGCCTTCGAGCGCCATCTCGGCTTCCCACAATCCCGGAGCCGCACGATTGCTCGTCGTCTGCAAGAGGCCGGCATTCTTCCGCTTGGCTCGTCCGGCTCAAAACCTGAGATCAATGACGACGGCTTTATCGCTCTGTTCCTGGCCTTGGCCGGCGACACGACGCTTCACGAGGCCGCACCGCGTGTTGATCGCCTGTTTGCGATGACCCCAGGCGGTGCATCGCTCGAAGGCGCGCCAGCATCCATCCCTACGGCCCGCCGCTCCCTGCTGGACCTGATCGAAACAGCGCTGGTCGACGAAGACCTGCCCACGGCGATCGAAGTCGTCAGCAATTTCGATGAACTCGCGATCACATGGCCCGGTGAAATCGTCGAGCGCTTCCAACCGACTGGAGCGATCGCCGGACATTGGCAGGTCACCTCGCACCGGCGCGCCTGCATTGTCACCGGCTCGGCCTTCGCTAAGGCCATCCGCGCAACATTCTCGAGGATCTGACATGGCCCTGATGAAGAAGCAGGCACCGTTCGAAGCGCCGACAATGGCGGAAACCGACACCGACTACGCCGCCCGCGTTGAGCGACTAGGGACCCTCAACGCTGCACTTTCTAGCCTTCGCCAGGAGCAGCGCCGCATCGAACGTGAACTGGCAGACACCCCAGCACCGGCTGTCCGGCCATCCGTCGCGGCCCTGTTGGGCGATGAAACCGTCGACGCTCGCACTGCCCTGCGATCGCGCCTGGCCGAGGTCAACAGGTCGATTTCAGACCATGATGCGGCGGTTACCCTGCAAAAGGCCCGCGTCGAGGAAGCCCGCGGCCGGGCATCTCTGGCGGTGTGCGAGGCCGTGAAAGCTGAATACGGCATGCGCGTTGCAGCGATGGTCACGGCCCTCGAAGCAGCCCATGAAGCTCGCCTCGATCTCCGCCGACTGGTGGATGACCTCGAGGCCGATGGCGTGTCCTGGACGCGGCTTGGTGTCTTTGAACCTGTTTGGCTGGGCGACGCTCGCGACGGTCATGTTCAGCGGATTGCTCGAGAAGCGAAGGCGGCTGGTTATGTCTAAAAACGAGATGAACACCGACATTGCGGATGATCAGACAAAACGGCGCCCCGGTTGGTCGTGGCTGAAACTACCTGGCCAGGCAGCAAGGTACTGCCGTTCTGATCCATACGAAGTGGCGAAGGAGCTACGCGAGAACATCGCCAAGAGAAAACGGGGGCGTAGCATTGGCCGCAATTAGTGGGTATGCCGCACGATTTAACAGCGATGCCGTCATTGGCGACTATTTCGTGGAGCGCCTGCACCCCAAGTGCTTTGACAGCGCGTTGAAGGAGAAAGCGGACGTTCGCTGTCTGCTGGACCATGACACGGGGCGCGTGTTGGGAAGGACCAAATCAGGCACGCTCAAGCTGCGAGTCGACCGCATTGGACTGTATTTCAATGTCGACATCGATGATACCACTCCAGATGGCCAGACCGCTCTCGGCCTGGTGGGTCGTGGAGACCTTTCGGGGTGCTCATTTGGGTTTCGTGTGAAGTCCCAGGAGTGGGATGAGTCTGGCGACATGCCAGTGCGCACCATCCTCGACCTTGACCTCTACGAAGTCAGCATTGTGGCATTCCCTGCCTATGACGACACCGTCGCGGCGTTGGTCCAGGAAGCGGGAAACCGGAGCGCGTCGGTCGCGCGTGCCAAGGCGGCAATGCGCCGCCGGGGCATTGCGGTATGATTGTCGTGGAATGCTACCGCTTGATCGGCATGGACGGTGGCACTGTTGAGCGCGACTTCATGTGGCAGGAAACATTGTACCGCGCCGGCAACACCCAACCAGTGCCGCCAGACGATGGCGAGTATGAACTGCAGGTTGAGACCTATGGCGATGTGTACCTTGCTGTTGGCAAGTCCCCTGATGCCTCCACGGAGCCGCGCGAATTGATTGTTTCGCGGGACACCGCACTGCTCCCTGCCGATGCTGGCGACCGCTTGGCGTGGCGCAAGGCTTAGGGAGGGGTGGGTCAGCTTCGGAAAGAACTGATTTTCCCACACCGCGCGCCCCCTAACGTGCGCAAGAACCCAATTCAAAATATGAGGGTCAAATGGCACGGCCACGCAAACCCACCCACATGCTGCGTCTGTCTGGCCAACTGGACAGGCGGCCGGCGCGCTATGCTGACCGCCGGAATGAACCGGCTATCACTGATCCGATTGGCTCGGCGCCGGACAATCTGTCACCGGCAGAGACGGCCGTTTGGGGCGAGCTGTCCGGCTATGGCGTCTGGCTGACGGCCGGAGACCGGCTCATTTTGGAAATCGCCGTTCGGCTGTTTCACCAGTTCCGGACCGGTGATGGACGGAATGCTTCAAAGCTTATCACGGCACTGTCGAAGCTCGGATTTAGCCCAACGGATCGGAGCAAGGTCGGCGCGCCCGGTAGCCGGGATGAGCCGGTAGATCCGTTCGCAGAGTTTGGGTAGTAAAACCGTCTCATGGTCATTGTTTGGAACCCAACCTACGTCCCAAGGGTTGAAACATGGCTGACCAAACACAAATTTATGTACGGAGAACTCTCCGTACATAAAAATTTTACCGCTTGTCAAGCATTCTGTTGACCGATAACGCTGAGCGCAAAAGAGCTGAATTTGACAGACTCGGACAGGGCCATGGATCTGCAGAAGATCATCGAAGACACGATCACAAAGGATTTTGACAACATCAAGATTCTTAGCGTCAATGTCGCTCGTGATGTCGACTTTGAAGGCGATGAGGTTCTGAAGATCGAAGTAGTCTTTGAAGGCACGCGCAAAGACATCGACGCACGCAAAGTATCGGGAGCAGTTCGGCATGTGCGCCCCCATCTGAGCGCGATCGGCGAGATGGCGTTCCCTCTTTTGTCTTTTGTCGCAAACAGCGATCGAGGGCGTACGGAACTTGCTCCCGCATGATCTGATAAAGACGGCCCGCTGTTTGGCAGAGAATGGCTCGGGCAAGCCGAGGCAAACTAACCTTCATCGCGCGACGAGCACCGCCTACTACGCAATGTTCCATGCGTTGGCGCGATGCTGTGCAGATCTATTGGTTGGTGGGACTGGTGCAGAGCGAAGCAGCTCCGCTTGGAAACAAGTCTATCGCTCTTTAAGTCATGGCCCCGCCAAAAAAGCCTGCGAGTCAAAAACTCTAGAGAAATTTCCTCAAGAGATTCAAGATTTTGCCTACATGTTCAGGCAAATGCAGCTGAAGCGGCATACTGCAGATTACGACCCGACAGCCAGGACGCACAAGTCGACCGTACTCGTCGACATCGACGCCGTCGAAGCAGCTATCAAAGACTTTGCGGCGGTGGCCATTAAGGATCGCCGTGCATTTGCTGCATTTGTGCTTTTCCCCGAGAGGAGTGCTTAACGCAATCTTAACGCTTGCTCGCTATTCGGATATTGGAGTAGGGTGACGCCCATCGCCGACTTATCTACCGTCTAGGTGGCCAACCGATTACGACGGATATGAACGGCAGTGTTCGCGAACGAACTCCCAACGTCCAAAACGGTAACGCATGTAAGAGCATACGTGTACCGACTTAGGCCAGTGGCAAACAACCATCTGTCACTCCTTGATTGGCAAGTTGAAGCTTGCTGCTCGCGGATTGCGCCATTGCGGTCCGCACTTGGAGTGCTTTGACGCGATGGACAGTTGGATGACGATGGGCATCGGCCAATAAATACAGTCGATGCTCTAATTCTGCAACTAAAGATCTGCCGCCCACACAAAAAACCCGCCCTCGCCGGCGGGTTTTTCATTTTCCGGAGACAACATGACCACTCCCCAACCGCCGGCTCCGGCCGCGGAACGCCAACTCGCGCCCGAAGAAATCGCCGCCGACCGCATCCTGGCAGAAACTGTCGCCTTCCTGGTGGCTGCGTCTGGTCGGGTAGAAGTCGCAGCAATGTTGCGCTCGATGGCTGCCCACCTCGAGGCGCCTGGTGGCCGATAAAATCCAAACGCTGCTGGTGAGCCTCGAAGCTCGCATCTCGCAATATGACGCAACCATGCGCAAGGCGATGCAGCAAACCGACAGGTCGGCGAAGACGATTGAGAGCCGCTTTGCTAGAATGAACAAGAGCGTGGTCTCGTCGTTCGGGGCCATGGCCAAGGGACTCGCAGGCCCGCTTGTCGCCCTTGGCGTGGGTGGCCTGATCAGCCAGGTCGGACAGGTGGCGTCCGCCGTCGCCAGTGTGGGTGATGAGGCTAAGCGCGCCGGCGTCGGTATCGAGGCCTTCCAAGAACTAGGCTACGTCGCGCGGCAGAATCGCATTGGTATGGACGCCCTAACGGACGGCCTCAAGGAGCTGTCCCTGCGTGCCGACGAGTTTATCGTCACCAGCGCTGGGCCGGCCGCCGAGGCATTCCAGCGTCTCGGCTTCACCGCGGAAGAACTCAAGGCAAAGCTTCAAGACCCATCGGCCCTGTTCTCCGAAATCATTGGCAAACTTGGCCGGCTCGACCAGGCAGCCCAAATCCGGATTGCCGACGAGATTTTCGGAGGCACCGGCGGCGAAAAGTTTGTGCAGCTCATTGAGCAGGGCGAGGACGGCATTCGCGACACGATCAAGCAGGCTCGCGATTTGGGCGTCGTGATGTCGGAAGACCTCGTCGACAATGCTGCCGAGCTAGACCGAAAATTCCAAGCCGTGTCTGAAACCGTCGGCACGGCGCTGAAGGGCGCCGTCGTCGAGGCCGCCACGGCTATGTCGAACTTCCTGACTGGATTCCAGGAGTTCATTGATTATCCCAACACCCTCAAGGCCGGCGCCAACCAATCATTTTTCGACCAGATGACGCCCGACCAGCGAAACCAGTTCCGGCTGGACGTGCAGCTCAGCGGCATCCGCAAGCCTGCCGACGTCTACGCGGCTTTCGGCCTCAACCCCGACGGCACGTTCAAGATCGAGCCGCCGGAAGTGCCCGCGTCACCCAAGACCAGCGGCACCACGAGTGCCGGCAG
The DNA here is from genome assembly GCF_019504385.1 of Devosia salina. NCBI lineage: Bacteria > Pseudomonadati > Pseudomonadota > Alphaproteobacteria > Hyphomicrobiales > Devosiaceae > Devosia > Devosia salina. The sequence continues at coordinate 2,435,003 of NZ_CP080590.1, forward strand.
TCGAGACAACTTCGCCGACGCAGTTGCTGGCATGCGCGAGCGTATTGATGCGCTGAAGGCCGAGACAGCCGTCATGCGCGAGCTTGGGCCGATGGTCGGCGAATTCACCGATGCACTGCCCTTGGGAGAAGCCGCATGAGCGCATTGCTTGCAACGCGATATGGCGACCATATCGAGATGGCCGCTGACGGTGCCACGTTCGACCAAACAGGCACCTTGGTCGCCAAGACAGACAAGCTCCGAAAGGCACCCAATGCACCGTTGGTGGTTGGTGGTTGCGGCGGCAATGATGAAATCGACGCACTGTCCCGCCTGGTGATCTCGGCCACAATGGGCGGCACCGTAGACCAGGCCATCCAGTGGCTGGGACGGGTACTGCCAGACCGACCAGAAGTCACGTCGCCGATTCCGTTTGAACTGGTCATCGGCTGCATATCCGAAAAGGATGGGCCGCAGATTTGGCGCTTCCGGAGCCTGCGGCTGGACGACACCAGCATCCCGGCATTGCGGTTCGAATGGCGCGAAAACGTTGCCCTTGGGCCGGAGTTGTCCGCCGATGAAATATTAGCCGCCGGCTACAATCGAGACGACTTCCGGCTCACTTCCACAGGCATGATGCAGGCCATGCGTGCCAAGCGGTGCAGCCCGCCGTTTCTGGGCAAGGTCGAGCCGGGCCACTACGTCGGAGTGCATGTTGATCATGCCGTCATCTCGGCTAGCGGCGTGACGGTCGATCGGGTCATTGAGTGGGCTGACGTGGTGGGGGAGTCTATCCGGGCTTAGACGCAAAAATGCGGAACGCCGCTCAACGGCAAGAACCGGAGCGGCGTTCTCAAATAAGGTGCGGGATTCGAACCCGCGAGACGCCTTTCGACGCCCGCCCGATTTTCAATCAGGTGCCTTCAACCACTCGAGCCAACCTTCCATTCCACTGCCCGAAGGCTGGGTGGACCGGCAATATGAATGACCGGTCCAAAAGGATCAACCCGAGTTAGCTCGCCGCGAACACGATGCCGCAGTTCTTAACGCGGTTCACTTGCTCGATGGCCTGCATTTCGCCTTTGAGGCGAGCCACTTCGGCAGCGTCAGCACCGTCACCCTTCATGAAGAACAGTGCCGGCCAGAACAGCACCACGCCAACGGTCGTCATGGCTGCGTCTTGGCCTCGGTTGGATTCCTGCTTACCGAATGCCGCGGCAGCACGGGCGGAGACGCCTTCCGCCTCGTTGCGCAGTTGCTGGCAGGTCAAATTCTCATACAGCGTGGTCGAAACATAGGCCGGCGCGATGTCCTTCGGCGGCGTCGCGCAGGCAGCAAGCATTGAAACCGCGCCGAGCGCGACAATAGACTTCTTCAACATTGGTAGTCCCCCAAAAGCAATTCCGGGAGATTGCCGCCGAACCTATTGATGGGCAAGAAAAAAGTTAACCCATCGTTAAACATTGGGACAAATCCCAATGATCTCGGCCGCATCTACCAGCCGGCTCGATCGACCCACCCACACCGCCCGCCCTTGTGCGGGCTTTTCATTTTGGAGGTCATATTGACCAACCTAGACACCAGCACTCCCGGACTGCTCAAGCCAACCGTCACGGCGGCCGCAATGATTTCACAAGCGACCGGCACAGCAATCGGCAACTTTGGGGAGAACGGCGGCTCGCTATCGCTTCTGTTCGACGGCACCACGAATGCTGGGGTCGCGGGCTCAGCGGTTACAAACTCCGCCACTTCGGGGAAATACTTCGGCAAGACCTATTCGGGCGGGCAGTCGGTCAGCAAGGCGCGGGTCTATGGTCGGAACGATGCCGGCTATCTGAACTCCGGCACTGGTGAGACCGTCACCATCGAGTTGTGCTGGAAAGATGGGGCCGCGCCGAACTCGACCGCATCGGACGTGACTGTCGCCGGTTCGGTCTCCTTCACTGAGGTGGACACCACCAACATGCAGGAGATCACCAGCAACACGACTGCTCCGCATGATCACTGGGTGCTTCGGTTCTCGCGTACGGGGACGGCCAATGCCATGTTCGCTGTCGAAGGCGAGTTCTACGGGCTGCCAACCACCAACAACCTAAGCGTGTCGTCTGTCGCCTTCACCGCAGCCACAGAGCCAACCAGAATGAAGGCGCTGTTCCGCGTGAAGGAGGTTGATACCGCCGTGGCTGGCACTGACTACACGTTCGAGTGCAGCCGGGACGGTGGCGCGACGTATACCACGATGGCTCTGACCGAACTCTACACCTCGGCCTCGCCAACGGCCGGAATGCGTGTAGTAGAGGCTGCCGAAACCGATGTTTCAGGCCAGCCCTCAGGCACTTCTCCGCGCTGGCGGTTCAAGACGCTCAACAACAAGATGGTCGAACTGCACGACGCCTATTTCTATTGGGATTGAGCGATGACCACCATTGTCGTCAAGGCATTTGCCGACCGGGTCGAAATCCTTTCGGATGGTGGGCTGACCAACAGTGTCAGCGGCGCTTTCCAACTGCTCGAAAAGGTCAACAAGGTGACGGGGTCGATCTGGGCTCCGATTGCTGTCGCTGGCACCGGCCCGACTAGCTACAGCAAGCGCGTTGCCGACGCGGTGACCAATTGGTCGCGCGCTGCCGGCGGTTCGGTCGATGCCACGATTGAGCGGGTGCGGGAAGAGTTGGCAAGGCAACGCAAGGATGCCGGCCCGCCGCTGCAGCCGTCTCGCATGCTCCTAGCCGGAATTTCGGAGACGAAAGGCCCTTGCGTTTGGGAGTTCGTCAATTATGCCGGCACGACGCCTGCGCCGTGGACCCTGGCGGAGCATGGCCAGTGCATTCGACTGTTTGGCTCGCATCCGACTCCCGAAGAAGAGGCGGCGCTCGACGACATCACAACGCTGGCTGACTACGTCCCGGTCATGGATGCATTCCGGGCGCGCTGGCGCCGCCAGTGCAACAGTCATGTCGACCTTACGACGATCTGGCCCTACGGCGTCGAAACGCGACGGTTGCGCGTGTGGGATGAGGATGTGATCGGTGCGCCGATGGTGAGTGTCGATGAGTGGCTGGCAAGCGGCAGCGGCGTGATCGTCGAGGAGGATGTGGCCGGCGCGGGTGATTGACACCCATCCTGCGCCAGCCGAGCAGGAAGCAATCGAGAGCGCAGAGGAGTAGTTGGCCGAGATCTAAAGGATCCGAGTCAGAACCTTCAAGACGAATTGTCGCGAAGGCCCAAACTCACGCGGTGGATCGGGAAGCGGGTACTTCACGGGGTCAGGAGCATGTCTCGCGCAATTTGCCATTTGCCAGACTTTCGTCCACTCCGACCAATCACTCCCGATAACCTTTGCGGCGGGCTTGTTACCTCCCAGAAGTCTCTGGGCCAGCTCCATGGATTTGTACAGGTCGAACCAGTTGTCTGCACGCGCCAAGTGGGCGAAGAGATCGCTCTTAAGGCTGTCGGACTCGGCGTCAGAAATCCACTTCTGCATTCGGGATGGCTCGGTAGACTCTTTCTTGCCAGTTATGATCCTAACGCGCACTCGCCCTAGGGAGAGCGTCATTTTTGCGCTTATTGGGACCACAACGGGCTGCTTGTTCCCTGCGTCACCAAATCTGAAGACGGTTCCGGTTTTAAACGGGCGCGCATCGGGCTGTATCAGCAAAGCTTGCCCGTGCAGCAAGCCGACTAGCCTCTCCGCGTCTCGAATAACATCAGCGCCCTCATTGAATGCGGACCATTGCTTCGATCGCAGCAGGTAAACCAGCTTCCCCTCGTTTTCGTACGTTTCGATCCAGGGGCTAGAAGGTGGTTTTAGCCATTCAGCCAAGTCCTCAAGGTCTACTTTTTCACCTTCGATGCTGACGGCCCAACCGGGCGAGTTTGTCATCAGAGAACCACTCCCGGCTCGTAATCCCGCCTCAAACCTTCGACCGGCGCCAGCCGGCCGCGCTAGTCATGATCCGGGTTCATCTGTTCCCACTTCTCCCATGTCAGTGGCTCGTCATTGGCAGGTGTGTTCAAGCCGCTGATGCGGTCCAGTTTCGCATCGATCGCTTTTTTGTCCCACCTGGCAAGTCCAGGGATTGGCCCTGGCAGTGCGCCATTGGCTACGAGGCGGCTAAAGCCGGATCTGCTATAGCCACAGTAGGAAGCCGCCTGCTCGCGTGTCAGGAGGCGTGGTTCATCTTGGTTCTTTGACATAGTCCTTGGATGCCTCACGCGCGCGAACGCCGCAACCCTAAATCGGTTGCACGGTCAAGCAGAAATAGTGAACCATCCACCCCTGCAAGGGAGGATTTTCACTTTTCGTTAAGTAACGGATCGGTAGGGTGGAAAGCGGAGCTTCACAACTCCCGCGATCGGCCCTGCAAGGCCTATTGCATCCAGAGCGTCGTAAGTCCCTGCAAGGACCGGAGACGAAAAACACCATGCCGACTTCACGTCGGCGTGACCGGCATCCTTATGCCGGGAGTCCGACCGCCATGCAAGACCCTTTCGAGGGAAAAGCGGCCGGGCGTGTTCTCTGGACGCGTTGTGAAGCTCCCGGTGCCAGGCCGACCCTGGTGCGGCCTTCACAAGCCGATCCGGAGTGCAACCATGACCGAATCCAAGATCGTCCCTATCCGCGACGTCATGCCAATAGGCAAACCAGTCGCACCGCCCAGACCATGCGCGGCCAATACGCCCGTGACCTGGGGCGAGCTCTACTTGCTGTTCAGCGAGACCCATCCTGACCTGGCCGAAGTGGTGCTGGACAAGATCGTCGAGCTCGACGCTGCGGCTGTCGCGTAGCCCTACCCCAACGAGCTTATGAAACAACTTAGGGCGCCAATGGCGCCCTTTGCGTATTCTCTTGTAATTTCAGGTAGTTACAAGAAGGCTTTGGTGGGTGCACAAGGACTCGAACCTTGGACCCGCTGATTAAGAGTCAGCTGCTCTACCATCTGAGCTATGCACCCGGGGGCTTTTGAAGCACGCCGGCACCAAAGTGGCGCCTCTCTAGCAGGGCGATTCCGCCCTGTCCAGCACCGAAATCCAGATTGTGTGGATAATGTTCGGGGCGCTCGTCCGTCCCCGATCGTGGCGCCCGGCCAGTGAGCCGGGCGTCCAATGCCTACTGGCGTCGATGACGATAATCGTCCAGTTCCAGCACGTTGCTGGATGGTTGGGGCCTTTCTGGCCGGGACTCGTCGAGCAATCCGATGGTACGTTCAATGATGTGGCGTAATTGCCGTGATCGCTGGTCCGTCCCCTGCAGGATGGTGGCGGCACGCTGCAAATGATCACGCGCTAGCACGTAGGTGGGAGGCACGCGCAGTCTCCTTAAGATGAAAATGGTCGCAGAATCGCCTGGGTGGCGCAGCACCAAGGTGGGCCGCCATAGTTCTCCACTCCTTGCTCGCTTTGCCTGCATTTGAGGCAAACTGTGCGGAAATCCCTTCCGCCCGGAGAGCGCCTGAACCCGGGGTTTTGGCTCCTGGCAAGCGGTACGGTCACTGTGCAAAACTTCGGGGCAACAAATTCGTGCGCGAGCAACACATCTTCCACGCGCCGCTCATCGCGGTAAGATCGCACCGGAATCGTAGCTCAAGGTCTAGAAGTGTCCCACCCACCTTTCACCGCCGTCGTCGAGACCTTGCCTGAAACAGTGCCCTTCGTTGGGCCGGAGGCTATCGAACGTCGCACCGGAATACGCACCCGCGCCCGGATCGGAGCCAACGAATCGGGATTCGGCCCCAGCCCAAGGGTTATCGCCGCCCTGCGTGAGGCTGCGCCCGAAGTCTGGACCTATCCGGATCCCGAGAACTACGAACTGCGCAGGGCCCTCGCCGCGCATCTGGGCATCGGCAGCGAAGAGGTCACCATTTCCGAAGGCATCGACGGACTGATGGGTCTGTTGGTGCGCCTCTTCATCGCCCCTGGCGACATCGTCGTGACCTCTCTGGGCGCTTACCCGACCTTCAACTACCACGTGGTCGGCTTCGGTGGTGACCTGCGCTTTGTGCCCTATGCCGGCGTGCACGAAGACCCCGAAGCCCTTGCCGCCAAGGCACGGGAAGTCGATGCGAGAATGGTCTACCTGGCCAATCCGGACAATCCCATGGGCTCGTTCTGGCCGGCGGCGGACATCGCCCGCTTCATCGACGCAGTACCCGAATCCTGCCTCATCGTTCTCGATGAGGCCTATATGGAGACTGCGCCGGAGGTGCCACTGCCGCTCGACACCAACCGCCCCAACCTGTTGCGTCTGCGCACCTTCTCCAAGGCCTATGGCATGGCCGGCCTGCGCTGTGGCTACGCCATCGGGCATCGTCGGCTGATCGGCGCCTTCAATCGCATCCGCAACCATTTTGGCGTCAACAAACAGGCCCAGGTGGCCGCGCTCGCCGCCCTGGCCGACCAGGACTATTTGCGCTGGGCCGTCGACGCCATCGCGGGGGCCCGCACGCGCATCGCATCCATTGCGGCGGACAACGGTCTCCGCGCCCTGCCCTCGGCCACCAATTTCGTTGCCGTCGACTGTGGACGGGACGGGCCCTTTGCCGTTGCGGTACTGGAGGCCCTGGCCGAGCAGGGGGTGTTCGTCCGCAAGCCGTCGGCGCCCGGGCTCGATCAGCATATCCGCATCAGCGCCGGTCCGGACCAGGCGCTCGACATCCTGGCCGAGGCCATGCCGTTAGCGATCGAGCGCGCTCAGCGCGCGGGATAGAGCCCCACTTCGGCGCGCAAATAGCGATGATTGGAGCCGAAGCTGTCCTCGCCCGCAGCGATCTGGAGAATACGCGCATTGCCACGGGTGAACATGTTGTCGATGGGAACGCCCAAAGGACCGGCAATGACAGGCCATGTGGCCGGATGGGTCGGCGCCGGCGCCAGCCCCGCCTCGCGCGCAAGGGCCTCGAGCGTGTCGGACCAGGGGGCCGCATTGAAGTCGCCGGAGATGATCAGGTCACCCTCCAGCCGCCCCAATATGCGAAGGAACTGTTCCGTCTCGGCCCATGAGGCATAGTCGAAATAGGGTTTTGAATAGTGAACGCCGACCACGGTGACCGGCACCCCGTCCTTCTCGATGCGGGCCGTGAGCAAACGCTCAAAGCGGAACGGCCACATGCGATGGATTTGCCCGTCCAGGATCGGGTATTTTGAATGGATCGAAAGGTCACAGGCCGCCCCTGGCCCCGTGCAGCCGACGCGATAGGGCAGGACGGTCGCGATTTCGTCGAGATAGTCCTCGATGCCCGGCGTCTCCATGATCACCGCAACATCCGGCGACGTTTCGACAATATAGCGCGCGGCCTCCTCGGCGCGGAGATTGCCGGTGAGCACATTGTAGCTCAGCACGTCCAGCGTCGTCGCCGGCCCGCCCGGCAGTGGCTCATCGCGCCGGGCATGCATTTCCATCAGCTGGACCGCGCCATGTGTTGCGGCCGCACCTAGCAGGAACAGGAAAATCAGTGCCCGCCAGCGCAGCCCCGCCACCAGCATGACGACAAGCAGCGCCAGCCCCCCGGCAATGATATGAAAGCGCAGGCTCTGCAGCAGCAATTCGCCCGGCAGGCCCGGCGTAATCGTTGCCAGCAGCAGCAGGACAACAACCACGCCCGCCAGGACGAGCAGCCCGCCGCGGAGTTCGGAAAGATTGACCATGCTGCGCTGTCCCCGATCCCAAAACCGATCGGTCAAAGGCTAGACCAGTTTCCCGCCGGCCGCACAAGCCTTGCTCATGCGGATCAGGCCTGCCCCTCGGGCAAGCCACCCGGACGACTGCCCGGATGGCCAAAAATGGAAGCCTAGCCGGCCAGGGCGCCTTGCGCCGAGGCCCCGCGCTCGATCATGACGCGGTTGAGGGCGTTGAGATAGGCGCGGGCCGAGGCCACCAGCGTATCCGGCTCGGCGGCATTGCCCGACGCGATGCGGCCATTCATCTCGAGACGCACATGAGCCGAGGCCTGCGCGTCGGTGCCGCCGGTCACGCCGTCGACCGCGTACAGCACCAGGTGCGGGTCCTGGCCGGAGGCGGCCTTGATGGCGTTGAAAATCGCGTCCACCGAACCGGTCCCCTCGAAGGACACTTTTGATTCCTCACCGTCAATGGTGACAGTCAGGTCGCAGCGATGCACGCCGCCGGTCTTGGAGACAACCTCCATATCGACCAGCCGGATGCGATCACCAACCGAACCAACCTCGTCATCGACCAGGGCGATGATATCGGCGTCGTAGACATGCTTCTTGCGGTCCGCCAGGTCCTTGAAGCGCTGGAAAGCTTCCTGGAAGGCATTGTCGCCCAGCTCGTAGCCCAGTTCCTTGAGCTTGTCCTTGAAGGCAGCGCGACCCGAATGCTTGCCCATGACCAAGGTCGTCTCCTTGATGCCGACGCTGGCCGGGGTCATGATCTCGTAGGTCTCGGCGTTCTTGAGCATGCCGTCCTGATGGATGCCGCTCTCATGGGCAAAGGCGTTCTTGCCCACGATGGCCTTATTGTACTGCACCGGAAAATTGGACGCTGCCGAAACGATGCGGCTGGCCCGCGAGAGCTGGGTGCTGTCGATCTCGGTGTAATAGGGCATGGCGTCGCCACGCGTGCGCAGCGCCATCACCACTTCTTCCAGAGCCGCATTGCCGGCCCGCTCGCCCAGGCCATTGATCGTGCATTCGATCTGCCGCGCGCCACCGGCCACCCCCGCCAGCGAATTGGCGACGGCCATGCCCAGATCGTCATGGCAGTGCACCGAGAAGATCGCCTTGTCGGCGCCCGGCACGCTCTCGATGATGGTCTTGAACATGCGGAAATGCTCTTCGGGCACTGCGTAGCCCACCGTATCTGGCAGGTTGATCGTCGTCGCGCCAGCCTTGATGGCCGTGTCGACACAGCGTTTGAGGAATTCGATCGGGGTGCGCGTGGCATCCATGGCCGACCATTCGACATCGTCGACCAGGTTGCGCGCCTGCGCCACGGTGCGGGCGATGATCTCGATGACCTCGTCCTCGGTCTTCTTCATCTGATGGGCCAGATGAATCGGCGAGGTCGAGACAAAGGTGTGAATGCGCCCCTTGCGGGCATGGCGCACAGCTTCGCCGGCGCGGTCGATATCGGCCGAGATGGCGCGCGCCAGGCCGGCCACCGTTGCCTTCTTGACCTGCTTGGCCACGGCCACCACGGCTTCGAAGTCACCATTGGAGGCGATAGGGAAGCCTGCCTCGATGATGTCGACGCCCATCTCGTCCAGCGCCTCGGCCACCTGGAGCTTTTCCTCCAGCGTCATCGTTGCACCGGGCGATTGCTCGCCATCGCGCAGCGTGGTGTCGAAGATGAAGACGCGTTCTTTGTTGCTGTCGACGGACATTTGCTTCTCTTGTTTCCTATCGGCCCCGAGGCAAAATCTCGCTGGACCGGACATTTCTGATGTTCGGTTGATGGCGCAATCCCCTGACGACCCGCTCGCTAGTCCGAGCTGCCGGTGATCAGGGGCTGATAAGAAGGAGAAGGAGCGCGGGAAGCAGCAAAAGGCCAGCAGCCAGCACCAGACGGGCCTTCAAGGCCTCGGTCTGTGCAATCGCAATGGCTTTGGCGCGGCGGCGCTGCATCGGGTACGCTCGGGTACGCTTGTCGTTGGCATGAACAATGCGCGAAACCGCCCGGCGGTGCAAGACCGGCCGGGGGGATAATGTTACTTTTTTGTGCTTCGCTGGCGGCTCGGCGCGCCGCCCTTCAGTTGAAGGCCAGCACCGCCGACAGCAAGACACCCAGGAAAGCCAGCCCGGTGATGCGATGAGCCGTTTCGGCCCGGTGGCCAGCCTCGGCATCGCCGCTCTGCGACTTCTTGAACTGGATGCCGCCATAGATGATGGCCGCCAGCATCAGCGCCACCAGCACCATCTTGATCCAGAACCAGATCGAGGCGCCGCCCAGCCCCCCATATTTGAGGAACAGGATCAGCGGGCCGGTCACGAGCAGCGTGACCATCGCCACCTTGCCAACCTGCGCCAGCGTGTTCATCACCCCGAAATAGCCGGCTCTCTGCTCCGGCGTGGCGGACCCAATTCGTCCGCCAATGACCGGCCCAACCACAGAGTTCGAGCCGCCGGCCACGAACGCTATGATATGCACCCAGATGAGTAGATTGATGACGATCTCCATCGCCGCTCCCCCTGCCTTGTCCCGCGCCGGATATTAGCACCGGCGCGGCATAGAGGAAGTGGTCAATCGAGGTCCAGCACGCCCTCGCCCACCACGACGGCCTGCCCGCCAATGGCTCCGTGCTGCAGCATGTCGTTTTCCTTGCGCAACTGCATGGTGATGCGACACGGCCGCCCCATCTCATGCCCCTGGCGCAGCACGAAGTCGGACTGACCTGTGCCAATCGCCTGTTCGGCCAGCAAACCGATAAGGGCAGCGGCCGCCGAACCGGTGCCCGGGTCCTCCCCTATATCCATGCCGAACATGCGAGCCGCGATATCGTTGTCCTTTTCCTCAGGCGTCAAGGTGAAGACATAGGCCGAGTGGTGTTCGTGATGGAACACCTCGTTCCACGCGCTCCGGTTGATTGTGATCCGCTTGAGCACTGCGGCATCCCGGACCGGGATCAGGTGAAAGGTCACACCGGCGGAAAACACGGCCGGCTTGTAAACATCGCAGCCAATGTCCTCGACCTCGATCCCCAACGCCTGGGCAATACCCAGCCGGTCCGGTAGGTCGGCGATGCGCAGCGGGAGACGCGGCAAGGTAAAGCGCGCTTCCCCCGTCCGGCGGTCGATCCGCTCGAACAGGGCCGTCACCAGCCCCACCTTCTCTTCCATCCGAATGGCCGAGGCCCGGCTGTTAAGACCCAGGGTCACCGCAGCACCCACAGTCGGGTGTCCGGCAAAGGGTAACTCCTGATAGGGCGTGAAGATGCGCAGCGCCGCGCTGTTGCGTTCGTTCTGCGGCTTGCAGATGAACACGGTCTCGCTGAGATTGAACTCCCGCGCGATGGCCTGCATTTCGTTGTCCATCAACCCGTCTGCCTTGGGCACCACGGCGAGCGCATTGCCCTTGAGGGCGTTGCGGGTAAACACGTCGAGGATCAGATAGGGGAGTTTCAATTGGCGACCTCAGGCAGGGCATAATCGGCGCGCGGCTTGCCGAGATGATCACACAGCGCATCGACGGCCACGCCGTGATCCCTGCGTCCGGGCAGGCCGGAAATGGTCAAAGCGCCAACAATGCCGGCCCCCGGCACGCTTATGGGGAAGCCCCCACCGGCAATGACATAGTCGGCCGGATCGGCACCCGACTGCACCGGAAACGGCTCTTCGCCGCGCTCCAGCACCAGCCGATAGCTGGCGCGCTGGAAGCGGCGGACGGAGTTGACCTTGCGCCGCACCCATTCGGCATTGTCGGCAGTTGTGCCCGGCGTCGCCGAGAAGAACAATTGCCGGTCCCAGGTCCTGATGTCCACGACCAGCGACAGGCCCTCCTCCAGTGCCCGGTTCCGGATCATGGAGCCGATCTCGAACGCGATCGCCTCGCTGAATTCGGGCAGTACAAGTTCGGTTTCCTGGCGCTTGACCAGCGCGATCTCGTCTTGGTTGTCCATGTCTCAATCCTGATGGGAGCGGGTCCAGGCCTCGAAAAGCGGCGTCCGGTCGGCGATGCCCTTGTCGAAATTGGCGAGCGCGGGATCGATGTCGACCCAGCCGGCCTTGCTGTCGGTCCAGATATTTCCCACCGGACGCGTCCAGTCCATATTGTCCAGCGACCCTGCGCGGACCACCTTGATGCCACCTGCGGGCGGCACATTCCACAGCCAGGTGTGACACTTGGCACAAAAGTTCATGGCTATGACATTGCCGCTGTCGGCCTTGCGGTCATAGACCTCGGTGACACCGGTCAGCACCTCGAAATCGTCTTCCCTGACGATCATCGACATGGACCATGCCGCGCCCGAATAGCGCTGGCAGTCCTTGCAATGGCAATTGTAGACGCTGAGCGGCGACGCCTTCAGACGATACCGCACCGCTCCGCAGGAGCACCCACCCTCGACTGGAAATTCCGGCAACGCCATCTTGCCCTCCCTGTTGTGCCGGACGGTTCTAGGGCAGTTGCGTGTTGATTTGAAGTGTAGCCGACGGTCTTCCACCTAGCGCACCTCCCGCGCCAGGGACGCAACCCACTGGGCCGCTTCATGACCGTGAACGGTGGCCGCCCGCACCAGATCGTCAAAATGCCGGGCCATCAGGCGGACATAGTGCGGAGCGGTAAAGGCGAGATAGCGCTGCCCTACATAGATTGCCACGCGATGCTGTCCATAGACCGAGAAGGGCACGGAATAGAGCTCGCGCTGGTCGAAAGCATAGAGCCGCGCCGATGGATAGAATTCCTCCAGCGCCGCCGCCATGGCCTCCAGCTGCCGACGGCGCACATCAGCGGGCAGGCCTTTCCATAGCCATTCCCCGGCGACAAAGCTCTCCATCACCTGCACCGGCAGCGCCATTTCCATGTCGGTATCGAGACGGCGCAACAGCGCCAGCTGCGCCTCGGAATCGCTGATCGCCTGGCGCGGCGTGCGGCGGACCGCCGTCTCATATTCGAACTGATGGACATCGTCGGTCTTGAAGATATCGGGCAGTCCAGCCGGCACGTGTCGAATCTTGGCGCCGAGAACCTCTGCCGTCCATCGCTGCACCTGCTCGTCGACCGGATGGCGCGCCGCCTCGGTCATCTGCACGGCCTGTTCGAGGATTTCGCTCGCGGCACCCCGGTGGTTGGAGAGACCAAGCAGCCAATCCGAGGAAACCTGCAGCGCCGCGGCGATTTCGGCCAGCGCCTGTCCGCTGGGCAGGCGAGGCTCTTCGGCGACCAGCAATTGCGACACCGTGGACCGATCGAGTCCGGCCGATTGCGCCAGTCGCGTTTGCGACCACCCTGCCCGATCCACGGCATCGGTCAGTCTTTGCTTGAAGATTTCGGCCCGTTCACGCTTGTCCATTTGCAGGCTTTTGCCACGCTTGGTGATAGAAAACAACAAAAGCGGCAGAACGCACCAAACTGTCGCAGGACGTCACCACTCCCACCTTGTCTCCCCGCCCGCGGACTGACATCAGCACTGCCAACAGCACTCTATCACCCCCGCAGCACAGGAGGATAAGCTTGGAAAGCCCTGCCCGTTCCATCGTCAAAGCCATCACCTGGCAATTGCTGGGCCTGGTCACCATGACGGCGCTGGCCTGGCTGGCAACCGGGAGCCTGGCGGCGGCTGGCGGCCTCGCCATCTCTGGCGCGCTTTCCGGCTTCGTCTGCTTCATCCTGCATGAACGGCTCTGGGCGCGCATTTCCTGGGGCCGCGGTCCGCAATAGAAAAAGGCGGGTCTGCAGACCCGCCTTTCAATTCAGTCGAACAGAGCGCCTTAGTTCTTGGCCTTGTCGACCAGCGCGCCGGCCTTGATCCAGGGCATCATGTCGCGCAGCTTGCCGCCGACTTCCTCGATCGGGTGCTCGTCGGCCAGGCGACGGGTCGCCTTGAAGCGGGCGCCGCCGCCGGACTTGATTTCCTGCATCCATTCTGAAGTGAACTTGCCCGACTGGATGTCGTGCAGCACGCGCTTCATCTCGGCCTTGGTTTCCGAGGTGATGATGCGCGGGCCGGTGACATATTCACCCCACTCGGCCGTGTTCGAAATCGAGTAGTTCATGTTGGCAATGCCGCCCTGGTAGATCAGGTCGACGATCAGCTTCACTTCGTGCAGGCACTCGAAATAGGCCATTTCCGGAGCGTAGCCGGCTTCCACCAGCGTCTCGAAGCCGGCGCGGATCAGCTCCACCAGGCCGCCGCAGAGCACGACCTGCTCGCCGAACAGGTCGGTTTCGCATTCCTCGCGGAAATTGGTTTCGATGACGCCCGAACGGCCGCCGCCAACGCCCGAAGCATAGGCCAGGGCGATGTCATGGGCATTGCCCGAAGCGTCGTGATGAACGGCGATCAGGCACGGCACGCCGCCACCCTTCTGGTATTCGCCGCGCACGGTGTGGCCCGGGCCCTTCGGCGCGATCATGATCACGTCGACGGTGGACTTGGGCTCGATCAGGTTGAAGTGCACATTGAGGCCATGTGCGAAGGCAAGAGCAGCGCCATCGCGGATATTGGGCTCGATGTGCTCCTTGTAGATATCGGCCTGCAGCTCGTCGGGCGTGAGCAGCATGATGACATCGGCCCAGGCAGCAGCCTCGCCAACGCTCATCACCTTGAGGCCTTCGCCCTCGGCCTTCTTGGCCGAAGCCGAACCCGGCCGCAGGCCGACGGCGACATTGGTGACGCCGGAATCGCGCAGGTTCAGCACATGGGCATGGCCCTGCGAACCGTAGCCGATGATGGCCACCTTCTTGGATTTGATGATGTTGAGATCGGCATCACGATCGTAATAGACGCGCATTGGGGGTCTCCCTGAAAAGCGATTTTGATTTAGCTGTTTGCCTTGGTCCCGTAGAGGGCCAGGAACTGATCCGCCGCGGTCTTCACATCGGCTTCGATGTTGGCCTCGACATTGGATTGGGTCAGGCCCTTGTCGCCGAGAAGCAGACGGATCTGCACGTCGCGCACAACCAGGCCGAAAAAGGTGCGATAGGCTTCCTCGCTGCTGGGGAAGCGCAGGAGGCGCGCGTCACGGGCCGCCTCGAGAATGGGCTTGAGCCGGCGCCGGATCGCCATGGGGCCGTTTTCCAGCACGATATTGCCCAGATCGTCCTTTTCCTGCGCCGCATGGGTGATGGCAGTGCGGTTGAGGGTGATCGAGACTTCACCGATGATGGTGGTGAGCAGGTCGCGGGCGAACTGCTCCAGACTGGCGCGCAGCGCCTTGACGTTGATATGGCTGCGATCGACAAACGGCATGCGCACCTTGGCCGCCTGCCATTGCACGGTTGCCGTCAGCAGCCCGTCGCGATCGCCAAACCACTTGTAGAGCGTTTCCTTCGAGCAGGAGGCGCGGCGCGCCACGGCCGTCATGGTCAGCCCGTCGCCGTTTTCGACGAGCAGATCGAGAGCCGCCGTCAGCACGGCCTGCTGCCGCGGCGTAAACGTCTCTTCATTGACCTTGATGGCCAGGGCCACGGGAACCTCTCCCACTCCAACGGCAGCCGAACGCCTCGCCGTATTTCCGTTCGATGGCGTACCGTACGGTACGGTTCGTTGCAAGTGGAATTTTCGCCATCTGGTGCTTTGGGCAACAATGCACGCCTCCAGATATCAGACGCGTCAGGGCGCCGGTCGGCCCAGGGCTTCCGGTTCTGCATTTGGACGTATCCCGAGGCGCGTGCGTCTCAGTAAGATTTAGTAGATAGAGACGTCGCCGCCCTAGCCATTCGCGCGTAGCGCTTATGGCCTTTTCACCTCAAATCTCTCCACCGGAGAGATTTGCCCTTCGGGACGGATCAAAGTACCGGTTTTTCGTAAAGGTCTCGGTCCCCATTGAACGCTCGTCGCAGGGTGACCGCTTCCTGGACGCGCAACTGGAGCGACCCAGCTACGCCCGGCTCCCCCCGCAAAAGTTCGCTGCAGTCCGTCCGCGCGGGAGTGATGGGGCGATTATGGGGGAGGATGGAGGGGGCGGGGATAAAGTTCCTTATTGGATACCCCGCCTGCCGGTTCCCCCCCCTCGACCGGTCAGCTCGAGGCGTCGCCCCGCAATCATCCGGGGGCCGCGCCTTGCCACAATCTGGGCACGTCAGTCTCCTAGACACCGGCATCCCGCGCTATAGAGGCCTCAGATGCCCACAGATACAACAAGCCTCCTCATCCTCGGCACTGGCGCCGCGATCCTGCTCTGGCTGGTCTTTTCGGTGATGAAGAAGCTGTTCGGCCTGGCACTCATCGCGGCCATCGCCCTAGGCATCTACCTGCTGTGGACAAATCCCGGGATGATGCGCCAGGCGCTGGACTGGGCCGGGCTGGCCTAGCCAAAGGCGGGCGGCGTCAAACCGCCTGCAGGCCGATGGCAATCCCCTGCCCCACGCCGATGCACATGGTGGCGAGGGCCCGGTTGTTCCCCGACAGGCTGAGCTCGAGCGCAGCGGTGCCGGTGATGCGGGCGCCGCTCATGCCCAGCGGATGCCCCAAGGCAATGGCACCACCATTGGGGTTCACGCGACCATCATCCTCGGCAATGCCCAGATCACGCAACACGGCAATGCCCTGGCTGGCAAAGGCCTCATTGAGCTCGATGACATCGAAATCGGCCTGGGTGAGACCGAGGCGCGCGAAGAGCTTCTTGCTGGCGGGCGCCGGGCCCATGCCCATGATACGAGGCGGCACGCCGGCCGTGGCGCCGCCCAGAATGCGGGCGATCGGGGTGAGGCCATGCTTTTTCGCAGCGGCCTCCGAAGCGATGATCAGTGCGGCAGCACCGTCATTGACGCCTGAGGCGTTGCCGGCGGTGACCGTGCCATTGGGGAAGAGCGCCCGCAACTTGCCCAGCGTCTCCAAAGTGGTGCCGGCGCGGGGATGCTCGTCGGTGTCGACGACGATGGGTTCGCCCTTCTTCTGCGGGATCGTCACCGGCACGATCTCCTGGCCGAGCCGGCCGTTCTTCTGGGCTGCGACGGCCTTGTCCTGGCTGCGCACGGCAAACGCGTCCTGTGCTTCGCGGCTCACGCCGAATTCCTGGGCCACGTTCTCGCCGGTCTCGGGCATGGAATCGACGCCGTAAAGCGCCTTCATCTGCGGGTTGACGAAGCGCCAGCCAATGGTGGTGTCGTAGATTTCGGAATTGCGTGAAAAAGCCGTTTCCGCCTTGGGCAGCACGAAGGGTGCGCGGCTCATGCTCTCGGTGCCACCGGCGATGATGAGGTCCGCTTCGCCAGACTTGATCGCCCGCGCCGCCGCGATCACCGCATCCATGCCCGAGCCGCAGAGCCGGTTGATGGTGGTGCCGGTGACGCTCACCGGCAGTCCGGCCAGCAAGAGGCTCATGCGCGCCACATTGCGATTGTCCTCGCCGGCCTGGTTGGCATTGCCGAAGATGACATCGTCGACCGCTTCCCAGTCGAGCGATGCATGCTCGGCCATCAGCGCCCTCAATGGAATGGCGCCGAGATCATCGGGGCGAACAGCGGAGAGCGCGCCGCCAAAGCGGCCGATGGGGGTGCGCTTGTAGGCGCAGATAAAGGCTTCACTCATCTCACAACTCCGGGGCGACGAGGTCGCCGATCTGCTCGGGCAGCACCAGTTCGGCGCCGGTCACGGCCTGCAATTCGTCAACGCTCATATTGGGCAGTTTTTCGCGCAGCACGAAGCGCTGGTTCTCGATGTCGAGCACTGCAAGGCTGGTATAGACGCGGGTGACGCAGCCGACGCCAGTCAGCGGCAGGGTGCACTTTTTCACCAGTTTCGGCTTGCCGTCCTTGGTGACGTGGTCGGTGATCACCGCGACGCGCTTGGCGCCATGGACCAGGTCCATCGCCCCGCCGACAGCCGGCACGCCCTTGGGGCCGGTCGACCAATTGGCGAGGTCACCATTCTCGGCCACTTCATAAGTGCCCAGGATCGCCACGTCGAGATGCCCGCCGCGCACCATGGCAAAGCTGTCGGCATGGTGGAAGAAGGCCGCGCCGG
The DNA here is from genome assembly GCF_019504385.1 of Devosia salina. Classification (NCBI taxonomy): domain Bacteria; kingdom Pseudomonadati; phylum Pseudomonadota; class Alphaproteobacteria; order Hyphomicrobiales; family Devosiaceae; genus Devosia; species Devosia salina. The sequence goes on from NZ_CP080590.1 coordinate 2,452,564, forward strand.
GACGAAGGGTGATGGCCTTCTTGCCGGCATTGATGAGATCCCAGTCCTCTTCGCCCGCGGCCGGCGCCTCGCCAAAATTGAGCACGCCATTCTCGGTGTGGAAGATCGCCTGCTTGCCCGGCGGCTGGAACTTGGCGACCATTTCGGGGAAACCGATGCCCAGATTGACATAGGCGCCGTCCTCGATGTCCTGCGCGGCACGCCAGGCGATCTGGGCGTTGGAAAGCTTCTGGCTCATGAATAGGCCACTCCTTCGCGCATCAGGGCTTCTTCCTGCTTGGGGTCGCTGACTTCCACCACGCCATCGACGAAGATGCCGGGTGTCACCACATGCTCGGGATCGATGTCGCCGGGCTGGACGATCCGAGTCGCCTGTACGATGGTCCTGGCGGCTGCAGCCGCCATCAAAGGCGAGAAATTGCGCGCCGCCTTGCGATAGGTGAGGTTCCCCAAAGTGTCGGCCAGTTCGGCCTTGATGATGGCGACGTCGGCCTTGAGCCAGCGTTCCTGCACATAGTGCTTGCCGTCGAACTCGGCCACCGGCTTGCCCTTGGCGACATCGGTGCCATAGCTGGCCGGGGTGTAGAAGGCGGGGATGCCCGCCCCCCCGGCGCGGATGCGCTCGGCCAGTGTGCCCTGCGGCACCAGCTCCAGCCCGATCTCGCCGGCCAGATACTTTTCGGTGAAGGCGCGCGGATCGGCCGAACGCGGGAAGGAACAGATCATCTTGGTAACCATGCCCGCGTCGATCATCGCAGCGATGCCGATGCGGCCATTGCCGGCATTGTTGTTGACCACTGTGAGGTTCTTCGGGCTTCCCGTCGCCTTGAACCGATCGATCAGCGCGTGAATGAGCTCGATCGGTGCGCCGGAGCCGCCAAAGCCGCCCACCATCAGCACCATGCCGTCTTCAATGCCCGATACCGCTGTCGCCAGATCGGGGACCGTCTTGTCCATCAGCTTCTGGTCCTCTCATGAGCCCGATTGCATGGCCTTGAAATACGCCTCGGGCGCACTTGTGGGCAATTGACTTTGTGCGATATACTGCATTTGTTGACATATCGCACAAATTGAGGCCGGTCATGCTGGAGCGCGACATCATGGGCGGATTGGCCAAGGGGCTTTCCGTCATCGAGGCCTTCACGGCCGACAAGCCGCGACAGTCGATCGCCGAGGTATCGGTGGCATCCGGGCTCGACCGGGCGACGACGCGGCGCTGCCTGCTCACGCTCGCGCATCTGGGCTATGCCGATTATGACGGCAAATATTTCACGCTGACGCCGCGGATCCTCCGCCTTGGAACCGCCTGCCTTGCAACCATGCCCCTGCCCCAGCTCGTCCAGCCGCTGTTGGACGCCCTGTCCGACCGCCTGGGGGAAAGCAGCTCCGTATCGATTCTGGATGGCGCCGAGATCGTTTATGTAGCGCGCGCCGCGCAGCGAAAGGTCATGTCGATTGGCCTGATGCCGGGCTCGCGCCTGCCTGCCTATTGCACCTCGATGGGACGGGTATTGCTTGCCGCCCTGCCGCCTGAAGACGCGACGGACAGGTTGGGGAGGCTTCCATTGATTGCCCGGACGCGGTTCACGCGTACCGATGTCGACGCGATCATGTCCGAAGTCGCAGCTGTCCGTAACCAGGGATATTGCCTGATTGACCAGGAGGTGGAGATCGGCCTGCGCTCGATTGCCGTGCCGCTCGTCAATGCCCGTGGCAAGACCGTAGCGGCCATGAATGTGGGACTGCCGGCGACGCAGAACAGCGTCAGCGACCTGCTCGACTACCTTGCGCCGATGCTGTCGGTGCAGACCGAACTCAAGGCCTTGTTGGCCTAGCCGAGCCGGCGGGCAAAAAAGTCCAGCACGGCCGCGCGCATGCGGGGCGTTTCCTGGTGCCCGATGCCCGGCTCGCTGAGGAATTCGAGCATGCCGGGTTCCCCTTCATAGGCCGGGCGCAAATCCTCCAGAGCCCGGGCGACCGCTTCGGGCGGGCTGAAATGATCGGCCTCGCCCACGCAGATCAGCTGCGGGCGCGGCGCGATCAAGGCGGCGATGCTGCCGCCATCGGCCTCCCGGAGCAGGCCCGGCACGGTGAGATAGATGCCGTGGCCGTCATGGGCGCCCAGGGCAATCATGGTGCGGAAATCGGCGAAACAGCACAGATGCGCCACGGCCGCGATGCGCTTGTCGATCGCCGCGAGCCAATAGCTGAGCACGCAGCCCATGGAGAGACCGAAGGCGCCGATGCGCGTGGCATCGACATCGTCGCGCCCGGCCAGATAGGTCAGCGCGCCCGCATGATCGGACAGCATCTGCCCGAAAAGCGACTTGCCATACCAGAGCAGCGCCTTGGCGGCCGAACCTTCGCTGACGCTGGCCCGCTCGCCAAACACGGGCATGTCGATGCTGAGGGTCACATAGCCGGCCCGCGCAAAGACCGGGCCCAGGGGGCTGACCAGATATTCCCGCCCGTCGAGCAGCTCGCGCGCGCCGATGGCGTAGCCGCCCCCATGGGAATGGCCATAGAGAATGGCGGGCAAGCGCCCCACTGCCGCCGTGGGCCGGGTCAGGATGCCGCGCACGTCCTCATCCCCGATCCGCAGTCGCAAATGTTCGATCGTATAGTCCCCGCTGGGCTGGATCTGCCGCGACAGCAGGGTGACGCCCCTGTCCTCGAACCCCAGCAGTTCACGAAAACGGTCAGCAGTGACAGGCATTTGTGGCTCCGGCTCGGACAGGCATTGCGCAAGCCTAGTCATGGAAATGCGTCTGCCGCAACACAGCTTTTAATCATCGGCACTTGCCGATGAATGGCAAAAGGGGCATGTAGGACGCCTTCTATCCAGCCCTTCCCCGGCCAAGGAAATTTTCATGTCCAAGCTTCTCTCGCCCGTCACCCTGCGCGGCCTCACCCTGCGCAATCGCACCGTTGTAGCGCCCATGTGCCAGTATTCCGCCATCGATGGCTTCGCCAATGACTGGCACTTCGTGCATCTGGGGCGCTTCGCGCTGGGCGGGTTCGGGCTGGTGATGGTCGAGGCGACGGGCGTGGTGGCTGAGGGGCGCATTTCCTATGGCGACCTGGGTTTGTGGAAGGATGAACAGATCGCCCCGCTCGCTCGCATTGTCGACTTCCTCCACAGCCAGGGCGCGGCCGCGGGCATCCAGCTGGCCCATGCCGGACGCAAGGCCTCGACACCGGTCTCCTGGCACGGCCCCGAACAGCTGGCCACCGAGGCCCAGCGCCGCGCCGTGGGCTACGAGCACTGGCAGCCCGTGGCCCCCAGCGCAGAATCGCACGACCCCGACGATCCGAACTACCAGGTGCCGGCCGCGCTCGACGCCGACGGCATCCGGCGCGTGATCGACGGTTTCGTCGCCGCGGCCCTGCGCGCCGAAAAGGCCGGCTTCGACACGGTCGAAATTCACGCGGCCCATGGCTACCTGCTCAACCAGTTTCTGTCGCCGCTCGCCAACCACCGCACCGACGCCTATGGCGGCAGCCGTGAAAACCGCATGCGGCTGGTTCTCGAGATTGCCGAAGCCGTGCGCGCCGTCTGGCCGGCTGACAAGCCCCTGCTGGCCCGCCTCTCGGTCAGCGACAACGCGCCGGGCGGCTGGACGCCGGAGGACAGCGTGGTGCTGGCGCGGGAACTCAAGGCGCGCGGGGTCGATGCGATCGATTGTTCCAGCGGCGGGCTGGCCCAGGGACGCATCGCCTCCACGGCTGCCTACCAGGTCCCCTTTGCCAGGGCGGTGAAGGAAGGCGCAGGCATCCCCACCATGGCCGTCGGCCTGCTCGGGGACGTGGCCGCTGCCGAGACGATCCTGCAGAGCGGCGAAGCCGATTTCATCGCGCTGGCCCGCGGCGCGCTCGACGACCCCAATTGGGCGGTGCATGCCGCCCGCGTGCTCGACGAGGACTATTCGCTCTGGCCGGTGCAGGAGCGGCGCGTCGAAGGGCGCGACAAGGTGCTCGGCGTCCGCGCATAAAACCTCTGGACGGTCACCGGGCGAACCAAATTTCGCCCGGTTCTGGTCCCTACCCTTGCGGCCTGCTTCGCCGATGACCAAGTGAGACCGAAGCACGGGAGAACGACATGGATACCAAGGCCGCCATTTTCGCACTGATGACCGTGTGGGGCGTGGGCGCCTGTGTCACGGTTCCCGCGCTCGCCCAGGATGACGATGCGGCCGCCGAGGAACGCGAGGGCGGGGACGACAATCCCCTCCTCAACCGCGTCTGGGTCAAGCAGGGCGATGCCTCCGCCCTGCCCAGTGTCATGCACATCTTCCTCGCCGATGGCACCTTGGTGTCGGACAGTTGCTGGGAAACCTACCGGCTCTCGACTTGGCACCAGGTTTCGGACACGGAAATTTCCTGGGAAGAGGACGGCATGACCATCAGCGCCGACATCGCCTCGCTCAGCGCCGATGAACTTGTGCTCAACCTCAAGCTCGTCGGCGGCGCCGAGGAACAGCGCTTTGCCCCCGCCAGCGTCCCCTATCTCTGCCCCGACATGGAAAAGTAGCGCCGCACCGGCCCCACCCTTCCCCCTCGCAGCGGCCTAGATGATCACCTGGGTGCCGATTTCCACCACGCGTCCGGTGGGAATGTGGAAATATTCGGTCGCGTCGCTGGCATTGCGCGCCAGGCGGATGAACAGCCGGTCCTGCCAGAAGCGAAGCGGCCCGCTCTTCTTGCCCAGCTTCAACGAGCGCCGGGAGAGGAAGAACGAGGTCGACATGATGTCGAACTTCCAGCCCAGCTTGCGCGCAAGGGCCAGCGCCTTGGGAATGTTGGGGCTTTCCATGAAGCCGAACGTCACCACGACACGGAAGAACAATTCGTTATAGGCGTCGATCGTCACCTTCTCATCGTCCGGCACGCGCGGCGAGGTCGAGGTGCGGACGGTCAGGATGACGTTCTGCTCGTGCAGGACCTTGTAGTGCTTGAGGCTGTGCAGCAGTGCCGTGGGCGCGCCTTCCACATCGCTGGTGAGGAAAATGGCCGTGCCGGGCACTGTGGTCGGCTTCTTCTTGGCAAGGTTCTCGACCAGGAATTCGAGCGGCACCTCGTCCCGACGGGTCTTTTCCGCGAGCCGGCGCCGGCCGAGCATCCAGGTGGCCATGATCACCACCAGCATCGAGGCGACCACCGCCGGCACCCAGCCACCCTGGGTGAACTTGGCCAGGTTGGCGATGAAGAAACCAAGATCGATCAGGCCCAGTGGAATGACGACCGCCAGGGCCGACAACAGCTTCCAGCCCCAGATACCGCGCATGACGATGAACAGCAGCACCGCGGTGACCAGCATTTCGCCGGTGACGGCAATACCATAGGCCGCCGACAGGCCACTCGAACTCTGGAAACCGATGACCAGCAGCATGACTGCGATGAACAGCATGGTATTGATCTGCGGCATGTAGATCTGGCCGCTCTGCGTCTCAGAGGTGTGCAGCACATTGAGGCGCGGCAGGAGGTTGAGGTTGGTCGCCTGGCGCGCCAGGGAATAGGCCCCCGAGATCACGGCCTGGCTGGCGATCACCGTCGCCGCCGTTGCCAGCACCACCACGGGAATGCGCGCCCATTCGGGCTGCATCAGGAAGAACGGGTTCTCGGCCGCGTGCGGGTTGGCCAGCACGAAGGCGCCCTGCCCGAAATAATTGAGGAGCAGGCACGGAAAGACGATCAGCAGCCACCCGGTCACGATCGGCTTGCGCCCGAAATGCCCCAGATCGACATAAAGCGCCTCGGCCCCGGTAACCGCCAGGAAGACCGCGCCGAGCACCACCAGTGCGATGCCGGAATGGTTGAAAACAAAGGCCAGGGCATAGAACGGATTGATGGCCCACAGCACCTGCGGCGCCTCGAAGATATGCACGCCGCCCGAATATCCCAGCGTCAGGAACCAGATCGCGGTGATCGGCCCGAAGACCGCGGCCACCCGACCGGTGCCGAACCGCTGCACCATGAACAGCGCCACGATGATCAGGAGGGTAATCGGCACGACCCACCGCGCCAGGCGCGGCTCCACCACCTGCAGGCCTTCCACGGCCGAAAGCACCGAAATGGCCGGCGTGATGATCGCATCGCCGAAAAACAGGGCCGCGCCGACGAGGCCAAGGGCCAGGACGACGCCGCGCCGCGATTTCACCGCCTTGCGCGCCAGCGACATCAGCGACAGCGTGCCGCCCTCGCCATTATTGTCGGCGCGCAGGACGAAGCTGACATATTTGACTGTGACGATCAGCGTCAGCGCCCAGACGATCAGGGACAACAGCCCCAGAACCTCGTCATAGCTGGCCACGGTCTGCCCGCCATGGGTGGTGGCATGCAGGGCCTCGCGAAACGCATAGAGCGGGCTCGTGCCGATATCCCCGAAAACAACGCCCAAAGCGCCGAGCACGAGTATTGGCAGGCTGGAACTTGCGTGGCTGGCCTGTTCGGTCGCTACGTCACCGGTTGCGGAACCGGCAGTTTCCGTATGCGTCATGAGCTGGGGGGCTCTCGCTGTTTCAGGGCGGGCGCCGCTATACACCCGACACCGGTCACAGACAACACCTAGTGGACCGAATAGTTCAAAAGCAGTCAGGGACCACCCGTTTCCGGATGGCCCCTGACTGGCAAACGAGGACTTGGAGGTCTTCGTATTCTATTCGGCAGCCTCGGCGATCGCAGCGGCGTCGTCTTCGCGGGCGGCCTTGGTGGCCTGGCCCCACCAGACCAGCTGGTCGAGCATGTCCTTGGCAGAGGCACCGATCGAGGCCTCAATGTCGGACATGGGCTTGTTCTGCTGGCCCAGCGGATGCACCGCAAAGAAATCGGCACCGCCGATATGTACGGCCGAGCGGGTCGAGACCATCTGCAGTTCGACGCCGATCGTGCGCAGATTCTCGATGGCGCGGGCAGCACCGACAGTGCCATAGCCGACGGCGCCAAACACCTTCTTGTTCCAGTTCACATAGGCCTGGTCGATGGCGTTCTTGAGTGCGCCGGTGATGGCACGATTGTATTCGGCCACCACGAAAATGAAGCCGTCGAACTGGGAAATCTTGTTCTGCCACTTCACCGCATTGGGATTCTGCGACGGCATCCAGGCATTGGACGCCATCTCGTCGAAGAACGGCAGGTCGAAATCGCGCAGATCGACGATCTCGGCGTCGATCTCCGGGCGTTCATTCGCCTTGTCCAGGATCCACTTTGCCGGGGTTTCGCCGAAGCGGGTGGGACGGGTGGAGGAGATGATGACGCCGATCTTGAGCTTGGACATTTGAGTGCCCTCCTTGGTAACAAATCGTAACTGAGGCGATATATGTGCCTGTCGCAAAAAGTCTCAAGAAGGCACTTTGCTGTCAGCCGGGGACAGGCAGGTGCCCCGGGAACATTCATGTAAGTATAGGAAAACTCGTATTTTTCCGCCTCATGCGGCGAAACGGACCCGCCACAAGCGCCATTCGCCCGGCAGACATGACAGACCGTTCGTCAGGCGGGAACAATGCGGGGACTTGGGCGGTCGCCGGCCGAGGGCACCCAGTAACGCCACACCCTATACTTCCCCGCTCCAAATCTCCCGCTTGACGGAAATTCGCCTTAGCCTTACGCCAAGTAATGGGGGGTCTTGGAGGGACCAAATGACACTTCTACGCATGTCAATCGCCTTGGCCATCGTGGCCATGGGCGTCAGCGAAGCGTCGGCGCTGGATCGCCGCGTGCGCATCAACAATCATTCTTCCTACGACATCATCGAATTCTATGCATCCAACAAGGATGCAACGACCTGGCAGGAAGACATATTGGGCAAGAACATCCTGCCGGCAGGAAACAGCGTGGTCATCAATATCGATGACGGCACGGGTTACTGCATCTATGACTTCCGGGCCGTTTTTGAAGATGGCGACGAAGTCGTGAAATACGGCAACAATGTCTGCGAGTTGAGCGACTTCAACTATACGGACTGACGAAATGGCAGAGACGCTGAGGCGTCCCTACCGGTCTGCCAGCGCCTTGCGATAGGCCGCAACCGCCTCGGCAAACCCCATCACCAGGGCATCGGCCGTGATCCCGTGGCCGATGGACACTTCTGCCACGCCGGGAACAGCTGCCTGAAAGGCCGGCAGATTATCCAGGGTCAGGTCGTGACCAGCATTGACCCCGAGCCCCGCAGCCAGCGCCGCCTTGCAGGTTTCCGCCAGCACGGCCAGTTCCTGCCTGGCCTGCTCCGGATCGTCATGGCAGGCGCCGTAAGGGCCGGTGAACAATTCGACGCGATCGGCCCCAGTGGCCTTGGCCGCTGCAATGCCCGCAGCGCCTGCATCCGGATCGCAGAACAGCGAAATGCGGCGATCCGAACGCTTCAACCGCTGCACCACGGAAGTGAGGAAATTGCCCTTGCCGGCAAAGTCCCAGCCATGGTCGGAGGTCGCCTGGGCCGGATCATCGGGCACCAGCGTGACCTGCTGCGGATCGACGTCTTCGATCAGCGCCAGGAAGTCTTCGCTGGGATAGCCTTCGATATTGAATTCGGCCTCGGGATATTCGGCCCGCAGCAGTGCCGACAGGTCGAACACATCCGTGCGCCGGATATGACGCTCGTCCGGGCGCGGATGCACGGTTATGCCGCTCGCCCCCGCATCCAGGACGACGCGGGCAATGCCCGTGACACTGGGCCAGGGCAAATTGCGACGATTGCGCAATTGCGCCACGGCATTGAGATTGACGGAAAGCAGGGTCATGGCAGGGACTCGAAACGGTTCGGAACCTGCCATACACCAGACCCGGCGCCGCGCCCAATCGAACCTTTTGATAGGATCGATCAGCGCAGGCTCGAGGGCGCTCCGTGCAGCTACATGCCCTGGGCACCACGCGAGATCGCGGCCAGGCCCGTGCGCACCACTTCGACCAGCCCCAGCGGCTGCATCAGCGCAATGAAGCTGTCGATCTTGCTCGGCTTGCCGGTCACTTCGAAAACGAAGCTCTCGACGCTGGCATCGACGATCTGGGCGCGAAAGGCGTCGGCCAGCCGCAGCGTTTCGCCCCGGTGATCGCCGGTGCCCTGCACCTTGATCAGCGCCAGCTCACGCTCGAGATAAGCCCCTTCGGCGGTGAGATCATGCACGCGATGCACCGGCACCAGCCGCTCGAGCTGCGTCTTGATCTGCACCAGCACCTTGGGCGTGGCGATGACGACGACCGTGATGCGACTAAGTCGCTTGTCGTGTTCGGTCTCGCTGACAGTCAGGCTCTCGATATTGTACCCGCGCGCCGAAAACAGGCCGACAACCCGGGCGAGAATGCCCGGCTCGTTGTCAACGAGCACCGAGAGAGTATGGCGTTCAGTCTGCTGGGTTTCCTGGGTCAGGAAATAGGCCGAACCGGTGGGCTGCAAATGTGCGTTCATTGTCGTGTCCTCCGCTGCCGGCCTAAACCAGCTGGCGTCCCTTCTCGTCGATGATGTCGCCGATATTGGCCGTATCGGGCAGGATGATCTCGTTGTGGGGCTTGCCCGAGGGGATCATGGGCAGGCAGTTCTCGTCCTTCTCGACGATCACGTCGAAGAGCACCGGACCATCATAGTCGAGCATTTCGGCAATCGCCGCATCGAGCTCCGCCGGGTTCTCGCAACGAATGCCCTTGCCGCCATAGGCCTCGGCCAGCTTGACGAAGTCGGGCAGCGATTCCGAATAGGAATGCGCATAGCGCGAGCCATGCAGCAGGTCCTGCCACTGGCGCACCATGCCCATGCGCTCATTGTTGAGGATGAAAATCTTGATCGGCAGGCGATATTGCACCGCCGTCGAGATTTCCTGCATCGTCATCTGCACCGAAGCCTCGCCGGCAATGTCGATCACCAGCGCGTCGGGATGGGCAACCTGCACGCCCACGGCTGCCGGCAGGCCATAGCCCATCGTGCCCAGGCCGCCCGACGTCATCCAGTGGTTCGGCTTGTCGAAATGGAAATGCTGGGCCGCCCACATCTGGTGCTGGCCCACTTCGGTGGTGATGTACACCTCCTTCGACTGCTTCCTGGTCGCCTCGTAGAGCCGCTGGATGGCCCATTGCGGCTTGATGACCGTGTCGGAATTCTTGAAATTGAGCGAACCGACATCGCGCCATTTGCCGATCTGCTTCCACCAGCCGGCAATGGCCTCGGTGCGCGGCTCGTTGGTGCGGCTGCGCCAGATGCGGATCATCTCTTCCAGAACGCGCCCGCAATCCCCCACGATGGGGACATGCACCTGCACCACCTTGTTGATGGACGAGGGATCGATATCGACATGGATCTTCTTGCTGTTGGGCGAGAAGGCATCGATGCGGCCGGTGATGCGGTCGTCGAAGCGGGCGCCGATATTGATCATGACGTCGCAATCATGCATCGCCATATTGGCTTCGTATGTGCCGTGCATGCCCAGCATGCCCATCCATTGCGGATTGGAGGCGGGGAACGCACCCAGCCCCATCAGCGTGGAGGTGACGGGAAAACCTGTGAGGTCGGCCAGTTCGCGCAGATGCGCGGACGCTTCGGGACCGGCATTGATGACCCCGCCGCCGGTATAGAAGATCGGACGTTCAGCCTTGAGCATCAGGTCCACGGCCGCCTCGATCGCGGCCATGTCACCATCGACCTGCGGGCGGTAGGACTGGTGGCGCAGCGTGTCGGACTGGGGCTTGTAGTATTCGCCCACGGCGAACTGCACGTCCTTGGGGATGTCGATCACAACCGGACCGGGGCGACCGGTAGTGGCGATCAGGAAGGCCTCGTGCAGGATGCGCGGCAGGTCCTGCACCGACTTCACGAGATAATTGTGCTTGGTGCATGAGCGGGTGATGCCGACCGTGTCGCACTCCTGGAAGGCGTCGGTGCCAATCAGCGTGGTGGGCACCTGGGCGGTGATGCAGATGAGCGGAATGGAATCGAGCAGAGCATCGGTAAGGCCGGTCACCGCATTGGTCGCACCCGGACCCGAGGTGACAAGGACCACGCCGGGTTTGCCGGTCGAGCGCGCATAGCCCTCGGCCATGTGGGTCGCGCCCTGTTCGTGCCGCACCAGGATATGCTTGACGAAATCCTGCTGGAACATGGCGTCGTAGATTGGCAGGGCAGCGCCGCCCGGATAGCCGAAGATGTGTTCGACACCCTGGTCGGTCAGCGCCTGGATCACCATTTCAGCGCCGGTCATTTTCTCGGCCATTTCTCAGCCCTTCCTAATCCTCATGGCCCCGGAGGGCCTGTCCTTCAATGCCGCCTCTCCCGCGCGGCGGAAAAAAGGCAATAAAAAAGGCCCCGTTTGGGACCTGTTTTCGGCGCACCAGCATTCGCGCGGGGTTCTACCCCACGTTGCCGATGCGCCTGCCTACTACGAGAATGAGTGCCCGCACGGGACCGCTCCAAAAATTCTAGACGGCGCATTGATAGAAGCACTGTCGAGCCAAAGTCAAGTCGGCAGGCAGTCATACTGTCACGGCATTGCGACAAAACCGGTGCACACCCCCGAACGTGGTGGCAATTGGGGGTGGCAGCGGGCCGGCGAGATGATAAGGGCGGAACCAATGGCAATTGTGACAGTTCGGTGACATGAGCAAAAGCGCGCTCGACAAGGATCTGCAGCGGGTTTCGGGCCTCGAGACCGCCACCCACGACCTCAGCCGCACGCTGGCAGCCCCCGGCATTGCGCTGGTCTTCCTGCTGGTCGCCGGCGTTTGGGCCAGCTTTGCGGTGGGACAGGGCCCGGGCACCTATGTCGTGGTGATCGCCGCGCTGATCGCCGGCTACATGGCCCTCAATGTCGGTGCCAACGACGTGGCCAACAATATGGGCCCGGCTGTCGGCTCGCGTGCCCTGACCATGGTCGGGGCCCTGGTCATCGCGGCCATTTTCGAGGCCGCGGGGGCCTTGCTCGCTGGTGGTGATGTCGTCAACACCGTGGCCCGGGACCTCCTGATCTCACCCGACCTGGAGACACGCACCTTCGTGGTGGTGATGATGGCGGCGCTGCTGGCCTCGGCTCTCTGGGTGAACCTCGCCACCTATGTCGGGGCTCCGGTCTCGACCACCCACGCGGTGGTGGGCGGGGTGGTCGGCGCTGGCATGGCCTCCGCCGGATTTGCCATCGTCAACTGGTCCACCATTGGCGCCGTCGCCATGAGCTGGGTCATTTCCCCCGTGCTCGGCGGCATCCTGGCCGCGCTCTTTCTGGTGGTGATCCGCGCCACCATCACCACCCGCCTCGACAAGATCACTTCGGCGCGCATCTGGGTGCCGGTCTTCGTGGCGGTGATGACCGGCGTCTTCGCCATGTACCTGGCGACCAAGGGCCTGAGCCGCATCTGGAAGCCGGGCTGGGGGCTGACATTCCTGCTCGGCATCCTGTTCGGCTGCCTGGGCTGGATCGCTGCCATGCCCTGGGTCCGCCACCAGTCGCGCCACATGGAAAACCGCAAGAAGCACGTGGCCCATCTGTTCCGCCTGCCCTTGATCGTCTCGGCGGCGCTGCTGTCGTTCGCGCACGGCGCCAATGACGTTGCCAACGCCATCGGCCCCTTCGCGGCCATCGTCACCACCATCCAGACCGGCCATGGCGAAGTGGCCGGGATCGCCCTGCCCTTCTGGGTCCTGGCCATTGGTGCCATTGGCATCTCGCTCGGTCTGGCCCTCTTCGGCCCCCGCTTGATCCGCACGGTGGGCGAGCAGATCACCAAGCTCAACGAGATCCGCGCCTTCTGCGCCGCCCTGTCGGCGGCCGTGACCGTGCTCATCGCCTCGGCGCTGGGCATGCCCGTATCGTCCACCCATATCGCAGTGGGCGCGGTGTTCGGCGTCGGTTTCCTGCGCGAATATATCTCGCGCCGCGACATGGAAGGCACCGCCGTTCCGGTCAATGCCCGCTTCGTTGACGCCAGTCAGCTCAATGCCACGCCCGAGGAGGCCCTGGCCAATGCCCGCCAGGTCGAGACGCGCCTGCTGGTGCGCCGTCAGCATGTCTATTCGATCGCGGCGGCCTGGGTGATCACCGTGCCAGCCTCGGCCGCATTGTCGGCCCTGCTCTTCTGGGGCCTGCGCCTGCTGATCGGTTAGCAGCCGGCCCGAGGCCTACTTGCTGCCGGTTACCTGGGCATGCAGGCTTGCCGCCAGCCGTCCCAGGATCGGATCGGCCAGCAGGCGCCGCGCCTCTGGCAGCGTCGCCCAATGGCGCAAACGCTGGTCCTTTTCGCGCCAGTTCTCGTGCTGTGTCGTGACCTTGAGGGGGAAGAGGTCGACATCGACCAGCGTGGCGCCATCGCCACCGGTGCTGGCACGATAGCTGCCGACTGCTTCCCGCGCGATTTCCCCCGAGACACCAGCCTCTTCGAGTGCCTCCATCGCGGCACTGTCCCAGGGGGTCGTATCGGGCTCGATGGCGCCCTTGGGAAAAATCCACTTGCCGCTGCGCCGTGAGGTGATCAGGAGGAACGCAACGCGTCCGTCGATGACGGCATAGGGCATCGCGCCCGCCTGGCGCAGGTCGCCGGAGGTTTGAACCCGAGGGCTCCAGTGCTTGAGGAAGTCGCGCATGTCTGTTCCGCTGGCAATCGGTCTGTCGGCTCTGTCGCACAGCCGCACCGATGGAGTCTACCGCGGCAAGAGAAAGGGCCCCGAAGGGCCCTTTCAATTCTGGGGATTAGCTCAGCAGGGTCAGCTCGGTGGCCGAGACCTTGCCGTCGCGGCCGGTCTGCAGTTCGAAGCTGACCTTGTCGCCTTCATACAGGCCCTGCAGGCCCGAACGCTGCACGGCGGAAATGTGGACGAATGCGTCCTTTTCGCCATTGTCGGGCGAGATGAAGCCATAGCCCTTGGTGGTGTTGAAGAATTTCACGGTACCGGTGATTGCGGCCATAACGATGGTCCTCTTGGTCTGTTGTGCCGCAGATGCGGCGGAAGGGTTTATCCGGGACGTGCAATTCCCGGACTTACGGTTCACGAGATCAGGAGGTAGCCAAGTTTCCGGCAAGGCCGGTCGTTCAGATAGCGCAAGACAAGTGGCACGTATGAGCTAATTATCTCTGTTTACTGTGCGTTTTTCAAGGCCGGTGTCTGCCGATGACAGAATACCGGCTCTGCACGAGAGAACACCCGGTCGGGGGGCCAACCGGGTGTCTGGCGCCTGGGGGCGCGGGCCGCAGGGGGCGCTGCGGCATGAGTGCCCGAATCTCAAGCGTTATGCACGCTCGATGCGGGCCTTTTTAGGTCACGCGATGATCTGGATCAGCCGCGCGGACAGGTGTCGATATAGCGGGTGCCGTCGGCGCGCTCATAGACGCAGCGGTCGCGGCTCGTGCCGTAATAGCCAAGAAGCTCGCCTGCAGCGGCACCGGCCACGGCACCGATACCGGCACCAACCGCAGTACCAACCACGTTACCACCGGTGGCCGAAGCGCCGATGATGCCACCGCCAATGGCACCCACGGTAGCACCCTGCTGGGTGGTGGTGCAGGCGGCCAGGGACAGTGCGGTAGCGGCGATGATCAGGATCTTGTGCATGAATACCTCCAACGAATTGCTCGCACGAAAGAATGCACGGTGCTGTGAATGGTTCCGCGCCAGTTTTAATCTTTATTAAGTCGAAGCGCCGCCCTTCGCCGCGACGCCGGCAACAACGATCAGCAGCCAGCCAAGCATCATGGTCACCCCGCCCAGCGGCGCGGCGGCGGGAAAGAGGGCATGGCCCATCCACTGCCTCAGGGCCAGATCGCTGCCGAACACCAGCGTCCCCGCCGCCAGCGCGACAGCCGCAGCACCCAGCAGCCGGCTCCGGCCATGCAGGGCCAGCACCAGCAGCACGGGCGCGTGCGCCAGGAAGATGGTGGCGATCGCCGAGAGATTGCGGCTTTCGCCGTGGGAGGCCGCAGCGGCGGCAGCAACTCCGGCAGCGCCGAGCACACCCGCAAGGAGCAACAGCATTCGCGACAGCAGGGTCATGGGCGGCCTTTCGGGCAAGCGCTCGGCTTTCGCGCCGCAGCGGATTGGACTACAGCATGGGGCGCGAGTGAGAGAAATGACAATGAGCGACAACGTCGCGCCGACCGTTCCGGCGCCGCCGATCCCACCATCCCTGCGTGGCTGGAGCGGCGAATTCCGTGCCACCTTCGCCCTGGCCTGGCCTCTGGTGATCGCCCAGATCGCCCAGAACGCCTTGCAGGCGACCGACGTCATCATGATGGGCTGGCTCGGCCCCGAGGCGCTGGCCGCAGGCACGCTGGCCAACAGCTTCCTGATGCCCCTCTTCCTGTTCGGTGTCGGCGTCGTGGGCGCGGTCGCCCCGCTCACCGCGCAAGCGCGCGGCCGACGCGACATCAAGGCCATTCGTCGCGTGGTGCGCCAGGGCTTCTGGGCGGCGATCCTGCTGGCTGTCATTCTCGCCCCGATCGTTCTGCAAATCCGCACCGTCTATGGCTGGCTCGGCCAGGACGCCGCCCTGGCCGCTCGCGCCGAGGAATATATCCAGATCGCAGTACTCATGCTGGCCCCAGCCATGGGCGTCATCGTGCTGCGCTCACTGCTCTCGACCTTTGATGCCTCAAGGGTGATCCTCGTCATCACGGTGGGTGGCGTGATCGTCAATGCGCTGGGTAACTACCTGCTGATGTTCGGCAATTTCGGCCTGCCAAGGCTCGAACTGCGCGGCGCAGCGATTGCGACGACGCTCACCAATCTGTTCATGCTCGGGGTGATGTTGACCTATGTGCTGCGTCACCGCCGCTTCAAGCGCTTCAACATCCTCATTCGCTTCTGGAAGCCGGACTGGCCGCGCTTCCGCGAAATCTTCCGCATCGGCTCACCCATCGGCCTCACCGTGTTGGCCGAGGTCGGCCTGTTCGCCGCCGCCGCCATCCTCATGGGCCGGCTGGGCACCGACGAATTGGCCGCACACGCCGTTGCCCTGCAATGCGCATCACTGGCCTTTATGGTGCCCCTGGGCCTGGGCATTGCCGCGACCGTGCGTGTGGGCATCGCCTATGGACGCCGGGATCCGGAGGGAATCGGCAAGGCCGGCTGGACCAGTTTCATGCTAGGAACCGGCTTCATGGCGGTGTCGGCCCTCTCGTTCATTCTGCTGGGCCCGGCCATTGTCGCGATTTTCCTCGACCCCAGGCTTGCCGAGAACCAGAACGCGCTTGTCCTCGCGGCCGCCTATCTCGCCATAGCCGGTCTCTTCCAACTGGTGGATGGCGCCCAGGTGGTCGCGGCCCATGCCCTGCGCGGCCTGAGTGACACCAAGGTGCCCATGTTCATGGCCATCCTGGGTTACTGGTGCGTCGGCTTGCCGGTCGCCTGGCTGATGGGCTTCGTTCTCGATCTGCGCGGCGTCGGCATCTGGCTGGGCCTGGCGGCCGGCCTCGCCTTCGTGGCGGTCCTGCTGGTGGGGCGATTTGCGATGCGCGAAAGATTGGGACTGCTCGAGCGGATCGCCTAAAGCGGTTCACCCGCCAGCCCCAGGCGCGGCCAGTCGCCCATGCGGTTGCGGAACCAGGTCCGCTGCCGCTTGGCATATTGGTGGGTCGCCGTGGTCGCCAGCGCGATGGCCTCCTCACGGCCATGGAGACCGTCGAGCCAGTCGGAGATCTCCCGCACCCCGATCGCCTTCATCGCCGGCAGGCTGGGGTCGAGGTGCAACGCCCTCAGGGCCTCGACCTCCTCGACCGCGCCGCTCTCGAACATGGCGGCAAAGCGCCGCGCGATCCGATCGCGCAAGACGTCGCGATCGGGCGACAATACCATGCGTTCGAGGTGCCACCCTGCCAGAAGTCCGGGTTGCTGGTCGCCCTGAAAGCTCGACAGGGCACGTCCGGTGGCCCGCTTGACAGCGAGGGCACGGGTGACGCGCTGCGGATCGGCAACCTTGAGCCGCCGCGCCGTTTCGGGGTCCTCGGCCTGTAGCAGGGCCATCCGCTCGGGCTCTTCAAGCGCCTGAATCTCTTGTTGAACTTCAAGCGTCAGCGCCGATGAAATCTTTGGCACATCGGCAAAGCCATTGGTCAGGGCATCGAAGTAAAGCCCCGTACCGCCGACGAAAATCGTCTCGCGCGCCGGATCGAGCGTATCCAGGAGCGCTTGCACCGCCCGCACCCACTGCCCGGTGGAGAAGCGTTCGGAAGCGGGCACCGTGCCATAGAGCCGATGCTCTGCCAGCGCCTCATCGGCGGGGCCGGGCCGGGCCGTGACCACACGCAGCGTGTCATAGACCTGCATGGCGTCGGCATTGATGATCACCCCGCCAAAGGCCTGCGCGCGCTCCAGCGCCAGCGCCGACTTGCCGCTGGCAGTCGGACCCGCTATCAGCACAGCGCGCCTTTGGCCTGTCACCATACTCTCCCGAAAGTTGCTGTCCTCATGCCGGTTCTATCCCTCATCGCCAATCCCGCCGATCCCGAGCTGGATGCGGCCCTGGCCCAGGCTGTGGTGGCCCAAACCGGCGGAGAACTCAACTGGCTAAACCACTCTATTGCCTGCGATATTCATGAGCCGACCGCGCCCGACGCGCTGGAGCTGGCCCGCGACATCATCGGCAGCCGGGCCGTGGACGCCAATGTGGTCCCTGCCGAGGGCCGCCGCAAGCAATTGCTGGTGGCCGACATGGACTCCACCATGATCGAGCAGGAATGCATCGACGAACTCGCCGCTGCACTCGATCTCAAGCCGCAAGTGGCTGAAATCACTGACAAAGCCATGCGCGGGGAGCTGGATTTCGCGCAGGCGCTCGACACCCGCGTGGCCCTGCTCAAAGGGCTAGAGCGCAAGGTGATTGAAGAAGTGCGCCGCGAGGCGATCACCCTGGCGCCGGGCGGGCGGGCGCTGGTGCAAACCATGAAGGCCTATGGCGCCTATACCTCCTTAGTGTCTGGCGGATTTACATTTTTTGCCGATTACTTCGCCAAGCGGATCGGCTTTGACGAGGCGATTGCCAATGTCCTGGAATTCGATGGCGAGCGGCTGACAGGGACCGTCACCAAGCCCATTGTCGACAAGGACACCAAGAAAAAGCGGCTCCTGGACCTCGTTAATGAACGAAACCTGAATGCCAGCCAGACCCTGGCGGTGGGCGATGGCGCCAACGACCTCGACATGCTCGGGGTGGCCGGCTTCGGGGTGGCCCTTCACGCCAAGCCGGCAGTCGCCGCGGCGGCCGGCATCCGCATCGACCATGGCGACCTGACCGCCCTGCTCTACCTGCAGGGCTATGCCGAGGACGACTTCGTGCGCTGACCGCGCAACCACGGCACCGTGCAATAAGAAGGGCCGGCGCAGGTGACTGCGCCGGCCCTGATCATTTTCGCAGCCGGGGACCCTATTGGGCCGGGGCCGGGGCCGTTTCCTCGGCAGGCGCCGGCGCTTCGGTACCCACCGTCGGCTGCAGTTCGGAGCCATCCTCCAGCGTCATGGTCGGCGCCACGGTTTCCTCGATGCCCAGCCCGTCCAGCGCCGGCTCAGTCGGCTCCGTCGAGGTGATGGGCGCCGCCTGCGGCGCGATGGGCGCCGCGAAGGTGGTGCTGGCCGCCGGAATCTCGCCATCCGAACCGAAATAACGGAAGAAGGCGCTGTCGGGCGACAGGATCATGGTGGTGCCGCTATTGCCCAGGGCCGTGCGGTAGGATTCCATCGAGCGATAGAACTCGAAGAATTCCGGATCCTGCCCATAGGCGGCCGCATAGAGACGGTTCCGCTCGGCGTCGCCGGTACCGCGGATGATTTCCGCGTCGCGGGTTGCCGCCGCCACGATTTCCACGGCCTGACGATCGGCGATGGCGCGCAGGCTCTGGGCCTGTTCCTGGCCACGGGCACGCAGCAGCGCCGCCTCGGCCAGACGTTCGGCCCGCATGCGCTCGAAGGTCCGCTCGGACACTTCGCGCGCCAGGTCGGTGCGCAGGATACGCACATCGACAACCTCGATACCCAGCTCGGCCATATCCGGACGGATCAGGTCGCGCGCTTCGGTCATCATCTGCGAGCGCTGCTCGGAGAGAGCCGCATTGAACTCACGCAGACCATAGACCTGGCGCAGGGCCGCGTCGAAGCGGGTCGCGATGCGGTCCTCGACCACCGAAAGCTGGCCCAGGGCCCGCTGACGGAACAGCCGCGGATCGACGATCTTGTACGTCAGGAACGCGTCCACCTCGTAGAAGGCGCCGCCCGAAACCTGCACGGTCATGTCCGAGATATCGTAGCGCATCAGGCGATCTTCGATGATCTGCACGCTGTCCACGATATCGGT
Organism: Devosia salina; assembly: GCF_019504385.1. Lineage (NCBI taxonomy): Bacteria > Pseudomonadati > Pseudomonadota > Alphaproteobacteria > Hyphomicrobiales > Devosiaceae > Devosia > Devosia salina. The sequence goes on from NZ_CP080590.1 coordinate 2,471,811, forward strand.
GGGGATCTTGAAATAGAGCCCCGGCTCGGACCGCACATTGGTGATCTGGCCAAAGCGCAGGACGATGGCCTGCTCGCGCTCATTAACCACATAGATCGAGGAGAAGAGCACATAGAGCGCCGCCACGATGACGGCACCGATGATGAAGAGACGGTTGGTCATGGCTTACTGCTCCGTGCTCGTATTGTCGCGCGAACGCAGTTCCGGCAGCGGCAGATAGGGCACGACGCCCGAGCCACCGGCACCATTTTCAACCAGCACCTTTTCCGAGGCGCCCAGCACCTGCTCCATGGTTTCCAGGAACATGCGCTTGCGCGTCACCTCTGGTGCATTGACATATTCGGCATAGACCGCGTTGAAACGCTCGGCCTCACCGGTTGCTTCCTGCACCACGCGGTTCGAATAGGCAGCCGCCTCTTCGCGCAGCGCCGCAGCGCGGCCGCGGGCATCACCCAGAAGCGTATTGGCGTAGGAACGGGCCTCTTCCTGCAGGCGGTCTTCGTCCTGCTCGGCGCGCTGCACTTCGTTGAACGCATCGGCGACTTCGGCCGGCGGCGCAGCATTTTCCAGGGTGATCTGGCTGATCCGCACGCCCATGCCGTAGGAATCCAGGATCGTCTGGGTGATCTGCTGCACTTCGATGGCAATGCCGGCGCGATCGTCACGGAAAATGTCCTGCGCCGGACGGCGGCCGACCACTTCGCGCATGGCGCTCTCGGCGGCATTGCGCACCATCCCTTCGGGATCGCGCACATTGATCAGGTAATCGACCGGATTGGCGACCGACCACAGGACCGCAAAGCGCACATCGACGATGTTCTGGTCGCCCGACAGCATCAGGCCGTCATCGGCATTGGCGCGAGAACCCGAACCACTGGCCGTGCCGATGGTGGTCTGCAGGGCGGAGATATTGACCTTTTCGACGGTCTCGACCGGCCAGATCAGGAAATGCAGACCCGCACCGGCCAGTTCCTGCTTGGGCGCGCCAAGACGGAATTCGACGCCGACTTCACCTTCGTCCACGCCATAGACGGAATTGGCCGCCCAGAACGCGGCCAGCGCCAGCACCGCGCCGACGATCAGCCAGCGCCCGCCGGGCAGGCCGCCGCCGAACTGGGCACGGCCACGATTGAGAATGTCTTCAAGATTGGGAGTGTTACCGCCCGGACGGCGTGGACCGCCGCCGCCTCCACCCGGCGCCTGGCCCCAGGGACCGCCATTATTGCGGCCACCTCCGCCACCATTATTCTCCCAAGGCATCGCATTCCTTTCGGTGTCTTCGAGAAATCTGTGTTGCCATATATAAGCAAGCCAAGCGCCCGATCAATGCGCGGACCCGTGAACGCGCTCGTAGATCTTGATGGTATAGGCCGCCTCGTCGCGCTCGGAGCGCGCCACTTCTGGCTCGGCCGCAACCCGCCAGATGCCCGGATCGATGGGCGGAAACCGCACATCGCCCGCCGGCGCCAGATCGACATGGGTGATGTAGAGCCGGTCGGCGAGCGGCATGGCCTGCGCGTAAATGTCGCCACCGCCAATGACCATGATTTCATCCTGCTCGCTGGCTTCCGCCAGCCGCCGCGCCGCCGCCAGCGCCTCGGGCAGGCTGTTGCGCACCAGAACGCCCTCGGGCGCATAATCATGCTGGCGCGTCACCACGATATGCGGACGGCCGGCCAGGGGTTTGGGAAAGGTCTCGAACTGCTTGCGGCCCATGACCATGGGCTTGCCCATGGTGGTCGCCTTGAACCAGGCAAAATCGGACGGAATGCGCCAGGGAATGGACTGGTCGGCGCCAATGACATTGTTGCGGGCAACAGCCGCGATGAGGGCGATGGTGGTCATGGGGAAGGATTAGCGGGTTTGGGGGCGGAAGGTGATTTTTCGTTAGTTTTGAGGGACATCAGGCACGCCCTCGTTCAACTACGCTTGCTGCTTTCACTTGTCTTTCAACGCTATCAATCTAGCACGCATCGCCTTGCGCTGCGCGGATGGCTGTTCATAAATCTCGAGAAGGGCGTGTTCGTAAACATCAAGAATATCGAAGAAATCCTCATCTCGGACTGTCTCACCGTGCGTGCCGATATTACCCACCACGCGTAGCGCATGCATAGCTTCCGCACTCTCATCATCGCCAGCGGACTCGGCAAACTTCGCGATCCTCTGTTCAAGTGGGAGCATGCCCTTTCCCTTTTTGTCGGTTTTGTCCGTCGTCCGAGGCACACCCCTGTCGTCAAGAACCATCTCAAGGCTTGTGCGTAGTCGAATCGTAGCCGCTCTCACGTCTCCCCAGTAGACTTTAAACGCCAACTTTATTTCTCCGCGTATTTGCTCTGGAATTTTCGGAGACAGTGGAAACAGGTTAGGAGCGGGCGAAATGCTGGTCGGGCTGACCATGGTCTGCCACTCGTATTCATCCAACCCTACGCCATCACCATAGACATACTCTCTGTCCACGTAGCCGAGCCCCGCAATTGCGACTATTTCACCGCACGTGGAATTGTTGCATTTCGAGAAGCCAACAAACCTGTACTGGACCCAATCAGGCTCCCAATCTTCGTTGTCGTGTTTCCTCTCAGAGTGCTTCGGCTCCAATTTGACGTATCGATCTTCGTCCCAGACTAACGAGCCTCTTCCACACCGCGGGCACGGATATCTAGGCACGGAGCGGTCCGAGAAGTTGCGGCGCCAAAGATTCCTATTGACGGTCATTTCCTCTCCAGGATTTAGCACTGAGCAACAAACACAATGTCGATGCAGCGCCCAACAATAGAGCTGACCGCTGTGATATGGAATTGGCTTTGCTTCCGTGCGAAATCAATGTGCGAAATAACTTCGCGCTCCGCCTTTCCTCCATCGCGGCACTCCGGTTTCGCCCATCTCCAAGTGCAACGCCCTCGGGTCAAGCAACTGTCGATTGTTTGACGATGGCACTGAGGATTGTGATGAACTTTCTCATTGCGGCGTTGATGGCGACCTTGAAGGGTTTGCCGTTGGCCCTGAGGCGGTCATAGAAGGTTCGGAGTGCAGGACTGCGGGCCTTCAGGGCGCTCAGGGTTGCCATATAGAGGACGTTTCTGACACTGGCGCGTCCGCCGCTGCATCGGCCGGGACGTGCCGTTCGCCCCGATTGCCTTGCATGCGGGGCCACCCCGACCAGGCTGGCGAGCTGTTTGGGCGTGGCATGGCCCAGCTCGGGCAGATCGCAGAGCAAGGTAGCGGCCAGAACCGGGCCGACACCCGCCACAGCGAGCAGGATCTCATAGCGCGCCTTGAGGTGGGTTGCGCGGATATGGCTGGCGATCTCGGCATCGAGCCGGGCAATGTGGCCCCCGACCATGGTGTGCATGCGGGCCAGCATGCGTCGCACCATCGTGTCGGTAGCGATATCGAGCCGGGAAACGAGCTTGTTGCGTTCGGCAATCAATTGCCGGCGCAGGCCGGCCAGCTCGTCCAGCCGCTGGCGCGCCGGGTCGCGTTGATAGTCGTGCTGGCCGGGCGCCAGTTGCACATAACAGGCGATCATCCTGGCATCGATTGGATCGGTCTTGGCATGGCGACCCAGGGCGTGGGCCAGAGCCCGCACGCGGGCGGGTGGAACCAGACAGACCGCAAACCCGGCTTGTGCGAGCACGTCCAGTGCCGCGCGCTCATAACCGCCCGAGGCTTCCAACCCGATCCGCTGCACGCCCAGACGGCGCAGCAGCCCGACCAGCCGTGCCAGCCCTTTGGGGGCATGGTCCACACTCAGCACCTGGGCGCCGGGCAGGACATGCACGTCCAGCCGATCCTTGGAAACGTCGATGCCCGCGACGATGGCTTCTGATATCATCTCTCTCGCCTCTCCCTGGCTTGTGATGCGGGCAACTGCCCTCACAACTGTTCGGGTTTAGGGAAGAGCCGACAGGACCCTGCTTAACCTCGGCCGATAAGGCCTGTCCGAGGACGGTCGCTGTCAACCCGGGAGTGCGGCTGCGACCGCCTCCCGGGACAACTTAATCAGATATCGTCGATACAAGCCCGAGGGTGACGCGCATTGGGTGGGGAGACGGCAGGTCTGGTTGCCGGGATGGGTGACGGCGCGCCCTCTCCTTCGCGCTAGCCTTCGCCACCCAACTTCCTCAGCGCATCGCCATCCACCCGCACCTTGGTCCATTCGTCCTGCATGACGCCGCCCTGGCTCTTGTAGAACTTGATGCTCGGCTCGTTCCAGTCGAGCACCCACCATTCGAACCGGCCCAGTTCCTCGGCGACGCAGCGGCGGGCGAGGTGGACCAGCAGCGCCTTGCCGATGCCTTTGCCGCGCAGGGCCGGATCGACATAAAGGTCTTCGAGCCAGATGCCGTGCCGGCCCTGGAAGGTGGAATAGGTGTAGAACCAGAGCGCAAAGCCGACCGGCTTGCCCGCCCATTCGGCGATCTCGCAAAAAACCTTTGGATCGGGGCCGAAAAGGTCGCGGGCGATGTCGGCCTCGCTCGCCTTGGCCTCATGCTCGAGCTTTTCATAGACGGCGAGCTGGCGGATGAAATCGACGATGAGTGCCGCGTCGGCGGCGATGGCGGGGCGGATGGTGAGGGATGGGTGAATTGCGGCCATAGGTCCGAAGTTCTGAGAGAGGCGATGGGCAGGGTTACCCCCACCCTTGATCCCTCCCCACAAGGGGGAGGGAGACGATGAACACTGGTGCCACCGCCCCTGCGCCTCCCTCCCCTTGATGGGGAGGGATTGAGGGTGGGGTGACGGGTCAAGCAACTGTCGATTGTTTGACGATGGCACTGAGGATTGTGATGAACTTTCTCATTGCGGCGTTGATGGCGACCTTGAAGGGTTTGCCGTTGGCCCTGAGGCGGTCATAGAAGGTTCGGAGTGCAGGACTGCGGGCCTTCAGGGCGCTCAGGGTTGCCATATAGAGGACGTTTCTGACACTGGCGCGTCCGCCGCTGCATCGGCCGGGACGTGCCGTTCGCCCCGATTGCCTTGCATGCGGGGCCACCCCGACCAGGCTGGCGAGCTGTTTGGGCGTGGCATGGCCCAGCTCGGGCAGATCGCAGAGCAAGGTAGCGGCCAGAACCGGGCCGACACCCGCCACAGCGAGCAGGATCTCATAGCGCGCCTTGAGGTGGGTTGCGCGGATATGGCTGGCGATCTCGGCATCGAGCCGGGCAATGTGGCCCCCGACCATGGTGTGCATGCGGGCCAGCATGCGTCGCACCATCGTGTCGGTAGCGATATCGAGCCGGGAAACGAGCTTGTTGCGTTCGGCAATCAATTGCCGGCGCAGGCCGGCCAGCTCGTCCAGCCGCTGGCGCGCCGGGTCGCGTTGATAGTCGTGCTGGCCGGGCGCCAGTTGCACATAACAGGCGATCATCCTGGCATCGATTGGATCGGTCTTGGCATGGCGACCCAGGGCGTGGGCCAGAGCCCGCACGCGGGCGGGTGGAACCAGACAGACCGCAAACCCGGCTTGTGCGAGCACGTCCAGTGCCGCGCGCTCATAACCGCCCGAGGCTTCCAACCCGATCCGCTGCACGCCCAGACGGCGCAGCAGCCCGACCAGCCGTGCCAGCCCTTTGGGGGCATGGTCCACACTCAGCACCTGGGCGCCGGGCAGGACATGCACGTCCAGCCGATCCTTGGAAACGTCGATGCCCGCGACGATGGCTTCTGATATCATCTCTCTCGCCTCTCCCTGGCTTGTGATGCGGGCAACTGCCCTCACAACTGTTCGGGTTTAGGGAAGAGCCGACAGGACCCTGCTTAACCTCGGCCGATAAGGCCTGTCCGAGGACGGTCGCTGTCAACCCGGGAGTGCGGCTGCGACCGCCTCCCGGGACAACTTAATCAGATATCGTCGATACAAGCCCGAGGGCGGCGGCTTGGGGATGCCCCTATTGCCAGTCCTGCCGCTCGAGGATGAGGATATCCAGCTCCTCCTGCGGCCAGAAATCCTGCTTGACCATTTCGAAGGTGGTAGGCCCGATCTTCTTCACGCCCTCGCCGCAGAACGAGACGAGATTGTCGGTGCTGCCCTTGTCGATGACGAGGCGGAATTTTTCGATGCCGCCGCCGGCCCAATTGCCGCCGGTGGTCAGGATGTAGGAAATCCAGCTTTCGGTGAACGGCGCGCCCCAGGGCTCGTCGGGATTGGGCAGTGTCTTGCGCACGGCGGCGATGAAGCTGTCGTCGGTGCAATATTTGCGGCGATATTCGGCCGCCGGATCATAGCCATCCTCATAGGGCTCGCTGAGGAAGGACACGCCGGTCGTGCCGCCGACGCTGGGCTTGTAGCGGTGCTCGACCACCACCCGCTCGCGGGCCGGGAAGGTCGCCTCCCAGGTATAGGTGGCCCTGTAGGTCCAGAACGGCCAATGGTGGGTTTCCCAGCCCTCGCCGGCGTCGAACTCGTCCGGCACGGCCATGCCCAGATGCAGGAGCTGCGCGGTGGTCTCGTCATCGAGGGCGTCCACCGCATCGATGGCTTCCTGCCGGATCGGGACGATGGGGATGCCCAGCTTCTGCAGCAGCTTGGTCCGGTCCACACCGGCCGCATAGGCATATTCGTGCAGCGTCACCGCGACCGGCTCGCCATTGAAGGTGGTTTCGAACTCGAAGAGATTGTCGGCCGGCCCGGTCGGGAAGGCCACGGGGGACCAGTGATTGGGCACGATATCGGGCATGGGAAAGGCCACGAGCAGGTCGTGGTCCTGGTCGCTGTCATTGCGGAACGTATAGACGACCCGGATTTCCTCTTTGGAGATGAACAGCTCCTCGCTCTCCATGGCGATTTCGCCATTGGCGACGAATTCGAGGCCACCCGTGGTGAGCACGGCCGCCGTGTCATTGGCAAAGGCGGGCACACTTGCCAGCGCCAGAAAGCAGGATACCAGAACTCGCATTGCGTCCTCCCAGAGAGCCGCACCGGTTTTAGCGAGTTTCTTGCTGGCGCGGAAGCGAACGCCTTGCCACCTGTCCAAAAGGCCGCTGGCGAGGCATGCTCCCCCAGCTGCAAGCGTGAGCAGCCTGTTGCCGCCGCGGGAGATCCTGACAATGAGCATCATTCAATCCTGGCAATTCTGGGCCTTCCTGGCAGCGGTTTTCGCGGCCCTCACGGCGGTGTTCGCCAAGATCGGCATCGAGAATGTCGGCTCCGACATGGCGACGCTTATCCGCACCGCAATCATCCTGCTGCTGAGCCTGGCGATCGTGATCAGCTTCGGCCAGTGGCAGGCGCTGAACACCATCCCGTCGCGGACCTGGATATTCCTGCTGCTCTCGGGCCTGGCCACGGGCGCCTCGTGGCTCTGCTATTTCCGCGCCCTCAAGCTGGGGCCGGCATCGCAGGTCGCGCCGATCGACAAGCTCAGCGTGGTCATGGTCGCGGTTTTTGCCGCGCTTTTTCTCGGCGAACGGCTGAGCACCCTGGGCTGGGCCGGCGTCGTTCTGATCGGACTGGGCGCGGTGCTGGTCGCGGTGGCTTAGGCCCGCAAGGGCGGCCAGCCTATCGGGGTGAACGCCCCAGATATTGGAACCATTTGCGCTCCAGCGCGGCGTCGAGATCGATGCGATTATTGCGGGCAAACAGCAAGAGCATGGCCAGCACATCGGCCGTCTCGTCTTCCAGCGCCTGGCGGATGCTGGCGCCATCGGCCCCCTTGAGGCGCCCGCGACCGGTGGTCTTGAGATATTCGGCAGTCAGCTCGCCCAGTTCCTCCTGGACCTTGAGCAGGTACCAGTCGTCGTCCCGGGCAATGTCGTTGCGGGACGCATAGGTATCGGAGACTTCCGCGACCAGCCCGGTCAGCTCGGCCAGGGTCAGGTTCATACCGCCACGGCGCCCTTGATATGCGGGTGCGGATCGTAGCCCTCGAAGGCAAAGTCCTCGAAGACGAAGTCTTCCAGCCGCTTGCGCTCGGGATTGATGACCAGTTTCGGCAGCGGGCGCGGTTCGCGCGACAATTGCAGCTTGGCCTGCTCGAAATGGTTCGAATAGAGATGCACATCGCCGAACGAGTGCACGAAATCGCCGACCTCGAGGTCGCAGACCTGCGCCATCATATGGGTGAGCAGTGCATAGGAGGCGATGTTGAAGGGCACGCCGAGAAAGGTGTCGGCCGAGCGCTGGTAGAGCTGGCAGCTGAGCTTGCCGTCGGCGACATAGAACTGGAAGAGGCAATGGCAGGGCGGCAGGGCCATCTCATCCACTTCGGCCGGGTTCCAGGCGGAGACGATATGGCGGCGGCTGTCCGGCTTGGTGCGGATGCTCTCGACCACATTGGCGAGCTGGTCGATATGACGGCCATCGGGTGCCGGCCAGCTGCGCCATTGCGAGCCATAGACAGGCCCCAGATCGCCATTCTCGTCGGCCCACTCGTCCCAGATCTTGACGCCCCGCTCCTGCAGCCAGCGCACATTGGTCTCGCCGCGAATGAACCAGAGCAGTTCATAGACGATGGACTTGATGTGCAGCTTCTTGGTGGTGAGCAGCGGAAAGCCCTTCGAAAGGTCGAAGCGCATCTGGTAGCCGAATAGCGAGCGCGTGCCGGTGCCGGTGCGGTCCGACTTGTCGGTGCCGCGTTCGAGAATGTCGGAGAGAAGCTGGAGATAGGGCTGCATGGCGCCAAGCTAGCGCGATTCGCCCTCCGCCGCCCCGGTCCCGAGATGCTTCTCCACCAGCCCGGTCAGCCGCGCGATCTGCTCCTGCTGGCTCAGGATCAGCCCGCGCATGTCCTCGTCGCGCAGCCGGTCGACCTTGTCGTGCAGCGCCATGATCTCGATCTCGGCCTTGAGATTGACCTCATAGTCATGGGCGGAGACCTCGCGGTCCTTGGCCGCCTGCCGGTTCTGGCTCATCATGATCACCGGCGCCTGGATGGCCGCCAGCATGGAGAGCATCAGATTGAGGAAGATGAAGGGATAGGGATCGAAGGCGGCGCCTGCCAGCAGCAGGTTGAGACCGGTCCATGCCAGGAGGCAGACGCCGAACCCGGCGATGAACCACCACGATCCGCCAAAGGCAGCAACGCCATCGGCAAGACGCTGGCCCAGGGTCAGTTGCTCGTCGAATTCGGCGGCCGGGTCGCGCGAGACCGCGCGCTTGTCGATCGCCTGCTGCAGGATGGCCCGCTCCTGGGTCGTGAGTTCGGCGGCATCCTTGCCCAGAAAACGATCGGCGGCGTGGAGCAATCTGGAATTGACGTCGTTTGGCATGTCAGACTCGTTCGCAAGGGGCCAGTGCGGCGCGAGATTAGCCCAAAATGCGGCCGGATATGCATGCGGTAGTCAAATACCGCGCAGCATGCTGACAGCAGCCGCCGGCGCGGCGCGCCAGAATGACGATGAATTGCACCAGGGAGCCAATGACCATGACCATCCAGCACATCAACCCGACCGGCATGTATGTCAGCCCGGTCTTTTCGCAGGGCATCATCCTGCCGGCCAATGCCCGCATCCTGCTCATCGGCGGGCAGAACGCCGTCGATGCGAACGGCCAGATCGTGGGCAAGGGCGATGTCGCCCTGCAGTCGGAAAAGGCCATCGACAACATGCTCAAGGTGCTTGAGGCCGCTGGCGGCAGCCTTGAGAACCTCGTCAAGACCACGATCATGCTGCAGGCCGACGCCGACCTGGCCGCAGCCTTTCCCGCCTGGGCCAAGGTCTGGGGCAACCGGCCCAATCCGCCGACCGTGACCGGCATGAAAGTGGCAGGCCTGGCCAATCCCGATTTCCTGATCGAGATCGAAGCCATGGCCGTGCTGCCATGAGCCCGCGCCTGCGGCCGTTACGGCCGCGAGAGGACATGCCGGACTTTGTGAGCGAGGCCCTGGAGGCCCGTGGGCTGCGCGCGCAGTACGAGGCCCGCCCGCCCTATCAGCGCAACGACTATCTGATGTGGATCAACAAGGCGCAGCGCGAGGAGACCAAGCGCAAGCGCCTCGACCAGATGCTCGATGAGCTCGCGGGCGGCGGGGTCTATATGCGCATGAAATGGAACGGCTGACCTCAGCCCAGCGCACTCCGGGGTTCGGTCTCGTCGCGCTCCCAGGCATGGCTGTTGTCGATATGGGAGAGCGACCAGGCGAACACCTTGTGCATGGCGCGCAGGTCGCGCGCTGCCACCGCCTCTTCCAGCAGTTCGTTCATCCGCATCTTGGCGGGCAGGTGACCGGGCGGACCGAGCCGCTCGAACTCGACACCCACGCCCTGCTCCACCCAGGCACCGATCATGCCGGCAAAGTCCTCGGACACGAGAAACGCCGTCAGATCGAGGATCAGGAGGGTGATGGTGTCGTCGCCAAAGGATTCGGAGCGGATGACGACGCCGCTCTGCCGGGGATGCCATTCCGGCCCCAATTCGGGCAGAAAGAACCAGCCACAGAAGAACCCACGGCAGACCGTGGGCCGGGCCTCATAGACCGTACATCCCTGCCCCGCGACGCAATGCCCGCAAAGCGTATTGGCCGGCTTTTGCAGCTCGGGCGCATGGATGGGCGGAAAGGAACAGCAGGCCGTGCAGCCTTCGCAGTCCCTGCCGCTGATCGGTACCATCGCCATTCTCGGAGCCTCCTTGCAGCGGCAAGCATGACCGCGCCGACAAGGATTTGTCCAGCACGGCAAAACGAAACCAAAAGAAAACATCCGAGCGTCTTGATCTTTCGTTTTGGCGCTCTAGTCTGCAGCGCCAAAGGAGGCCGGCATGCGACAGCTTCTGATCGTTTTTCTGCTTGTGATGACAGGGAGCATGGCCTTGGCCGAAGACAACCGGATCGACCATCGCCTGCCCGACGCGCCGGAACTGGCGCAGCCCGGTCCGCATGCCATCGGGGTGCGGACCCTCGATTTGCTCTACACCGATCGCCCCGATGTGCTGACCGGCCCCGATTCCCGATACGACCGCCCGCTCAAGGTGGAGGTCTGGTATCCGGCCGCGCTGGGCGACACCGCACCCGGTGGCACCTATCCCGATGTCCAGTTGGCCAACAGCACGGCGACTGTGACGCTGCGGGGCCAGGCGGTCCGCAATGCCGCGCCCGACCCGGCCGGAGGGCCCTATCCGCTGGTCATCATCTCGCATGGCTATCCGGGCAACCGCTACCTGCTCAGCCCCTTTGGCGAGCATCTGGCCAGCCATGGCTATGTGGTGGCGAGCATCGATCATTTCGAAAGCACCTATGAGAACAAGCTCGGCTTTGCCAGCACGCTGGCCAATCGGTCGCCCGACCAGCTCTTCGTGCTCGACCAGATGGCGGCGCTGTCGGAGGCCGATGACGGTTTCCTGGCGGGCCTCGTCGATGCCGAGCACAGCGCCATCATCGGCTATTCCATGGGCGGCTATGGCGCGGTGATCAGCGCCGGTGCGGGCCTCTCGGACGCTGCGTTGACCTCGGGCATGGCGCCGGCAGGTGCGCTCGACGCCCTCGCCGCCGGATCGGAGGCCTACCAGGCGGCGGGCGACCCGCGTCTCACGGCCGCCGTCGCCATTGCCCCCTGGGGCGCGCAACTGGGCATGTGGGACGAAGCGGGCCTTGCCGGCATCGAGGCGCCGCTGCTGGTCATCGGCGGTACCCAGGACGAGATCTCGGACTATGCCAATGGCATCCGCCGCATCTTCGAAGGCGCGATCAATGCCGACAGGTATATGCTGAGTTTCCAGGGCGCAGGGCACAACGCCGCCGCCCCCATGCCGCCACCGACCGAGGCGCTCGAACAGGGTGGGCCGGGCAGCCCCTACGAGCACTATGCCGATTTCGTCTGGTCCAATGTGCGCATGAACAATGTCACGCAGCATGTGCTGACGGCCTTTTTCGGGCTGACACTCAAGGGAGATGAAGGCATGGCGCGTTATCTCGATCTCGCCTCGGGCCCGTGGACCGAGCCGGCCGGCGACCGCGACTGGCCCGGTTTCGGCCCGCGCACCACAAGAGGCCTCGTGGTCGAGCACTTGCCGGCCAGCCGCTGAGCTTCAGCACCAGCTGCCGCGATAGCCCTGCCACGCCTCAGCCAGCCCCTCGGCGACCATGGCCATGCCGACCGACTGGCCATCGCGCCGGACGATCCTGAGCTTGCGGCCATAGCGGTCCTCGTCGCGGTCGATGCGGGCAAGCGTGAACGGCCCGGCATTGAGCAATTGCGTGAGCCGCTCCGTTGCCCGCCGCCCCAGCGCCGCCTCCTGCGCGCATTGCGGCGAACTCACTTCGGGCGTGTTGATGTCGGCGATCCTGATCTTGGTACCGTCCAGCCAGAAGGTGTCGCCATCGACCACGCAGGTGACGCGCACGAACCCGCACGCAGCGAAATTGCGCGTGATGGCCTCCTCACCCCTCGCGGCCGTCTCGGCGGGCGCCGTCCTCAGCCACGCACCGACATCAAGTTCCTGCAAACCAAGAACCGCCAGCGCGCCCAGCATCATGGCCAGCATGGCCGTGGGAACGATGGACAGCCGGCCGAGCAGTTTCCGGATTTGCCGACGCCGTTGGCCGCGCCGCCAATAGGCCGGATTGGTTGATCGCATGCATGCCTCCCATTGGGTGAAAGCATGCAGTTGAGCTGTTAATCCGAGCTGAATTGAACGGTGCGGATTTGCATCTGCCCATGGGCTCCCCTATATAGAGAGTGCCCGCAAGGGCTATGGCGATAAACTGTCATTGTAATAAACCCATCGGACCCGGGGGCAGTACCCGGCGTCTCCACCATCTCCCCTTCCGGGGGAGCCAATGGGGACGAAACAGGATCGACGAGGGCGTAAAGAGTGTGCTTTCGCTCGGCATTGTACCGCCGTTATCGGGCTAAAACTTATAGTTGCCAATGACAACCATAAGGCTCCGGTCGCTCTCGCCGCGTAAGCGGTGCTAGCACTGGGAATTAAAGTCCTTCGCTCCTAGCCGGGCGACAGGCGGGGTTCGCAGGCACCTGGCAACAGAAGCCTGCACTCAATCTCCCATTGCCTGCCGTTCCAGATGCCTTTGTCCTTGAAATCTCTTGGAACGTAGGGCTGATATGGGCCATTCGGGATTCTCCCCGAGGTGACTAGGAGACAAGGGCATCATGGCCGAAGACCACATGCGATACGACATTCTCGCCCAGGAAGCCCTGCGCGGCGTCGTGCGCAAGGTTCTGGCCGAAGTGTCCCGGACCGGCCTGCCCGGCGAGCACCACTTCTTCATTTCCTTCGCCACCCGCGCGCCCGGCGTGCGCATCAGCGAAGAACTGCTCAAGCAGTACGACAAGGAAATGACCATCGTGCTGCAGAACCAGTATTGGGACCTCAAGGTCACCGAGAGTGCCTTCGAAGTGGGCCTGAGCTTCAACGGCCAGCCCGAAATGCTCCACATCCCCTTTGCCGCCATCAAGGGCTTTTTCGACCCCAGCGTGCAGTTCGGCCTGCAGTTCGACCCCGCCACCGCCGCTGACGATCGCGACGCCGAGGAGGTCGAGGCCGATGTCGAAACCGAAGAGGCCGCGGGCGACACACCTGCCCCCGAAGGCAGCGGCGAGAAGGTGGTGAGCCTGGACGCCTTCCGCAAGAAGCCCTGACGCAGACGCCAGGGCATGGACAAGCGCTCCTTCTCCATTGCCGGTCACCGCACCTCGATCGCGCTCGAACCCGATTTCTGGAACGGTCTTGAGGCGATGGCGGAAACGCGCGGCATGAGCCTGGCAGGCGTCATTCGCGAGATCGACGAAACCCGCCAGACCACCAATCTCTCCTCAGCCGTGCGGCTTGCCGTGCTGGCCTGGTATCGCGACGGGCACAAGCACTGAAGGCTGAGGCAGAGCATGCTCCAAGACCGTTCGCCAAGCAGCAGTTGAACGGCAGCGGCGTCACTGCCCCGGCAGAAGATCGATCGGCTCGTTGACACTATTGCCGATGGGCTGGTTGACGCCCGGCTGGAAGCCGAGGTCGAGCGGCGTATCGGTGCCGGTGCCGTCCAGTGGGGCCTGTTCCTCGAGCAGTTGCTGCTCTTCGAGGCGCCGCGCTTCTTCCTCGGCGGCCAGCCTTGCGGCCTCTTCGGCGGCCTTGCGCCGCTGCTCCTCGATCAGCCGGTTGCGTTCCTCGGCGGCCGCGCGCTGGCGGGCCTCATCTTCGAGCCGCAGGGTTTCGAGCCGCTCGACCTCGAGTTCATTGGCCCGCACCTGGATGGCCGCCACCATTTCGCTGAGGTCCAGCGTGACCTCGGGCGCCAGCAGCGTGCCCGCGACGCTGGCGATAATCCGCGCCGTATCGGTTTGCACGAGGCCTGTGGGATCGACATAGTCGCGCGGCGTCAGGACGAAGCGGCCATTGAGGCCCAGTCGCTCCAGCATGAGATTGAGGCTGCCGGCCAGCCGCCCGCCGGTCCCCTCGACGATGAAATTGGCCAGGCGCACCGTGCCACCCGCGATGGAAAAGGCGCCGCGCGCCTCTTCGGCCACGAACTGGCCCCGCGACAAGGCCAGCCCGATCAGGGTTTCGAGCGCATCGGCCTCGGTATTGAGCACGTCCTCGATCCCGGCGATGGCCGGGAAGACATCCGGGGTCAAACCTTCGACGCGGAAATCGGTAACGGCGAAATTGCCCTCGCCCGTCATGCTGCGCATGACATCGGCCAGGCTCGCGCCCGTGCCCTCGAATTGCAGCCCGCCATCGATGCGGCCGGAAAGGCCCGCCCCCACCGCCGCCGGCGCAATGGCATCAAGATCGACGCCCACCAGCGTGACCTGCCCGGACAGGCTCCGCTCGGCCAGCGAACCGGCACAGCACTGGTCGAGCGACAGCCGCAGCGAACCGCCGCCGACTTCGCCGGCAAGGTTCTTGATCGACGCCGATTCCGGCGCCCAGGCATAGGTGAACTCAGTCTGGCCAAGGAGTTGACTGCCATTGGCGCTCAGCGCCGGGGTGGCAATGTCGATCTCGCCCCGCGACGGGCGTTCGACCGCATTGGCCGCCAGCGGCCCCTCGGGCCAGACGCCCTCGCCGGTGCCGATCAGCGCATCATTGCCCAGCAGCGAGGCGACGAGCGCCCCCGCTTCAACGCTGTCGATCGACAGCTGGCCGGTAAAGCTGGGCAATTGCCCCAGGCGCTGCATCGAGACCCAGCCGCCAAAGCCGACATCTCCCGACACGCCGGCAATGGTGCCCAGGGACAGGGTGCGCAGCCCCGCAAAGGTGACGCCGGCGCTCGCCTCAATGCCCGGCAGGCTGGCGCCGCGCGCCCCCGCCAGCGCCGCAATCCCGCTTGCTTCATCGAGCATCACGTCGATGGTGCCCTCGCCGCTGACCTCGCCGCTCTGCGATAGCCGCAAGCCGCCGAAATAGCTGATGGACTGCCCGCCCTGGCTGAGCGCGACCCTACCGTCGAACCCGTCGCCATTGTTGCCTTCGACAAACAGGCTCGCCACGAAACTGTCCTCGCCGGCAAAGAGAGGAACATCGGCGAGCCCGAGCTGCGCCAGCGCCGCCTCGCCATCTTCGCCCTCCAGCGACACCACGAGCCGCAGGTCGTCGCGCGACAATTCACCCAGTCCCCCGGACATCTCGGCGCGCAGGTCAAGCGCGGAAGCGCCCAGGGACCCACCCAGCGTCAGGACCTGGCCGCTGCCCTGTTCGGCCTCGGCGAGCAGGAACTGCAGATCGGCCGGCCAGACGCTCTCCAGCCCCTGCTGCCAGCCAAAGGGCACGCCGGCCATTTCATAGACGGCGGCAAGCCCCGGCGCGTCAGCTGATGCCACCGCCAATTGGCCCGAGCCGGTCACCCGCGGATCGCTGAGCGTGCCGGAAAAGCGCATCGTGGAACTGAGAGAAAGGCCGCCCCAGTCGCTCGCCGACAGCCTCGAGAACCGGATGGCCGCAGGCGACCACTGCGCCTCGGCCACCAGGTCCCGGGCCGGCAGGCCCAGCACATCGACCGTCCCGGCCGTGATCGAGAAGCTGCCATCGGGAAAGCTGATCAGGAAATTGCTGTCGCCCGTCACATCGGGCACCAGCGCCAACAAGGCCTCGGTTTCGCCGCTATCCAATTGCCCCAGTTGCAGCACGGTATCGAGCCGCGGCTCGGCGCCGAAACCGATGCGCATCTCGAAGCCGGCCTCCTCGCCGTCCAGCAGCAGCCGGCCATTGCTCAGCCCCAGCGCATCGCCTGCCAGCATCACCCGTCCATGCAGCGAACCGGGCATGTTGAACAGGGGATTGTCCTCGCTGGGCCGTTTCCACAATTGCGAAAGCGCCTCGAGGCGGGCCGCCTCCACGCTGGCATCGCCGCGGAAGCCAACGGTGCCGCCATCATTGGTCACCACGCCGGCAAACCGCACTTCGGTTTCGCCGGGGAGCTGGGCCACCGCCTGCTCAACCGTCCAGCGCGCGCCATCCGTCGTCGCATCGACCCGCACCTCCCGCAGCGCGAAACCGCGCAGGCCGACTTCGGCCAGGTCAATGCCCAGCCGCCCCGGCATGGGCGGCAGCGGCGGGGCCGGTATTTCCGACAGAAGCCGCACGAATTCATAGGGCAACTCGCCGGGCACCTCGGTGGCGTCACGCGGCGGCAGCGAGAACACCCCGCCCGAAACCACGGCATCAAAGCTGCGCCGCTGCCCAAGCTGGATGCTCGCCGCGCCGGTCAGGCGCATGCCCGCCCGGTTTTCATCGGGATGCAGCGTATAGCCGGACAGGACCACGCGATCGGACGAGGCCGTCACCGCGCTTTCCAGCACCAGGTCCCCGCGAATGTCGTCGGCCGCCTCGGCCTCGGGCGGGGCCTGCCGATAGGTCATGTCGCCCTCGAAACGCGGCGCCGCGCCGGCGGTCAGCACGCCCTCGACGGTAAGCGAGAACCCGCCGAGCGCCTCATGCACGAAGCTCGATATGCGCGCCTTGCCGTCGGCATCGGCGGTGCCCGAATTGACCCTGAGGTCATAGCGCACATCGCCATAATCCGCACTGCCCTGGAACTGGAACGGCCCGGCAAAGCTGGAAAGCCTGAGATCGCCATCAATGCGATCGAGGGTGAAGGTCTCGGCGGAGCGCAGATCCTCGAGCCGGATGCTGCCATTGCTGATGCGGGCATGACCCAGCGCCACTCCGGACCCAGCGCCACCCAGATCGACGCCACTGCCGAACAGGCCGTTCTCGTCCACCGTGAGGTGCACCACCGGCGCTTCGAGGCTGAGCGCGGTGACATTGTAGATGTCGCGCAGGAAATCCATCAGCGCAAATTCCGCCTCGACCGCCCCGACCGTGGCCGCCGGGCCTTCCGGATCGCCCACGATCACATCGGAAAAGGCCAGGCGCGGGCTGGGCAGCAGCGAGAAGGAGATATCGCCGCGAATCGAGACCTCGGCCCCGAGCACGCCCGAGGCCAGCACCTCCATGCGGTCGCGATAATCGCCCCACTGGATGAAGCGCGGCGCGATGAAGGCGCCGGCCAGCACCACAATGGCGAAGATGCCGACCACGATATAGATGCGATTGAGCACTGTGCCTGATCTGCCCCGGCTGAAACTGCCGTGAGTGTAGGCAGTTGCGGGGCATGCGCAAGCCCGCCATGACGCCTTTTGAGGAAAGCAAAGGGGCATGCAACAATCGCACCCTCTGGCTTGCCACCTACCCCCACCCTTGGTCCCTCCCCACAAGGGGGAGGGAGACGATGAACACGGGCAACTCGGCCCTTCGCCTCCCTCCCCTTGATGGGGAGGGAATGAGGGTGGGGTGACCGCGCAATCGTGCAAAGCAAAGAAAAACGGCCGGGCAGATGCCCGGCCGTCTACAAGGTCAAGGAGGTGACCTTAAAGAGAACCGATGGACCAGAACATGGTTTCACCCGAACTGTCGTCGACACCGTCATTGTCGGTGACCACGAAGCCCTCGCCGCTGGCGTCCACGGCAAAGCCTTCCACCTTGTCGAGCACATAGCCACCGGTGGAGGTCAGGTCGGGGATGAGGTCGCGCACCAGGGTCTTGGTGACGGTCGGCAGTTCGCCGCCCAGCGCGCCCGGCACCAATTCGCTGACCGGCACGCTGTAGAGCGCCTTGAGCTGGGCGTTCTCGCCGATCTGGTTGTCGCGCTCGACGATATAGACCTGGTCGCCATGGGCGGTGATCTCGGAAAGACCGACCCAGGCACCGTCAGCCGGGGCTTCGAGCGGATAGTTGACCGCGCCCCATTCGCCACTGGCGATATTGTAGGAGACGAGCTTCACGGTGCCCTTGGCGTCGTTCTTCCATTCGCGCTGGATGGCGATCCAGAGCGTGGCGTCGTCGCCCTCGCCCACCATGGTCACGCCTTCGGCACCAAAGCGGATTTCCTCGGCCAGCAGTTCGGCCGGGAAGGCCACTTCCTTGACGATCTCGCCATCGGCATCGACATGGTAGAGCGCATGCGGGATCAGCCGGTCGGTACGGCCTTCGGACGCCAGCCAGAACCCACCTTTTCCGTCAAGCGTGATGCCTTCCAGATCCAGCTTCTGCGCCGGATGGCCATTGCGCGTCACCACGGTCTTGGCGGTGATGCGGGCGGGATGGCCTGTGGCGTCGATGGTGTAGATCGAGGGCTGCGCGCCCAGGAAACTGTCGGACACGCCATAGAGCATGCCCGGCTTTTCCGCATCGGCGACCAGGCCCGAAAGCGCCACCCAGCCCAGCGGCCGGCCATCGGCGTCAAGATCGGACATGATATGCGGATAGGTGGGAGCGTCGGCTTCGGCCAGTTCGAAGATCGAGACATGGCTGCGGGCAAGGCCATCGGCACCGAGATCGGTCTCGTTGGCGGTGACAAGGAGGTTGCGGGCCGGGATGGCCACGGCACCTTCAGGACCGATGCCGGAGGGCAGCGCCTGGACGAATTCGGGCTCGGCGCCGGTATCCTTGTAGATCGCGACGAGCGAGGCACGCTCCATGCCGATCATCAGATAGGTGTCATCGCCGAAGTGAGCGACGTCCACGCCTTCCGGCTCGACACCCTTGGCGTCGGATCGCTTGTCCGGATAATGGCCGAATTGGGCGGCCAGATGGTCAAGCGAAGCGCCGCTGTCAAAAAGCATCTCGCCGGCCTTGTTGAAGATCGAGAAGCTGCGCGAGCCGCCATTGTAGTCGCCCTCATTGGCAACGACGAAGCGCTGGTCATCGATCCACTTGACCGCGTCCGGCTCACGCAGACGGTCGGCCTGCTTGCCCGTGAAATCGAGCGAACCATTGTCCTCGGTGTCGATGCTTTCGAGGGTCACCGAACCGGCGGAGAAATGCGCGGTGACGGTGCCAGAATTGCCATCGACGATGACGAAGTGGTTGTTTTCCTGGAGGGAAACCACAACCTCGTTGAGGCTGTTGATCGACACATATTCGGGCTCGGGATCATCGCCGGCAATCTCGGCAAGGCCCGTGAGGTCGACGATTTTGAGGGTGGAGCAATCCACCGCGCCATCGACGACATTGACCAGCGCCAGCGCACCGGCCGGCATCTGCGGGAGTTCGCCATCGTTGAAGTCTTCGTCGCGCTCATTCTCGATGGCGACGGCAATCAGCGAGCCATCGGCATTGCGAGCCACGGAATCGGGCTGGCCGCCAAGGTCGCAGGTGGCTTCAACTGTCTGGGTCGCCAGATCGATGGTGGCAAGATTGCCCGAGGGCTCGGTATAGCTTTCCGAAGTGTTGACGCCGGCATAGACCTTGCCGCCATCCACCACCACGGTGGTCGGCTCGCCATCAAGCGCCAGGAAGCCCGCGGCCTTGGGTGCCTTGGGGTCGGCGATATCGACGAACCCGATGCCGCCAGCGGGGCTATCGGAATAGATGAGGGTCATGCCGTCTTCCGAGACGGTGATGATTTCGGACGAGGTTTCCTCCGCGTCGGGCGTGTTGAGCGCGACCGGGAAGCTGGCAATGCGATTGAAATATTGGGCGGCCTCTGCGCCGGCCGTAGAAAGGAGCAGTGCTGCGCTCAGGGCAGCGAGACGCTTTTGAGCAATCATGATGGGTCCCCCAGAAATGATGCGGGCCCCGCTTAGGCGTGGTGGAAAACAGACCGATGACGCTTGCATGACGATGCCGTGACAGGCCGGACTTCTATACAGGCGCGGCCGCCATCCCTATATTGGCGGGCAAGAACAAAATGAGATTCGTCAAGGCTTGGCTGCGCACCTGTCCCGGAACGCGCGGACCTTGGAACAAGAGCGCGCATGCCCGACACTGCCCCCCTGCCCCGCCCCCAAGGCGGCCCGATCACCAGCCAGCTCCGGCAGAATGCGGGGCCGGACTATCTGTCCGGGCTGAACCCGGAGCAGCGCGAGGCTGTGCTTTCAACCGAGGGCCCGCTGCTGGTGCTCGCGGGGGCCGGCACCGGCAAGACGCGCGTGCTGACGACCCGCATCGCGCACATCCTGCGGGAGAAGAAGGCCTGGCCCTCGGAAATCCTGTCGGTGACCTTCACCAACAAGGCGGCCCGGGAGATGAAGGACCGCATCGCCTATCTCGTCGGTAACGCGCTTGAGGGCATGCCTTGGCTCGGCACCTTTCACTCGATTTCGGCGCGCATCCTGCGCCGCCACGCCGAATTGGTCGATCTCAAACCCCAGTTCACCATTCTCGATACAGACGACCAGATCCGTCTCATCAAACAATTGCTGGAAGCGGAAAACATCGACGAGAAGCGTTGGCCGGCCCGTCAGTTCGCCGGCATGCTGGATGCCTGGAAGAACCGCGGCCTGCTGCCCAAGGACGTGCCCGCCGCCGACAGCGGCTATTTCGCCAATGGCAAGGGTGGCAAGCTCTACTACGACTATCAGGCGCGGCTGAAGACGCTGAACGCCGCCGATTTCGGCGATCTTTTGCTCGAATGCATTCGCCTGTTCCGCGAGAACCCCGAAGTCCTGGCCGAATATCATCGCCGCTTCAAATACATCCTTGTCGACGAATATCAGGACAGCAACACGGCCCAATATCTCTGGCTGCGCCTGCTGGCGCAGGGCAAGCCTGCCAGCGAAGCCAATATCTGCGTGGTGGGCGATGACGACCAGTCGATCTATGGCTGGCGCGGCGCCGAGGTGGACAATATCCTGCGCTTCGAGACCGATTTTCCCGGCGCCAAGGTCATCAAGCTCGAGCGCAACTACCGCTCCACCGCCAATATCCTCAAGGCCGCCTCGACGCTAATCGCCTATAATGAAGGACGCTTAGGCAAGACGCTCTTCACCGACATTGCCGAGGGCGGCGAGCCGATCTCGTTCACGCAGGTCTATGACAGCGAGGAAGAAGCCCGCACCATCGGGGAGGAAATCGAGCAATATCAGCGCCAGGGTGAAGCGCTCAATTCCATGGCCATCCTGGTGCGCGCCTCCTTCCAGATGCGCGAATTCGAAGAGCGCTTCATCACGCTTGGTCTCAACTATCGCGTCGTCGGCGGCCCGCGCTTCTATGAGCGCAAGGAAATCCGCGATGCGCTGGCCTATCTACGGCTGGTGGCGCAGCCGGCCGACGACCTCGCCTTCGAGCGCATCGTCAATGTGCCCAAGCGCGGGCTGGGCGACACCACCGTCAAGATGCTGATGGAGACCGCGCGGCACATGCAGGTGCCGCTGCTGCAGGCCGTGCGCATGATGGTGGAAACCGAGGATCTGAAGCCCAAGCAGCGCACCACGCTGCGCGCTCTTGTCGGCCAATTCGATGACTGGGCCTATCGCGCCGAAACCCTGCCGCCCTACCAGCTCGTCGAGCAGATCCTCGAGGAAAGCGGCTATATGGACATGCTGAGCGCCGACAAGTCAGTCGAAAGCCAGGGCCGCAAGGAAAACCTCAAGGAACTCAGCCGCTCCATGGAAGAGTTCGAGTCGCTCGGCGGTTTCCTCGAACATATTTCGCTGGTCATGGACCGCGACAGTGCCGATTCCAGCGATGCCGTCACCATCATGACGCTGCATTCGGCCAAGGGGCTGGAATTCGACACCGTCTTCCTGCCCGGCTGGGAAGACGGCACCTTCCCCAGCCAGCGCTCCATGGATGAAAGTGGCCGCGCGGGTCTCGAGGAAGAGCGGCGCCTCGGTTATGTCGGCATTACCCGCGGCCGCAAGCGCGTCCGCATCTCCGCCGCCCAGAACCGGCGCATCCACGGCCTCTGGCAATCGGCCATTCCCAGCCGCTTCATCGACGAACTGCCGCCTGACGCGGTGGAGGTCACCGACCGCGGCTCGGCCTATGGCGGCTATGGCTATGGCGGCGGTGCCGCGAGCCGCTTCAACAAGGCCGACCCCTTTGAAAGCGTCTATGAAACCCCCGGCTGGCAGCGCGCCCGCGCCAACCAGGCCAGCCGAAAAGGCGATGGTCCACTGACCATCGAGGGCGACCTCGTCGCCCGCTCCGTCGACCTCGGCGGCCAATCGAGCGGCTACGCCTTGGGGGAACGCGTGTTCCACCTCAAATTCGGCTATGGCGAAGTCATCCAGATCGAAGGCAACAAGCTGACCATCGACTTCGAAAAGGCCGGGACCAAGAAGGTGCTGGAGAGCTTTATCAAGAAGGGGTAGCGAGGCCAAAGACCGAGACGCCACTGTTCATCACCTCCCTCCCCCTTGTGGGGAGGGTAGCGCCGCTGGACCCGAAGGGTCCTAGCAGAGCTGGGGTGGGGGTGCAGGGTTATCAGCGCATTCGCGGTCGGCTGCCTCCCGCCAGTCCCCCACCCTCATTCCCTCCCTAAGAGGGGGAGGGAGGCGATGGAACCGCCAGGATACCCTTGCGTCCGCCGCCGTCCTCCCCACATTCTCCTGCACCAACAGGAGCCAAACCCATGATCATCTCGACCACCCCCACCCTCGAAGGCCGACCCATCCGGGATTATCTCGGCATTGCCACCGGCGAGGTGATCGTGGGCGCCAATATCTTCAAGGACCTGTTTGCCGGTATCCGCGACATTGTCGGCGGCCGGGCCGGCGCCTATGAGGGCGCCTTGCGCGACGCGCGGCAGGAAGCGTTCCGCGAGCTGGAAGCCGAAGCCCGCCGCATGGGCGCCGATGCCGTGGTTGGCGTCGACATCGACTATGAAGTGGTCGGCCAGGGCGGCTCGATGCTGATGGTGTCCGTTTCGGGCACAGCGGTGAAGCTATAAACACCCCCACCCCGGCTGCGCTGTGGCCAATCGGCCAAGCTACGCGACCCTCCCCACAAGGGGGAGGGAGACAATGAAGCCGGCGCCTCGGCGATCTTGATACATCGCCTTGCCGCCCTCGGGCCCGACCCGAGGGCCATTATCGGCCCGGCACGCGTTGCAAACGGTCCTCGGATCAAATCCGAGGACGGCTCTGCGCCTTAGGCAACCATTTGCCCCGGCCTACTAAACCCCGATGCCGCCCTGCGGCTCGGTCTCGAAGCGCTGATCGAAGCCGGCGATCATCGGGCGGGCCCTGCCGATCGTCTCCTGCACATGGGGCAGATGCAAGGAGGCCTGGTGCTGCTCGCGGCTGTCCCAGACTTCGCTGATCCAGATGCCGTTGTCGCTGCCCGGGTCGCGCGCGATGACATAGGAGCGGCAACCCGGCATGGGCGCGCTCCCTTCCAGCAATAGCGCCAGCAATTCCTCCCGCCGCCCCTCTGCCGCCAGCATGCGGCCGATCAAGCCATACATTGCGCCCTCCATGTTGCCGAACAAATCATGAACACGAAGCGCGGACCCCGTCAAGGCCCGCGCTTGACTCGGCCCCACCCCTGCCGCAATGAAAGCCACCCCAATTCCCGAGGCCCGCCATGTCCGTCGACCAGCTTTCAATTTCGCTGACCAAGGAGCAGGCCTATGCGCTTGTCGATGCCGTTTCCGAGCGCGACGACCTGGCGCTGACCGCCTCGGCGCATGAAAACGAGGAGACCGGCGAGTGGGTGTTTGAAGCCACCTGCGATAGCCCGCCGGACCTGGCGGCCTATGCAGCGCTGGCGCGGCAGGTGCTGGGCGGCGATGTGAGCTTCTCGGTCGAGCCCATCGACCCCGAGGTCAACTGGGTTGCCAAGTCGCTCGAAGGGCTGGCGCCGGTGATCGCCGGCGGTTTCTATGTCTATGGCAGCCACGAAACCGGCACCATCCCCGAGGGGCTGACGCCGATGAAGATCGACGCCGCCCAGGCTTTCGGCACCGGCCACCACGAGACCACCACCGGGTGCCTCGAAGCCATCGAGGCCCTGCTGGCGGACCGCAATCCGGCCCGCATGATCGATATCGGCACCGGCACCGGCGTGCTCGCCATCGCCCTGGCCAAGCGGCTCGAAGCGGTGATCCTGGCCACCGATATCGACCCGATCGCGGTCACCACCACGGTGGAAAATGCGGTCGAGAATGGTGTCGGTGACCAGATCGACGCCATCGAGGCCGCCGGCCTCGACAACCCGGAAATCGCCGCCCGCGCGCCCTATGACCTGGTGGTCGCCAATATCCTCGCCGGTCCGCTGGTTGAACTGGCCCCGGGCGTGGGCGCCATCACCCAGCCGGGCGGCACCGCCATTCTCTCGGGCATTCTCAACACCCAGGCCGACGGCGTCATCGCCGCCTATGAGGCCGCGGGCTTTGCGCTCAAGGACCATCTGAAGCGCAAGGACTGGACCACGCTGGTGCTGGAAAAGGCCTGACAACACCCCTCATCCGGCGCTATGCGCCACCTTCTCCCACAAGGGAGAAGGAAGAACCGGAGTCTGCCGGCCGGCTTTACGCAACCCCGCTCATCCCCTTCCCCCCCTTGTGGGAGACGGTGCCCGAGGGCGGATGAGGGGTATTGGCCAAGATCCGCCCGTTCCCAAAGGCGATGAGAAGAACACCAAATAGCAAAATCCCCGAAGCGGGCTTCGGGGATCGGCATTGATCGTCAGCTAAAGTGCAGCTGCCTCAGGGGCGCTTGGTCACGGCGCCGATCAGCTGGTGCTGCATGCGGTAGCTGACCTGGCGGGAGGCTTCGCGACCACGAGCGTCGATAAGACCACCCAATGCGCTGCGGAAACCGTTCTTGCTCTCAGTCATCTTCTACTCCATGCGACGGACAGTCTGTTGCCGCCCGACATCGTCCATTTAGGCTGTTCGCGCTGCGCTGATAAGAGCTGCGCCGGCAGACCAGCCATGCCGTTCCTGCAGGGCAGGCTTAACGGCCGTTTACCTTGCGGCCCAGATCGTGCTCGCGCTCAAAGCGGGCAATGTAGCGCTCGGCCTGGCGGGTGCGGCCTTCAACAATGGCGTTGACGGCGCGCTGGAAGAAATTGTTCTGCTTGCTCATCGGTTCGTCTCCTGTTCTCTTGCCCTCAAGATAGGCTTTGCCCCGCGCAAAACCAGCGACAAGACAACAAGACAGCCATGCCAGGAGCGCATTGCTTCCTTGGGCGTGGTCAGGACGAGACATGACCGCAACACCCTTCGAACCCGCAGTTTTCCAGAGCTTTGAGGAGAAGGCCGACCCTTCCAAGGTCGCGCCGCGCCTCGCCGCATTGCGGACAGCCATGCAAAAAGCGGGCATCGATTCCGTCCTGGTGCCCCGCGCAGACGCCCATCGCGGCGAGTCGGTGCCGGCCAGCGAAGCACGCCTGAGCTATCTCACCGGCTTTACCGGATCGGCCGGCATGGCGGTGGTGGGCCCGGATAAGGCGGGGCTCTTTGTCGACAGCCGCTATACCCTGCAGGCCCCGGCCCAGACCGACACCGGCCTCGTCACCGTGCACGAGGCCAACCAGGGTAGCGCCAGCGAGGATCTGCGGCTCTATGTCCCGCAGGGCGGCACGCTGGCCTATGACCCCTGGCTGCACACGCCGGGCGAAGTGCGCGACATCACCGAAAAGCTCGCCGGCCACGCCCGGGTCGTCCCGCATGCCAATCTGGTCGACGCCATCTGGACCGACCGCCCTGCCCCACCGGTCAGCCCCATCGAGTTTCTCGGCCACAACCGCGCCGGCAAGACCTCTGCCGACAAGCTCACCGAGTTGCGCGCCACGCTGGGGGCCGACAAGGCCGACGCCACCGTGCTGACGCTGCCCGAGTCGATCTGCTGGCTATTCAATATGCGCGGCCGCGACGTGCCGAACACCCCCTTCGTGCTCGGCTTCGCCATCGTGCCCCAGGCGGGCCTGCCGACGCTCTTTCTCGACAAAGCCAAGATCACACCCGAACTCCGCCAGGCGCTGGACGGGATTGCCGAGGTGGCCGACGCCGCCACGCTGACACCGGCGCTAGAGGCGCTGGGCAAGGCGGGAAAAGCGGTGCTCATCGATCCCCAGACCGCCCCGGCGGCCATTGCCGAAGCCCTACGCAGCGCCGGTGCCCGGCTCATCGAGAAGCGCGACCCCGTGCTCGGCCCCAAGTCCATCAAGAATGCCGCCGAACTGGCCGGCATGCGCGAGGCGCACCGGCTCGATGGCGTGGCTCTCGCCAAGTTCCTGAGCTGGTTCGATGAAGAGGCGCCCAAGGGAGCGCTGACCGAAATCGGCATCGTCACCGCGCTCGAGGCCTTTCGCCGCGAGGAGCCGACCTGCGTCGATGCCAGCTTCGACACGATTTCCGGCGCCGGCCCCAATGGCGCCATCGTCCACTACCGCGTGACCACCAAGACCGACCGCCGCCTCAATCCCGGCGAACTGATGCTGGTCGACTCGGGCGCACAATATCTCTCGGGTACGACTGATATTACCCGCACCCTCTCCACCGGCGCCGCCAGCGCTGAACAGAAGGATCGCTATACCCGCGTCCTCAAGGGCATGATCGCCATTTCCAACCTGCGATTCCCCAAGGGCACATCCGGCGCCCAGATCGATGTGCTGGCCCGCCAGTTTCTCTGGCAGGACGGCGTCACCTACAATCATGGCACCGGCCATGGTGTCGGCGCTTTCCTAGGCGTGCACGAAGGGCCGGTCGGCATTTCTTCGCGCTACCCGACGCCGCTGGAAGCGGGCAATGTGCTCTCCAACGAGCCCGGCTATTACAAGGCGGGCGAATACGGCATCCGCATCGAAAACCTGATCGTGGTGCGCGAGGCCGAGCGCTATCCCGGCTATCTCGAATTCGAGACCCTGACGCTCGCCCCGATCGACAAGCGCCTGATCGACCAGGCCCTGCTGACCCCTGCCGAGCGCGACTGGCTCAACGCCTATCACGCACGCGTCTGGACCGAGATCGGTTCGCAGGTCACGGGCGCGGCCAAGGACTGGCTCAAGCAGGCGACGGCGGCTATCTGAGGCCGCCGCTTCACCAGAAGCCGAGCGGATCGGCCAAATAGTCGCTAAGGCGCCAGGTGCTGCCGACATCGGTGAAGGGCAGCACCACGTCATCGACCTTCCAGCCGGCGGCGCCCTCGTCGATGAGCAGGAAGGTGAGGCTTTGCCAGGCCTGCCCATCATAGGAGATGTCGACTGCCACGACCGCCTGACCGCCCTTGGTCTTGGCGTCCCCGATGGCAAAGTCCATGCCGCCCGAATCCTGGCCATTGATGAAGGGCGAGAAATCCAGCGCTCCGATTTCATCACCGCCCGCCATCACCGTTTCATCGGCTGATTTCAACAGAGCCGAAAGCCGCGCGGAGAATGCGTCGGTTTCGGCAAAGGCGCTGTCCGCATCGAAATTCTCCCAGTCCTCCGACGCTTCGATCTGCTCGTAGACCGCAACCAGCAGCGCCCTGGGGTCATCGAAGACCGGGATCGGCGCGGCCTGCGCGGGCGCAACGGCCGTCAGGGCCGCCAGGGCCAAAAGCACGGCACGCATCAATTGAACCATAGTGCGAAATCGGGCCAGCGATCGCCAAAGACGCGATTGCCCTCGGCAAAATCGGACGCGCTGGCGACCTTGCCATCCTTGAGGAAGGGGAGTGCGCCCTGCCCAGTGAACAACATCACCAGATCGGTTTCCGTCGCTGTGTCGAAGAAGAGCTTGAGGTCAAAGCCCTGGCGGAATCGCCAATGCGGCACCAGCAGGCGTCCGTCCAGGATCGCGTCGAGCGTATCGAGCGTTGCCATCCAGGCATCGACATGGGCCTGGGTGACCTTGAGATCGGGCACCAGCGAGGTTTGGCGCGGCGATGGCACCAGTTCCCGATCGTCATCGGTCTCCGCCAGGATCGCCTCCCAGTTCCGCCGCGACAGCGCCGTCACGGCCTTGAGGCGCTGCAGCACGCCCTGGAACCGGTCCCTGTCGACCACGGGAAAGTCCGCGGTGTGGATGGCGGCAATGAGATCGGCGATGAAGGTGTCGGTTTCCGGGTCCATCATCAGCGTGCCACCGCTCGAATAGTCCTGCATGGGCAGGCCGGATTTCGGAAACAGGCGATGGCCGACGGCCGCGAAGAATTCGGAAAAGTCATGGGCCAGCAGCAGGTCGGCCGGAGCGGCCGTCATCTGGCTGTAGCCGCCAAACCAGATCGCATCGGCGCGGTCGAAACCGATGGCCGTGTCCACCGGCGCGGTCTTGTTGCCCTTGGTCTTGCCCTGCGGCAGGTCCAGCGTTTCGCCCATCAGGGCTGCCAGCGTCTCGCCCTCGCCGGCCACCCCGTCGCCGTCGATGTCGAAGCGGACGCGCAGCGGATCGATGCGCACCACATAGTCGCCGCTCGTGCCCGCGGTTTCGAAACTCTGCCGGGCGCTGTCCAATCCGGCGACGAACGCATCCAGAATGGCGCGCGCGTCCACATAGGTGACGGGCTCCGGGTTCGGATTGGCCGGGCCGGTGCCGACGGGCGCATCGATGCCCAGCATCATGGCGGCGGCCGGCACGCGCGGGCTTACCGCGCCATGCCTGTACAGCGCCTGGGACAGGCCTTCGACGGCCCCGATCAGGTCGATCAGCCCAAGGCCGAAACAGGCGTCCATGTTGAACATGGCGCATTGCTCGTCATAGAGCGCCCGGTTTTCTCCGGCGGTTCCCGCATAGAGCAGCTCCGCCAGTTGATCCCCTGCAGGACCGGCAAAGGCGGCATTGGACAACAAGATGGCGGCCGCAACCGCCCCGACCAGTCTGCGCATGGCGCCTCCCCTGCACCGGCTATTTGCCGACGCGCTCGAACCATTCGTCTTCGCTGATAACCTCGATCCCCAATTCCTCGGCCTTTTTCAGCTTCGAGCCGGCACCGGGGCCGGCGACCAGTATATCTGTTGCACCCGAGACTGATCCAGCCACCTTCGCACCCAGCCGCTCGGCCATGGCCTTGGCCTCGGAACGGGTCATCTTTTCGAGCGAGCCAGTGAAGACCACGGTCTTGCCTGCCACCACGCTATCGGCCGAAATGGTGACCACATAGGGCTGCGGCTGCACTTCGGCCAGCAGGTCATCGAGCGCCTGCACATTTCGCTCATTGGCAAAGAAAGCCATGATCGAGGCCTGCACCGTCTCCCCGATGCCACCGATCTCGGGAAAGACCGAATGCCCATCCGCATGATGCGCGGCCGCGAGCGCCACCTCTCGGAACCGCTCGATCGTGCCGAATTCCTTGGCCAGCAGGGCCGCCGTGGTCTCCCCGACATGACGGATGCCCAGGGCATAGATGAAACGGTCGAGCTCGGGCGCCCGCCGCGCATCGATGGCGTCGAACAGCTTTTTCACCGAGACCGGCCCGAAGCCGTCGGCATCCTTGAGCTTCTTGATCGCCCGTTCGTCCCGCGCCTTGAGCGTGAAGATATCCGCCGGCCGGGCAATGCGCCCCTCCGCATAGAACTGGGCCACCTGCTTATCGCCCAACCCATCGATGTCGAGCGCATCGCGTGCCACGAAATGCTTAAGGTTCTCGACCGCCTGGGCCGGGCAGATCATCTCGCCGGTGCAGCGCCTGACGCTGTCGAGCTTGCCGGTCTTTTCGTTGAGCTCGCGCACGGCCTCCGATCCACAGGCCGGGCAGAGATGTGGGAATTGAAACGGCGCCGCCCCTTCCGGGCGCTTGTCGAGCACCACATCGACAATCTGCGGGATGACATCGCCGGCCCGCTGCACGATGACCGTATCGCCCACGCGCAGATCGACGCCATTGCGGATCGGCTCGCCATTATTGCCGATGCCCTTGATGTAATCCTCATTGTGCAGCGTGGCGTTTTCGACCACCACGCCACCCACCGTCACCGGCTGCAGCCGCGCCACCGGCGTCAGCGCCCCGGTGCGGCCGACCTGGATATCGATGCCGGTCAGGATGGTGGTTGCCTGTTCGGCGGGGAATTTGTGGGCGATGGCCCAGCGCGGCGCGCGCGCGACAAAACCCCAGCGCTGCTGCAGGTCGAGCCGGTCGAGCTTATAGACCACCCCGTCAATGTCATAGCCGAGCGTGGCGCGCTGCGCCTCGATCTGGCGGTATTGCGCAATCAGCTCCTCGGCCGACTGCGTCTTGATCATCAGCGGATTGGTGACAAAGCCCCATTCCTTGAACTTGCGCACCACCTCGGTCTGCGTTGCCGCCGGCGGCCGGGCATTGCCTTCGGCGTCTTCGGCAATGCCCCAGGCATAGGCGAAGAAATTGAGGTTGCGGCTGGCGGTGATCCTGGGATCCTTCTGGCGCAGCGACCCGGCGGCGGTGTTGCGCGGATTGACATAATCCTGCCCGCCGAACTTCGCCGAATGCTCCTTCAACCGCTTGAACTCGGCATGGGTCATATAGACCTCGCCGCGGATTTCGATCACCGCCGGCCAGCCCGAACCCTGGAGCCTGTGGGGGATATCGCCGATGGTCTTGAGGTTCTCGGTGATGTCCTCGCCCTCGGTGCCGTCGCCACGGGTGGCCCCGCGCACGAACACGCCGTCCTCATAGCGCAGCGAGGCCGAGAGACCGTCGATCTTGGGTTCGGCAGTGAAGGCCAGCACGAAATCGGGGTCGCGCAGGATGTCGGCCATGAAGAACTTCCTGGCCCGCGCCACGAAATCGGTCACGTCTTCATCGGAAAAGGCATTGGCGAGGCTGAGCATGGGCACGCCATGGCGCACCTTGGCAAAGCCTTCCGCCGGGGCCGCCCCCACCCGGCCCGACGGGCTATCGGGCCGCACCAGCTCGGGAAACGCCTGTTCGATCGCGTCATTGCGGCGCTTGAGCGCGTCATATTCCGCGTCGGTGATCTCCGGCCGGTCCTGCTGGTGATAGGCGACATCCGCCGCCTCGATCGCCGCCGCCAATCGCTCAAGCTCGGCGCGGGCCTCGTCTTCGGAGAGATCGACAACGTCTTTTTGGGAGGGTTCAGACATGGGGATACTCTATCTTCTTCCCCTCTCCCCTTGCAGGAGAGGGTGGAACGCGCAGCGCGAGACGGGTGAGGGATTCTGTCCGCGAGTCTGGCCCGCGTCCTGACATATCCCTCATCCGCCCTTCGGGCACCTGCTCCCGCGAGGGGAGAAGGGGAACGTGCCACATGGCCAGTTCAGGCGAAAGGCTATCCCACGGCCCCGAGCAATTTCTTGGCAGCAGCGCGTGCTTCATTGGTGATCTCGGCGCCGGCCAGCATGCGCGCCACCTCTTCCTGCCGGGAGCCCTTGTCGAGCGGCCGCACATGGGTGCGCATGAAGGCCCCCTCCTCCACCATCTGCTTTTCGATGAGCAGATGCCGGTTGGCCCGTGCCGCCACCTGCGGCGCGTGGGTGACGGTGAGCACCTGCACATTGCTCGCCAACCGTGCCAGGCGGCGTCCGATGGCATCGGCGACGGCGCCACCGACGCCGGTGTCGATTTCGTCGAAGATCAGCACCGGCGCCGAGCCGCGATCGGCCAGCACCACCTTGAGGGCGAGGAGGAACCGGCTCAATTCGCCACCCGAGGCGACCTTGAGCAGGGGCCCGGCCGCGGTGCCAGGATTGGTCTGCACGTGGAAGGCGATCTGGTCGAAGCCGGTGGCGGACACCCGGTCACCATCGACCTGGTGATCGACGATGAACCTTGCCGCGCCCAGCTTGAGGTCCGGCAGTTCGGCCTCGACCGCTGCGCTCAGCGCCAGTGCGGCCTTCCGCCGGCCCTGGCTCAGGATGTCGGCGGCCTCGCGATAGCGCGCCCGCGCCACCACTTCTTCAGCCTCCAGCGCCTTGAGCCGGCTTTCCCCGCTCTGCAAGGTCTCGAGATCGGCTTCGTATTTGGCCAGCACGCCGACCAGTTCGTCCGGCGTGGTCTGATGCTTGCGGGCGGCCGCCCTGAGGGCGAACAGGCGTTCCTCGACGGCCTCGAGTTCACCCGGATCGAAGGCCATTTCGCGCTTCAACTCTTCCAGCGCCTCGGTGGTGCGATCCAGTGTCACCAGCGAAGCATCGAGCGCATCGACGATCGGCTGGAAGAGTTCGGCGCCGCCATCGATCTTGCGCATCAGCCGCCGCATCAACGAGGCCAGCGCCGGCGTCGGCGCGTTGGGGCCGTTGAGGATCGCGTCGATCTCCACCACGTCCGAGGCGGCCTTCTCGGCCTGCTGCAATTGCTGCCGCCGCTCGGCCAGCTCGTCTTCCTCACCGGCCACGGGCCGGAGCTTGCCCAGCTCCTCCACGGTATGGCGCGCGTAATCCTCGGCGGCCAGCGCCTCGGCCACCAGCGCACGCTGCTCTTCCACGGCCTGCTGCGCCTCGGCCAGCACCGCCCAGCACTCGCGCACGGCATTGGCCTCGGCACCCAGCTCGCCAAAGGCGTCCAGCGCCGCGCGATGTGTCGCCACATCGACCAGCGCCCGGTCATCGTGCTGGCCGTGGATTTCCACGATCTGGCTGCCCACCTTCTGCAGCAGCGAGGCCGACACCGGCTGGTCGTTGATGAAGGCACGGGTGCGCCCGTCGGCAAACTGCACGCGCCGAAGGATGACATCCTCGTCATCGGCAATGGCATTGTCGCGCAGCAGCGCCCGCGCCGGATGATCGGCCGTTAATTCGAGCACGGCCACCACCTGGCCGCTGTCCTGCCCCTGGCGCACCAGCGAGGCATCGCCCCTGCCCCCCAGCGCCAGGGTCAAGGCATCGAGCAGGATGGACTTGCCGGCCCCGGTTTCACCGGTGAGCACGGTCATCCCGCCATCGAGAGCGAGATCGAGTTGGTCGATAAGGACGATATTGCGGACTGACAGCGCGTTGAGCATGCGCGAATTTCCCGTGGCTGCACCACTGATCGTTGCCGTTTGTAGCACTGCCTGCGGCCAGGAATGCGCCGACTCGGCACCCATCCACAGCTTAAGCCTGCCCAAACGAAACCGGGTCGCATGATAGCGACCCGGAACAAAATAGCAACATCGATTGTGTGGCGCCCGTCAGGTGCGGTGCGCGGCCAGCCAGCTGCCCTGGTTGAGCTGCGGGGCCAGGCCCTGCTTGCCGAGCAGTTCGAAGGCCCGCTTGTACCAGTCGCTGGAGGGATAATTGTGCCCCAGCACCGCAGCGGCCGACATGGCTTCATTGGTGAGGCCGAGCAGCAGATAGGTCTCGGTCAGGCGATAAAGGGCTTCCTCGATATGGGTCGAGGTCTGCCAGCGCTCCACCACTTCGCGGAAGCGGTTGATCGCGGCGGCATATTGTCCATTGCCCTGGTAGTAGCGGCCCACCGACATTTCCTTGCCGGCCAGCTGGTCATAGGCCACCAGCAGCTTTTCCTTGGCGTCCGCTGCGTGCTCGGACTTGGGGTAGTTGCTGATCAGCAGATTGTAGGTGTCGATGGCATCGCGCGACAGCTGCTGGTCGCGGGTGATGTCCTTGATCTGGGCGAAATAGGCCGTGCCCTTGAGCCAGAGCACATAGGGGACTTCCGAGCTCGACGGATAGAGCGCCAGGTAACGGTCTGCCGCCAGGATGGCCTCGTCGAACTGGCCGATGCGATAGTTCGCATAAACCTGCATCAGCTTGCCCTTCTCGGTCAGCGGATCGCGCGGATGCTGGCGTTCGAGCTTTTCGAGCTTCTGGATGGCTGTCTGGTAATACTGGCGATCCATATCGTCCAGCGCACCCTGATAGAGGGCCGCAGCCGGCACGATCGGCTCTTCCTTGATCTTGACCGGGCCGAACAGGCCGCCGCCGGCACAGGCGGTCAGGGCAACGGCCAACAGGCCCATGGCAGCGAACCGGATGGCCCGGCTGGAAAACTGGCTCACAACGTCAAGCTTCACGAACTGCCCCGTTCAAAATCATTCCGCAGGAAGACTGCGGGCCTATGTGGCAAATGGATCAAAACTGTGGCGCGACCGATGGCCTCTGGCCTCTCAGCGTACGGACCGCAGGTAATGATGGACCTCCAGACCGTCCGGCTGGTCTTCGAAGCTCTCGAATTCCAGCGGCAGGTCTTCCGCGTCGACTATTTCATAGTTGGCTTCGCTGGAAAAGAGCGAGGCCAGCACATGTGCGTTGAGCGCGTGCCCGCCCTTGTAGGAACGGAACTTGCCCCAGATGGCGAGGCCGCCCAGCGACAGGTCGCCAATGGCGTCGAGCAGCTTGTGCCGCACGAACTCGTCTTCGTAGCGCAGCCCGCCGGGATTGAGCACCCGGTCTTCGTGCACGGTGATCGAGTTGTCGAGGCTCGAGCCGAGCGCGTAGCCGGCCTGCCGCAAGATCTTGGCATCACGCACGAAGCCGAAGGTGCGCGCCTGCGACACATCCTCGAAATAGCGCCGCGGGGTCCAGTCGAAGATCATGCGCTGGCGCCCGATCACCTTGGAATCGAAATCGATCTCCAGGTCGAGCGCCCGCCCATTATAGGGCTCAAGGGCGGCAAAGGCGTCATTGTTGCGCACGGTGACGGCGCGCACGATCTTGAGAAACTTCTTCTGCGCCGGCTGAACTTCGAGACCCACCTCGAGGATGGCAACCGCGAAGGGGTGGGCCGAACCGTCCATGATCGGGCATTCGGGGCCATCCAGCGTGATCAGGACATTGTCCACGCCCATGCCTGACAGCGCGGAGACAACGTGCTCCACCGTCGCAACGCTGACGCTGTCGCCAAGGTCGAGCGTGGTGCACAGGGTCGTGCGGGTCACGCGCGAATGATGCACGGGCACTGGCTTGGTGAACGTGCCATTGCCCAGGTCACGACGGATCGTATAGCCGTTGTCCGGGGCCGCTGGCGCCATGGTCAGCGTGGCAGGCTGCGCGCCGTGCACGCCATAGCCCGAGAAGCTGACCTCGCCGGCAAGCGTGCGCTGGCGCGTGGAAAGTTTGTTCATGCCTGGATATGCTCCGCCCGGACGTTCGCGCTCACCGAACTGTTAGCCAAAAAAAACTCGGTGCGGAAGCCGCACCGAGTGAGCTTTTGATCAAAGATCAAGCCAGGATCAACCGTGCTTTCGCAGGAAAGCGGGGATTTCCAGGTGTTCCTTCTGGGCCGGAGCGGCAGGGGCACGACCCTGGTTGTCGAGCTGGCCGCGAGCACCCTCGCTGGCCGGCGCAACCCGGGAAGTCCTTGCCACACCGGCTTCAATCGCGCTGCGTGCGGCGGCATCATCGGCCATCTCGGACCGCGGCTCGGCACGAGGCTCGGCCTGCTGGGCGCCCAGATTGAGGCCCACATTCGAGGCGAGGCGCTTGAACAGGGCGCGCGCATTGCGCGGCTCGGCGTCGTGACGTTCCTGTGCTTCCTGTGTCCGACGCGCAACAGCCGGAAGCTCCTCGGTGCGGGGCATGCGGCGCTGTCCATCGGGACGGGCGGCGTGGGAGGGAACATAGACACTGGGAATCGGCTGCTCTTCCACCACCGGCGACTCGTCCTGCTCGGCAATGGCTTCGGCCTCGGGCACATAGGGCTCGACCAGGATGCCGTCGTCTTCCATGGCGTAGGACTGGCTGGGCTGGTGGGCCGCAAAGGCCTCGGCAACGGCAGCTTCGACCTGATGACCGATCTCTTCGGCCTCGACCTCGGCGGCAAGCGGCGCAGCGGCCGGCGGCACGATGGAACGCTCGGCCGGCACATGGCGCTTGACCGACAGCGGGGTGCGCGATGCATGCGGCTTGGCCGGCTCCATGGCCTGCACCATGGTCGCATCGGTACCCGTGGCAACCACGGACACGCGGATGGTGCCATTGAGGTTCGGATCGTAGGTGGCGCCAAGGATGATGTTGGCGTCGGTATCCACTTCCTCGCGAATGCGGCTGGCCGCTTCGTCGACTTCGTAAAGGGTGAGGTCCGGACCACCGGTGATGGAGATCAGGAGCCCGCGCGCACCCTGCATCGAAACATCGTCGAGCAGCGGGTTGGCGATGGCCGCCTCGGCGGCATGGCGGGCACGATCTTCGCCAGAGGCTTCGCCGGTGCCCATCATTGCCTTGCCCATGCCGCGCATCACGGCGCGCACGTCGGCAAAGTCGAGGTTGATCAGGCCTTCCTTGACCATCAGGTCGGTGATGCAGGCCACGCCCGAGAACAGCACCTGGTCGGCCATGGCGAACGCATCGGCGAAGGTGGTCTTCTCGTTGGCGACGCGGAACAGGTTCTGGTTCGGGATGACGATCAGCGTATCGACATGGCGATGCAGCTCGTCAATGCCATCCTCGGCCAGACGCGCCCGGCGGTTGCCCTCGAAATTGAACGGCTTGGTGACCACGCCAACCGTCAGAATGCCCTGCTCGCGGGCCGCACGGGCCACCACGGGCGCCGCACCGGTGCCGGTACCGCCGCCCATGCCGGCGGTGATGAACACCATGTGCGAGCCGGAGAGATGATCATTGATCTCGTCCCAGCTTTCCTCGGCGGCCGCACGACCCACTTCCGGGTGCGAACCGGCGCCAAGCCCTTCGGTGACGCCGACACCGAGCTGGATGATGCGCTGCGCCTTGCTGAGCGCGAGAGCCTGCGCATCGGTATTGGCCACAACGAAATCGACGCCGTCCAGACCGGACTCGATCATGTTGTTGACGGCATTGCCGCCGGCGCCGCCGCACCCGAACACGGTAATGCGGGGCTTGAGTTCCTGAATATCCGGGATGGTCAGATTGATGGTCATAAGTGGCCCCATAGTGGCGTGGTTGGTTAAGATTTACCCGCTCATTCGTTAACTCCAGCCTAACAAGTGAGTCGCCCCGGTTAACTTTTGCGCAAATTGCGACACGGGCCGGTTACCCTTTCACGCCACGTTAACCATGCCTGACCGCCCGCAGACCGGGCTTGACAGCTATAACGTCATATCATAACCATTTCTGCATATAGCCATGTAGTTATGTAAATGTGATGGAGACAGCAATGACCAGCATCATGCCCTGCCTGTGGTTCGACGACCGCATCGACGACGCCATCAGTTTCTACACCGCCACCTTCAAGGAGGCGCAGGTGCTTGAGGTCCAGCGCCAGGCACCGGACGCTCCCGCCTTCACTGCCGTCATCGAATTGGCCGGCCAGAAATTCATGCTGCTCAATGGCGGCCCGCGCTTCACCTTCAATGAATCGGTCAGTTTCGTCATCGAGACGGATGGCCAGGAGGAAACCGACTATTTCTGGAACCGCCTGACCAGCGATGGTGGCGAGGAAAGCATGTGTTCCTGGTGCAAGGACAAGTTCGGGCTCTCCTGGCAAGTGACGCCGAAGCAGCTCATGGCCGCCCTGACCGGCCCGGACCGGGACGGCGCCAATCGCGCCATGCAGGCCATGCTGCAGATGAAGAAGATCGATATCGCCGCGATCGAAAACGCTTATGCAGGGGCGTGAGGTCCACAACACGGTTCCGTCCCCGGACCTGTTCCGGGGACCGCTACCGGCAGACGCGATGGTCGCGATTGGCCCTCGGATCAAGTCCGAGGGCGGGCCGGTATGGTTGCGGCCTGGAGCCTAGAAACTGCTCCGCAGCCAATTGCCCACGCGGGCGATATAGCCGTCGGTGCCGGTGAGTTTGCGCACGCCGCGCGGCTCGGCATATTCCTGGGCGCAGACCTGCGGATAGACCAGCATGCCGGCCATGGTGGCAAAGGCCGCGCCTTTGGCGATCTCGGGCAGTCCGGCAATGCCCATCGGCCGGCCATTGCGCACGTTACGGGCAAGGATGCGGCGGGCGACTTCCGGCAGGCCGGTCATCTCGCTGGCGCCGCCCGTCAGCACGAAGCGGCGGCCACACACATCCATCATGCCGGTCGCCTGCATGCGGTCTCGAATGGCAGTGAGGATTTCCTCGATGCGGGGGCGCATGATGCGGGTGAGCACGGCCCTGGGGATCTGCCCCGGCGCCTCGTCATGCGACGCGCCCACCGGCTGGATCGCGATCATCTCGCGCTCATCGGCCTGACCCGGCAACACCGAACCATGGAGGGTCTTCAAACGCTCCGCGTCGGCCACGCTGACCGACAATTGCCGCGCAATGTCGAGCGTCAGATGATGCCCGCCAATGGCGATGGCGTCGGCATAGACCATGTGTCCGTCGTTGAAGACCGAAACCGTCGTGGTGGCGCCGCCAAAGTCGATACAGGCAACACCGAGCTGGGCTTCATCGTCCACCAGCGTCGCCAGCCCCGAGGCATAGGGCGTGGCCACCAGCGCCTCGATCTGCAGGTGGCAGCGATGCAGCACCAGTTCGAGATTGCGCATGGCCAGCGTCTCCGCGCTGACCACGGCGACATCGACACCCAGCTTCTCGCCCACCATGCCCCTGGGGTCGCGAATGCCCTTCTGCCCGTCCAACGCGTAACCGATCGGCAACGCATGGATGATCGAGCGCTCCGGCCGCACCGAACGGGCATTGACCGCCTTGAGCACGCGGAAAATGTCGGCCTTTTCCACTTCCTGCCCGTCCAGCGACACCGCTGCCGAAAAGGTTTCAGAGCCGAGCCGTCCGGCAGTGACATTGACCAGAACGCTTTCCAGCGTCAGCCCGGCGGCGCGCTCGGCCATGCCCACGACATTGCGGATCGCCTGCTCGGCTTTCTCGATATCGGTGACGACGCCGCTCTTGACCCCGGCAGCCGGTCCATAGCCGAAGCCGATCACCTCGGCCTGGTGCGTGCGCCCCTTCAGCGCCCGGCCTTCCGGTCGCGGCGAGAGGCGCGCAATGACGCAGCAGATCTTGGTGGAGCCGATGTCGAGCACCGCCACCAGCGTCGTCTTGCCGGGCTGGACCGGCCGCAGCCGGGAGGTCATCGCATCGGTCATCATGATTTGTCGGCGTCTTCGTCGGTCGGGTTGGGGCGGACGGCCACGACGCTCTCGATCCTGAGATCGATGACGGAGACATCGCGGTCGAGGAGTTGGTAGTCGTCCTGGTAGGACACCAGATGGGCCAGCGCCTGCGCCACGCCCTGTTCGGGCAATTGCACGCGCAGACCGGTATCGTAGATCAGATCCCAGCGGCGATCGGCAATGCGCGACAGCGCCACCAGGCCATCCTGCAGCATGGGAAAGCCATTGAGCGCCCGGATCATCACCAGCGCATCGTCGGCCGCGCCGTCTCCGATCACCAGCGGCAGGTCGGTATAGGCACCGCGGGCTTCCGCGATCTGCTCACCCTTGCCGTCGATGAGGAAGGTGACGCCGTCCACCGCCCAGCGCGCCACCGGCACCTTTTCGGTGATGACCACGGCCACGTCGCCCGGATAGGTCTTGCGCACGGTCACGGATTGGACGGCCGGCAGTTCGGCCACCCGCTCACGGGCCGCCTCGACGTCGAAGGCCAGGGTCGAGGTATGCGGCTGGATGCCCAGCGCGTCGAAAATCTGCTGCTCGCTGGTCAGCGTCTGGCCGGTGATCTCGATCTCGCCGATGGCCAGCCCGGCCCGGGCGAAATTGCCCTGCGCCACTTCGCCCAGCGTCTGGGTCAGTTGGCCGATCGGCTCGCGCACCTGGTAAAGCGCGACCGCGCCGGCCAGCAAGGCGGCGACCATGGCACCGCGGCGGATCATCCGGCCATGCAGCACGAAGGCACGATTGAAGCGATTGGTCAGCCGCTGGCGCGGCGTGCGGATCGGAACAGGCAGCGCGCGGGGGTCCACCATCCGCGCCCCGGCGAGAAAGGTCTCGCTCTTTACCTGTTGCAACTCGCGTCCTCCACCATCCAGGCGACCAGCTCTTCGTAGGAGTGCCCGGCGTGAGCCGCCTGCTCGGGCACCAGAGAGGTTTCGGTCATGCCCGGCTGGGTGTTGATTTCCAGGCAGACAAGTTCACCGTCTTCGCCCACCGCGTCATTGTACCGGAAGTCCGTCCGGGTGACGCCGCGGCAGCCAAGGGCCGCATGGGCGGCCAGTGCCATCTTCTGCACTTTGTCGTAAATTTTCGGTTTCAGCTGCGCCGGAATAACGTGGACTGATCCGCCTTTGGCGTATTTCGCCTCGTAATTGTAGAAGGTCAGCTCGGTGATGATCTCGGTGACCCCGAGGGCCACGTCGCCCATGACCGCACAGGTCAGTTCGCGCCCCGGAATATAGCGCTCGACCATCACTTCCTCGCCCGAATTCCAGTCCTCGCGCAGGATTTCCTGCGGCGGATGACTGGTCTCGCCTTTGACAATGAAGACCCCGAAACTCGATCCGTCGGCGATCGGCTTGATTACATAGGGGGGCGGCATGACATGGGCCCTGCCCGCTTCGGCGCGACCCACGATGATGTGATCGGTCACCGGCACACCGGCCGCCTTGAGCATGATCTTGGCCTGGTGCTTGTCCATGGCCAGCGCCGAGGCCAGCACGCCCGAATGGGTATAGGGAATTTCCAGCAGTTCGAGCACGCCCTGGATCATGCCGCTCTCGCCAAAGGGGCCATGCAGCGCATTGAAGGCCACGTCGGGCTTGAGCGCGGTGAGCACATTGGCAATGTCGCGCCCGACATCCACTTCGGTGACCTGGTAGCCAGCCCGGCGCAGCGCCGCGGCGCACCCGGCGCCCGAACTCAGCGAAACCGGCCGCTCATTGGACCACCCGCCCATGAGGACGGCGACATGCTTGCTCATTTCGCTTCCTCACCCATGAGCTGGCCGAGTTCGCCCGGAAGGGCAGCGGCCCATTGGGTGATATTGCCGGCGCCCAGGCACACCACATAGTCTCCCTCCTCGACGCGCGAGGCGAGCAATGGCGCCAGCGCTTCCGGCCGGTCGATGACACGAGCGTCGCGATGACCGCGAGCCCGGATGCGGTTGACCAGCTCTTCGTGGGTGACGCCCGGCAGCGGCTGCTCTCCCGCGGCATAGATTGGCGCGACGATGACCGTGTCGGCATCGTTGAAGCAGGCCGCGAAGTCATCGAACAGGTCGTGCACGCGGCTATAGCGGTGCGGCTGCACCACGGCCACCACGTCGCGGCGGGCCGACTGGCGCGCCGCCTTGAGCACCGCCGAAATCTCGACCGGGTGATGCCCATAATCATCAATGATGGTCACCCCGGCGACTTCGCCGGTCTTGGTGAAGCGGCGCTTGACCCCGGTGAACTCCTTGAGCCCCTTGCGGATCGCTTCTGCCGGCACATGCAGCTGGTCGGCCACGGCGATGGCGGCCGTTGCGTTGAGCGCGTTGTGCACCCCCGGCATGGGCAGTTCCAGCCCGTCGATGCGGAGCTGCGTCTGGCGGATGCGGTCGCGGATCTCGACGGAGAAATGCTGCACGCCGTCGCGATTTTCGAGATCGATCAGCCGCACATCGGCCTGCGGATTGCGGCCATAGGTGATGACACGACGATCGCGGATTTCGCCAACCAGTGCCTGCACTTCCGGGTGGTCGAGGCACATGACGGCAAAGCCATAGAAGGGCACGTTCTCGACGAACTGGTGGAAAGCCTTCTTCACCCCGTCGAAATCGCCATAATGGTCGAGATGCTCGGGGTCGATATTGGTGACCACGGCGACGTCGGCCGGCAGCTTGACGAAGGTGCCGTCGCTTTCATCGGCCTCGACCACCATCCATTCGCCGCCGCCCAGGCGCGCATTGGTGCCATAGGCATTGATGATGCCGCCATTGATGACGGTCGGGTCGAGATTGCCCGCGTCGAGCAATGTTGCCACCAGCGTCGTGGTCGTGGTCTTGCCATGGGTGCCGCCAATGGCAATGGCGGTCTTGAAGCGCATGATCTCGGCCAGCATTTCGGCCCGGCGCACCACCGGCAGGGCACGCGCCCGCGCCGCCATCAGTTCGGGATTGTCCTTGCGGATGGCCGAGGAGATCACCACCACCTCGGCCTTACCCAGATTGTCACCGCTCTGGCCG
The DNA here is from genome assembly GCF_019504385.1 of Devosia salina. Taxonomy (NCBI): domain Bacteria; kingdom Pseudomonadati; phylum Pseudomonadota; class Alphaproteobacteria; order Hyphomicrobiales; family Devosiaceae; genus Devosia; species Devosia salina. Next base: position 2,513,782 of record NZ_CP080590.1, read on the forward strand.
ATTTCGACCGTGATGCCCATGTCGCGCAGGCGCTGCACATTGGGATTGAGTGCGGCGTCGGACCCCTGCACCACATAGCCCTGGTTATGCAGGATCTCGGCAATGCCGCTCATGCCGATGCCGCCAATGCCGATGAAATGAACCGGCCCGATATTGCGGGGCATCTTCATGGTGTGGGTCTCCCTTCGATATGGGTGTGCTTGCCGGCCAGCATTTCGGCGAGGTCCGCCAGCCTCTCGACAGCGCGCGGCCGGCCCAGCTTGAGGGCCGCGGCAGCCGCCCGGCTCAGCCGGTCCGGGTCGGTCAACAGCTCGTGAAGTCGAGTGGCAAGCGATTGCGGTGAAAGCGTGGCCTGCTCCATCACCCAGCCACCGCCGCCCTCTTCCATGAACAGGCCATTATGCTTCTGGTCCGAATCCAGCGAACTGGGCAGCGGGATGAGGATGGCGGGGCGGCCGATGACGCAGAGCTCGGTGACGGTGGAGGCCCCCGCCCGGCCGATGACAAGGTGGGCGTCGGCGATGCGCTCGGGCAGGTCGGCAATGAAACTGGCCAGTTCCACGCTGGTGCGCGACTGCCGGTAAGTCTCGGCCACGCGGTCGATATCCTCGGGGCGTGCCTGCTGCAGGATCTGCAGGCGGCCACGCAGATCGTCGGGCAACAGGGCGATGGCCGCGGGCACGATGTCGGAGAGCGCGCGAGCGCCCTGGCTGCCGCCGGTCACCACCAGGCGAATTGCCCCCCTGCCATCGAGCGCAGGATAGGGCCGGCCGGCCAGTGGCCGCACCCGGTCGCGCACCGGATTGCCTGTCACCACCTTTTCCAGACTCTGCTGCTCGGCGAAGCGCGTGGTTGGGAAACTCAAGGCAAGGATATCTGCAAAGCGGGCCAGCGCACGATTGGCGCGCCCCATCACTGCATTCTGCTCGTGCAGAATGCCGGGAATGCCAAGCAGGTTTGCCGCGATGAAGGGCGGAAAGGTGGGGTAGCCGCCAAAGCCGATCACGGCATCGGGGCGCACCTTGCGCAACTGGTTCCAGGCCGTGCCGATCCCGCGCAGAATGGTCAGGCCCGCGCCCGCCAGCTTGATCGGATTGGACCCCGATGGCGTTGCCGCCGGTACGATATGCACCTGGCGGGCCGGGAAATCGGCGCCATAGCCTTTGACCCGGTGGTCGGTCATGAGCTCGACCGCATGTCCGCGCCGGATCAACTCCTGCGCCAGCGCCATGGCCGGGAACAGATGTCCGCCCGTGCCGCCTGCAATAAGAACGAAGGTTTTCATTCGGCGGGGGCTACCACGGCACTGCGGTAGGTGGGAAGGCCGGTCACCATGCGTTCCTCGGGCTTGGTGCGCGTCAGCGCCAGCATCAGCCCCATGCCGAAGGCCACCGCCAGCATCGAGGTGCCGCCATAGGAAACGAAGGGCAGCGTCATGCCCTTGGGCGGGATCAGATTGAGGTTCACCGCCAGGTTGATGCCGGACTGCATGGCGAACTGCACGGCGATGGTGGAAGCGGCAAGCCGCGCGAACAGGCTGGTCTGCCGTTGCGCCGCCACCATGGCGCGCACCACGATGAAACCGATCAGGATCACCAGCCCCATGCAGAACAGGATGCCGAATTCGCCCGCAGCCGCGGAGAACACATAGTCGGCATGCGCATCGGGGATCAGCTTCTTGGCGATGGATTCACCCGGGCCGCGGCCAAACCATCCCCCTTCCATCAGCGACTGCAGGGCGCGGTCGATCTGGTAGGTATTGCCGCCGCCATCGGGATTGAGAAAGGTGTCTATGCGGTTGGCGAAGTGAGGAAAAAACGCATAGGCGCCCACCAGCAGGGCCCCGCCGACACCGGCAAGCCCGATGATGATCCACCATGAAATGCCCGAAAAGAACAGCAGTACCGCCCAGGTCGTCATCACCAGCGCCGTCTGGCCCAGATCGGGCTGCAGCAGCAACGCCGCAACGATCACCGCCATGAGCACCATGGCCAGGAACCGCCCCGGCACATTGCGATGAATCATGAATTCCGAGATCAGCCAGGCGCCGATCACGGCAAAGGCCGGCTTGACGAATTCGGAGGGCTGGATGGTCTGCCCGGCAAAGGAAATCCAGCGGCGCGCGCCCTTGACCTCGGTGCCGAAGCGCAGCGTGGCCCAGAGCAGGATGGTCATGACAATGAGCGTTCCGAGCGCCGCGAAGCGCGCCTGCCGGTGGCTGAGCAGCGAGGTCGCCAGCATCACCGGCACCGCCGCGAGGCAGAACATGGCGTGGCGGATGACGAAATGCCATTCATCGAGCCCGATGCGCTCGGCCACCGCCGGGCTCGCACCGAAACTGAGGACCATGCCCACCGCCAGCAGCATGATCAGCGCCCCCAGCAATTCGCGGTCAATCGACCACCACCACTCGGCAAGCGGGGTTTTTTCGGCGCGGGAGAACATCATGGGGAGCAACCGGATACGCGATACAAACTGGTGACAATTGTACCGGTGCTTTGGTTACCGATTTGCCAAGGCCTTTCGCGTTTTGCGAATCCGCCCCGCAAAAGCAAAGACCCCGGCACTGCCGGGGCCTTCTCCTGCGTCACAGGTTCGTCCCACAACGCGGGTCGTCCTGATTGGTTCACCGCAATTTGAGGCTCGACAGCCCGATCAGCGCCAGGACGAAGGAAATGATCCAGAACCGGATCACCACCTGGCTCTCGGTCCAGCCCAGATGCTCGAAATGGTGGTGGATGGGCGCCATGCGGAACACCCGCTTGCCGGTGAGCCGGAACGAGGTGACCTGGACGATCACCGACACCGTTTCGAGCACGAAGAGCCCGCCGATAATGGCGAGCACGATCTCGTGCTTGGTGGCCACGGCAATCGTGCCGAGCGCGCCGCCAAGGGCAAGCGAGCCGGTATCACCCATGAAGATCTGCGCAGGGGGCGCGTTGAACCAGAGGAAGCCGAGGCCCGCGCCGATCAGCGCCCCGCACACCACCGACAGCTCCGCCGTACCGGGCACGGAATTGAGCAACAGGTAATCGGCATAGTTCTGCGAACCGACCAGATAGGCGATGAGCCCGAAACAGGCCGCCGCGACCATGACCGGCACGATGGCGAGACCATCCAGGCCATCGGTGAGATTGACCGAATTGCCCGCGGCCACCACCACGAAGCCGCCGAACAGGATGTAGAAATAGCCCAGATTGACCGCCAGATCCTTGACGAAGGGGAAGAGCAGCGAGGTGCCATAGGCCCCCGAGGCAAGCTGGGAAATGAAGAAGGCCGCGATGCCGCCGATCAGCGCCTCGAGGATGAGCCGCTGCTTCGAGCCGAAGCCGGCATGGCTCATCCGCTTGACCTTGAGATAATCGTCATAAAAGCCGATGGCGCCGAAACCGACGGTGACGAACAGCACCACCCAGACATAGCCATTGGTCAGGTTCGACCAGAGCAGGGTCGAAACCACCGCGCCCGACAGGATCATCAGCCCGCCCATGGTGGGCGTGCCCTTCTTGGTCAGCAGGTGTCCGGCCGGACCATCCTCGCGGATCGGCTGGCCCCGCCCCTGCTTGACCCGCAACAGGGCGATCATCCCCGGCCCGAACAGGAACACGAAGAACAGCGCCGTGACCACCGCCCCCGCCGTGCGGAAGGTGATGTAGCGGAACACATTGAAGGCGGCGAGTTGCTCACCGAGCTGGCCGAGGAAGTAGAGCATTGTCTTGGGCTACTCGTTTGGGTGTGTCAGCTCTGCGCGAATTTTGCTTTGACTTCGGTGACGATGCGCGAGAGCCCGACACCGTTGGACCCTTTGACCATAAGAGCGTCGCCATAGGCAAGATCGCCCATGATCACGTCCACGGCTTCGGCAATGGTGGATGAATGGCTGGCAACCAGCGCTTCAGGCAGGGCCGCAGCGAGCGCCGCCATATGCCGCCCGACCAGATGCACCCGCTCCGCCCCGCTGGCCCGCACGGCATCGGCCAGGCCCGCATGCAGCGCGTCGGCATCGGCGCCCAGCTCCAGCATGTCCCCCAGCACCACCAGCTTGCGTCCGCCCGGCGCTTCGATGCCCGAGAAGACCGCCAGCGCCGCCGCCATCGAGGCGGTATTGGCATTGTAGCTCTCGTCGATCACCACCAGCGGCTTATCGGTCGGTCCGAAGACCAGCCTTTGTCCCCGCCCCGGCTGGGCTCCGAACGCCGCCAGCGCCCGCAGCGCCACCTGTGGCTCGATCCCCGCCAGATGCGCCACGATCAGCGCCGCCGTGGCATTGGAGAGCATGTGCCGCCCGGGCACGCCCAGCGTCAGCGCGTACTGCTCGTCCCCCTGCACGATGGTCGCAAAGCTCTTGTCGGCGGCCGTCTCGACTTCGGTAATCTGCCAGTCGACGCCCCGGCCAAAACCATAGGTCACCACCCGCGTGATACCCGCCGCGGCGGCCGCTTCGAGCAGGATATTGATTTGCGGATGGTCGGCATTGAGCACCACCGCGCCACCCGGCTCCACGCCCTCGAAGATTTCGGCCTTGGCGCGCGCGATGTTTTCCAGGCTCCCCAGTCGTTCCAGATGCGCCGCCGCGATGGCGGTGATCACCGCCACATGCGGCCGCACCATCTGGCTCAAGGGCCGGATTTCGTCGGGGGCATTCATGCCCATCTCGAACACGCCGAACTGCGCGCTCTCGGGCATCCGCGCCAGCATCAGCGGTACGCCCCAATGATTGTTGAAGCTCTTGATCGAGGCATGGGTCTCGCCCGCCGCCTCGAACACCAGCCGCAGGGCCTCCTTCGTGGTAGTCTTGCCCACGCTGCCGGTGACCCCGACGATAAAGCCACGGCTGCGCGCCCGTGCCGCGCGGGCCAGGTCGCGCAATCCCCCCAGGGCATCCGCCACCACGATGCGGCCGGGACCTTCGCTGCGCCCTTCGCTGACCAGCGCCGCAACTGCCCCATTGGCCAGCGCCGTATCGACGAAATCATGCCCGTCGAAGCGATCGCCCTTGATGGCGACGAACAGCGCCTCGGGGCCGAGCTCGCGCGAGTCGATGGAGATGGAATTGATCGCATCGCTCGCCACGTCCTCGGCGCGCCCGCCGGTGGCCGCGAGGATAGCGTCGAGGGTGAAGAGAGGCGGGCTCATCAAGACAGCCTTCGGTCAGAGTTTTCGGTCGATCCGGGAAGCATCGGTTCCGGCGCATCCCTCCCCCTTGAGGGGAGGGAACGAGGGTGAGGGTCCATCGGTGGACCACAAAACCACCCCCTCCCCGACCCTCCCCTCAGGGGGGAGGGGGCGCAATCCATTGACATCCCAACGCTCGCCAGAGCTCTACCCCTTGAGCGCCGCCGCGACCACTTCGTGATCGGAGAAATGGTGCTTGGTGGTGCCGATGATCTGGTAGGTCTCGTGCCCCTTGCCGGCCACCAGCAGCACGTCGCCGGGCTTGAGCGCCTTGACGGCCTTTTCGATGGCCTGCTTGCGGTCGCCAATTTCGGTCGCTCCCTTGGCTCCGGCCAAGACTTCGGCGCGGATCGCCGCTGCATCCTCGGTGCGTGGATTATCGTCGGTGACGATCACCACATCGGCAAGTTCGCTGGCGATTTCGCCCATTTGAGGGCGCTTGCCCTTGTCGCGGTCGCCGCCGCAGCCGAACACCACATGCAGCTTGTTCTTGGCATAGGGCCGAAGGGTCTGCAGGGCCACCCGCAGGGCCTCGGGCTTGTGGGAATAGTCCACGAATATGGCGGCGCCATTGTGCTCGGCCACCAGCTCCAGCCGCCCGCGCGCCCCCACCAGTTCGGGCAGCGCGGCAAAGGCGTCGGCCTTGTCGACACCAGCCGACATGGCAAGCGCCGCCGCGATCAACGCATTCGACACCTGGAATTCGCCAGGAATCTTGAGATGGAAGCTGACCTTCTCGCCCACATGACGCACCTCGACCCGCTGGCCATAGCCTTCCGGCTTGATCGAGAGAATTTCGATATAGGCGCCCTCGCGCCCGACCGTCAGCAGCGTTGCGCTGGCCGAAAGCGCCGCAAACATGAACTGCTCGTGCTCCGGGTCATCGACATTGACGATGGCCGCGCCACCATCGACCAGGAGGTCGGTGAACAGCCGCAATTTGGCATTGCGGTACTCGTCCATGTCCTTGTGATAGTCGAGATGGTCACGGCTGAGATTGGTGAAGGCCACCGCCTCGAAATGCACGCCATCGAGCCGATGCTGGTCCAGGCCATGGCTGGACGCTTCGAGCGCGACATGGTCGATCCCCTGCGCCTTGAGCGCCCGCATCGCCTGGTGCAGCGTCCGTGAATCCGGGGTGGTCAGCGCCCCTTCTATGGTGCGCTTCGAGGTTTCGATGCCCAGGGTGCCAATGCTGGCCCCGGGGACGCCCGCATGGTCCCATATCTGCCGCACGAAGGACGCCACCGAGGTCTTGCCATTGGTCCCGGTGACGGCGACCAGCATTTCCGGCTGCGGTTCGAAGACGCGGCTGGCGGCGCGCGCATAGGCGGCACGTACATCCTTGACGATGATCACCGGCACACCCGGATCGCCCGGCGGCGCCACATCGGTCACCACGGCCAGCGCCCCGCGCTGCACCGCATCGGTCACGAACTGGTTGCCATGTACCTTCGCGCCGGGCAGCGCGAAGAAGATGTCGCCCGGCTCGATCCTGCGGCTGTCGGAATTCAGCCCGAAAACGGCGCCCAACCCTTTCTTGGGGCGGGCTCCGGAGCCTTCGAGCAATTGGGTTACGCTGATGGACACGGCGTCAAATCCTTCTGGATCGATCTAACGGAGGACGGGCGGAATAATCTGTTGGTCAATGGCTTCGCTGAAGTCGGGGGCGACACCGAGCATGGGTGCAACGCGCTGGATCACGCGGCCCGATACCGCACCGGCATTCCAGCCTGCGGTCGTTCCTGATTGCGCATTTTCGGCCTTGGGCTCATCCACCATGATGACCATGGCATAGCGTGGATTGTCGAGCGGGAAGACCGACGCGAAGAAATTGGTGACCTTGCTCGACGAATAGCGGCCATCCACCACCTTTTCGGCAGTGCCGGTCTTGCCGCCGGCGCGGTAGCCCTGGGCGGCCTTGTTCATCTGCGACCCCGAGCCTTCCAGCGCGTTGAGCCGCATCAGGTAGCGCAGCGAGGTGCTGGTTTCAGGGCTGATTACGCGCTGATAGAGCGCTTCGGCCTCGGCAATGTCGCGCTTGTAGAGCGTCGGGGCGATATAATTGCCGCCATTGGCAAAGGCGGCATAGGCGGCCACCATATGCAGCGGCGACACCGAGAGGCCATGGCCGAACGAGGCGGTGGCCGCGCCCACTTCGGACAGTTCCTTGGGCACGGTGGGAACCCGCATTTCAGGCAGCTCGAACTCCACCCGCTCGTCGAATTTCATGCGCGACAGGAAGGCGCGGAAATTGTCCTTGCCCATGGCCTGCATGATCCGGATCGTGCCGATATTGGAGGAATATTTGTAGACCTCGGGCAGCGACAGGATGCGGTGCTTGCCGTGGAAGTCGTCGATCGTGTAGCGGCCGAACCGAATGCCGTAGCGCGCGTCGAACTGGTCGGTGATGGCCACCGAACCGCTGTCGAGTGCGCCGGCCATGGTGACGGTCTTGAAGATCGAGCCCGGCTCGAAAATACCCGAGGTGATGCGGTTGAACGTGTCCTTCACCAGTGCCGAGGCCGGCTCGTTCGGGTTGAAGTCGGGCAGCGAGGCCAGCGCGATCACTTCGCCGGTATGAATATCCATCATCACGCCCGCGGCGGCGATGGCCTGGTAGCGGGTCATGGCGTCGGCCAGTTGCTCGTGCATGATGTGCTGCACGCGCATGTCCACGGACAGTTCCACCGGCGCCAGCGCATTGCCGCGCGCCAGCCCCAGGTCCTGCAGCAACGCCACGGATTCGGCATCCATGTGCCGCTCGATGCCGGCAATGCCCTGATTGTCCACATTGGTGGAGCCCAGGATGTGCGAGGCTTCGCTCATGGCCGGGTAGAAGCGCTTGGATTCGGTGATGAAGTCGATGCCGGGTATGCCCAGCCGCATCACCGCGTCCTGGATCGCGGGCGTCAGTTCACGCTGCACCCACACGAAACCTTGGTCGCCCGTGAGCCTATTGCGCAGCCAGGTTTCATCCAGATCGGGCAGCACGGTGCGCAGGGCGCGGACGGCCTCCTCCACATCGATGATCCGGCGCGGTTCGGCATAGAGCGAGGGCACGCGGATATCCACGGCCATTTCGAGCCCGTTGCGGTCGAGGATTGGCGGACGAGTCGCGGTGATCACGTCGCGCGCCTGCCCTTCGATGGTCTGGTCGGTCTCGACCATTCCCAATTGCACGAGGCGCCCGCCCACCAGGCCAAAACCCAGGATGACGGCCAGGATCATCCAGCGAATGCGCGCCTGCGTGAGGTTGCCCCGCTGCTTGCGGGCGCCGTCCAGCGCGATTGTGGGGGTGAAATCTTCGGTGACGACGGCCATTATTCGATACCCTCCATCTGGAGAATGGCGTCAATCGGGTCGATGCCTTCGGCAATGGCGGCAAACAGCGCATCCATGCCTTCGGTATCGGGCGCCGCCGGACGCATGGGCAGGGCAGCGAAGGACCCGAACTGTTCCTGCTGCACCGGCCCGATGGCCAGCTCCGCCTGGTGGCGCTGCACGATGGGATCGATATGGCCCGGCTGGTTCAGCACCGCCCAATCGGCCTTGAGCAGCGAGAGCTGCCCCTCCTGGTCGCTGATCTGCGCGATCAGTGCCGTCCGCTCCGACGCAGTGCCCTCGATCGAAAACTTGAGCGCATAGACCCCGGCCAGCATGGCGACGGAAGCAAAGAGCAGGAAGATATTGAGATTGCGGATCATGCGGCGCCCCGGATCTGCGGGACGCCGAGGCCCTTGAGATCGATGGGGCGGGCGGCCTCGCCGGTGCGCACAGCGCTGCGCAACACCGCAGAGCGCGCCCGCGGATTGCGCGCCAGTTCCGCCGCGCCGGACTTGACCGCCTTGGCGACGGGATGCCAGCGACGTGGCGCCGCCTCGACCTGCGGCAGGTGCCGCGAGGCGGTCGGGCCACCCTTGTCCGGGTCGAAGAAGCGCTTGACGATGCGGTCCTCGAGCGAATGGAAGCTCACCACGGCCAGCCGTCCACCCTCCACCAGCAGGCGCTCGGCGGCGAACAGCCCCTCGACCAGCTGGTCGAACTCGCTGTTGACGGCAATGCGCAGCGCCTGGAACGATCGCGTCGCAGGATGGGCATCGCCAGGCTTGCGGCCAATGGCCTTCTCGATGATGCGTGCCAGCTCCAGCGTGGTGGCTATGGGCGTGTCCTGCCGTGCCGCGACAATGAACTGGGCGATGCGGCGCGACTTGCGCTCTTCGCCATAGGCATAAAGAAGATTGGCCAGGTCCTCGGCTTCGAGCCCGTTCACCAGATCCGCCGCGCTGGTGCCCGAGCGGCTCATGCGCATGTCGAGCGGCCCATCGCGCATGAAGGAGAATCCGCGCTCCGCCTGGTCGAGCTGCATGGAGGAAACGCCGATATCGAGCACCACCGCATCGACCGGCCCCGCGTCGGCCACCAGCGTATCCAGCTCGGAAAACGTCCCGGCGACAAAGCGGAAGCGGTCAGGAAAGGCCTGAGTGAGCGCCTCGACATGCGGCGCCACCGAAGGGTCCCGGTCGATGCCGATGACATGGGCGCCCGCTTCGAGCAGGGCGCGCGAATAGCCTCCTGCCCCGAATGTACCGTCCACGACGCGGCGGCCGGCTACCGGCGAGAGCGCCGATAGCACTTCCTCGAGCAGGACCGGCACATGCGGACCGCCCTGCACATCGGTTTCGGGCAGGGAAGGCTTGCCCATATCCGCTACTACTCCACTCCGGCTGGTACGACGCCGGTTACATAAACTCCGCCCGATCTTGCATACCGACGCTTAAGATTCTGTTTCCCATTCGCATCCGCCTAGGATGCACGCCGGGGCGGGAAAACCGCCCGTCTATTAATCTATGCATATTGCCCTTGGGGTCGGATCGGGCGATGAAGGTCCGATCAATCCGGGGAAGCAATGCCGATAACCAGCAAGACATTCGTGCGGTCCACCGCCCTGCTGCTGCTTGTCGGCCTGCTGGCGCTGATGGGCATCGTCGGCACGACGCTCTGGCTCGGCGAACGCACCCAGGTCTACTTCAACGAGGTGGTCGAGGCACGCGAGGCACGCGCCGCGGCCGTCGACCTGCGCTCGCTGCTGCAGGACGCCGAGACCAGCCAGCGCGGCTTCATCATCACCGCCGACCAGCAATATCTCGAACCCTATCAGGCCGCCCTGCCCCAGATCGACGAGGCCATGGACCGCCTCGATGCGGTCCTGCTGCCCTATCCCCAGGCTGCCGAACCGCTCCAGCAATTGCATGGCGACATCGATTTCAAGCTCGCCGAGATGACCCGCACCATCGAGCTGGTCCAGGCCGACCAGCGGGCGGAAGCCGCCGAAATCATCCGCACCGATGCCGGCAAGGAGGCCATGGACCGCGCCCGGACCTTCTTTACCGGGCTGATCGATGCCGCCGATGCCCGCCTCGACCAGGGCGTCGAGGACCAGCGCAGCACCGCCAACCTTCTGCGCATCGTCTCCATCGTGGGCGCCCTGGTGATCTTTGCCGTGATCGGCGGCGCCATCTGGGCCGTGCTGAGCTATACCCAGGAACTGGCCAATGCCCGCCGTGCCGTCGAGGAGGCCAATTCGAGCCTTGAAGAGCGGGTGCGTGCGCGCACGGCCGACTTGGGCAAGGCCAATGAGGAAATCCAGCGCTTCGCCTATATCGTCACCCATGACCTGCGCGCCCCCCTGGTCAACATCATGGGCTTTACCGCCGAGCTCGAAACCAGCGTCGAGGCGGTCAGGACCTATATGGAATCCCAGCCAGTCAACGAGGATGACCCCGCGGCCGGTGAAGCCCGTCTTGCCGCCACCGAGGACCTGCCCGAGGCCATCACCTTCATCCGCGCCGCCACCCGCAAGATGGACGGCCTGATCAACGCCATCCTCAAGATTTCCCGCGAAGGGCGCCGCCAGCTCAAGCCCGAGCCGGTCGACCTGTCCGAGGTCGCCGAGGCCAGCGCCGCGGCGGTGCATCATCAGGTCAGCGAGCGCGAGGGCGAGATCACCACCGATATCCGCGTGGGCAAGCTCATCACCGACCGCCTGTCGCTCGAGCAGATCCTGGGCAATATGCTCGACAATGCCGTCAAGTATCAGGAGCCGGACCGGCCCCTGCGGGTCGCCATCAAGGCGCGCCATGTCCCGGGCAATCGTGTCATCCTTGAGATCGAGGACAATGGGCGCGGCATTGCCGACACCGACCATGAGCGGGTGTTTGAATTGTTCCGGCGTTCCGGCTCGCAGACCAGTGCCGGCGAAGGCATCGGCCTGGCACATGTGCGCACCATGGTGCGCAGCCTGGGCGGCGACGTCACGCTGACCTCGAAACTGGGGGAAGGCACCACCTTCATCATCAATCTGCCGCGCGACGCGCGCAGCTATCTAGGGAGCTTTGGCGCATGAACAATGCACGGCCCGTCACCATCATCATGGTTGAGGACGACGAGGGGCATGCCCGCCTCATCGAGAAGAACATTCGCCGCGCCGGTGTCGCCAACGAGATCGTCCCCTTCACCAACGGCACCGAGGCCCTGGCCTATCTGCTTGGGCCGGACGGCTCAGGCCTGGTCAACAAGGGCCGCCAGCTGCTGGTGCTGCTCGACCTCAACCTGCCCGACATGACCGGCATCGACATCCTCGAAAAGGTCAAGGGCAACGAACACACCAAGCGCTCGCCCGTGGTGGTGCTGACCACCACCGACGACCAGCGCGAAATCCAGCGCTGCTACGATCTGGGCGCCAATGTCTACATCACCAAGCCGGTCGATTACGAAGGGTTCGCCAACGCCATCAAGCAGTTGGGTCTCTTCTTCTCGGTCATGCAGATTCCCGAGGCCGAATAGCCCACGATGCCGAACCGTACGCCGCATGTTCTCTACATCGATGACGACCCGGGCCTGAGCCGCCTGGTCGAGAAGGCCATGCTGCGCCGCGGCTACATCTTCGATCACGCCGAAACCGCCGAGGCCGGGCTCGCGCTGATCCGCCAGGGCGGCATCGACGTGGTGGCACTCGATCACTACCTGCCCACGGGCACGGGCCTCGACGTCCTCAAGGGCCTCGAAGGCATGGAAGACCGGCCCACCGTGGTCTATTGCACCGGCTCGGAAGAAACCGACATCGCCGTCGCCGCGCTGAAATCGGGCGCCACCGATTTCGTACCCAAGACGCTGTCCGACGAGTTCATGGAACTGCTCGTCGCCTCCATCGACCACGCCATCGACCGCGTGCGGCTCAACCGCGCCAAGGCCCAGGCCGAGCGCGAAGTGCACGAGGCCCGCGAGCGCGCCGAAATGCTGCTCGGCGAGGTCAATCACCGCGTCGCCAATTCGCTGGCCATGGTCGCCGCCCTGGTCGGCCTGCAGGCCAATGCCGTCGAGGACGCCGAGGCCAAGCGCGCCCTCAGCGAGACCCAGGCCCGCATCCAGGCCATCGCCGGGGTGCACCGGCACCTCTACAATTCCGACGATGTGCGCACCGTGCAGGTGGGCGACTATCTCAATAGCCTGGTGGGCGAACTTGAAAACACCCTTCAGGCCGAGGGCCGCACCGCCAGCATCCGGGTGGATGTCGAGGGCTTCCCCATGCCCACCGAAAAAGTGGCCTCGCTGGGCGTCATCGTCACCGAACTGGTCACCAACGCACTCAAATATGCCTATGCCGGTCGCGAGCCGGGCGAGGTGCGCGTGCACATGGTGCGCGAGGACGGTTCGGTCCGCCTCACCGTCGAGGACGATGGCATCGGCTGGGCCGGCACCGGCAAGCCGCAGGGCACGGGCCTGGGCAGCCGCATCGTCAAGGCCATGGCCCACAGCCTGGGTGCCAGCGTCGCCTATGGCGAAGGCCCCGGCACCCGCGTCCACGTCACCTTCGCGGCCTGAGCCCGCAAAAAATCGCCCCGGTGGGGCGATTTCAGGTCTCAAGGCCATGAGAGCTATGCTCGAATGGCCGAACCGGCCGCCGCCCCCTCCGTCGCGCTCGTCAACAAGAGCGGCGCCTGCGCGACGGGCATGGCGACCACCACATCACCCGCCTTCACCTCGCGCTCCACATAGCGGTGCGCGTCCACGATCTGGTCGAGCGGAAACACCCGGTCGGTCACCGGGCGCAGGACGCCTCGTGCCAGAAGGTCGTTGAGGATGTGCAGGTCGTTGAGCTTGTCCACCTCATTGCGCAGGCCCGTGGTCGCCAGCCGGCCGCGCTTACCGCCGCGTTTGCCGCCGGTCAGCATCAGCCAGAAAATGCCCCAGCTCGGCACGGTGGTCAGATAGATCCCGCCCGGCCTGAGCGCCGGAGCACTGCGCGCAAAGCTCGATTTGCCCACCGCATCGAAGATTACGTCATAGGCGCCAGGATTGGCCGTGAAATCCGCCTGTTGCCGGTCGATGAAATGATCGGCTCCCAGCCGCTCCACCAGGGCCCGATGACGGCCCGAGGCCACAGCCGTCACCTCGCCCCCAAAATGGTGCGCCAACTGCACCGCCATGGCGCCCACGCTGCTGGCCGCGCCATTGATCAGCACCCGATCGCCGGGCTTCACCCTGGCTTCGTCACGCATGAACGGCATCGCGGTGAGATAGGCATAGCTCATGCCGCCCAGCGGCAGCAGTTCCACCCCGTCCGGCACCTTCACCAGCGCGGCGCTTTCCTTGACGCACACATATTCGGCCATGCCGCCCAGGCTCGCTCCGGTGCAGCCATGTACCCGGTCCCCCACGGCAAAGCGCGTCACCCCCGGGCCCAATTCGGCGACCACACCGGCAATATCGTCCCCAAGCACATCCAGCTTGGGCCGGAACAGCCCGCCGAAGAACCGCACGATGAACGGATCGGCCTTGCGAAAGGCGCAATCCGCCAATGTTACGGTGCTGGCATGCACTTCGACCAGCACCTTTCCCGCGCCCGGGACCGGCCGCGCTCGGTCAACGATCTCGATGACCTCGGGGCCGCCATAGCGTTTCTGTGCAGCAACTTTCATCGCTCAAATCTCCATGCGTGTTGTCTCGCGCGGCCGGGCGGTTGCGTCGGGGTCGCAAAGTCTGGTCGGCTTCATTCGGCTCAGTCCGGCCCGAAGGCCCCCGGTTCAGGCCGGGTCGGCCTCGGGTGGCGTCCACTGGAACACCGCGTCCAGCGGCACGCCGAACACATGGGCGATGCGGAAGGCCACCTCCAGCGAGGGCGAATAGCGCCCCTGCTCGATCGCCACGATGGTCTGCCGCGTCACGCCCACCTTTTCCGCCAGCGCCGCCTGGGTCATCTCGCCGGCATGAAAGCGCAGCGTGCGGATGGTATTGCTGACATTGGCCTGTCCCTTGCCCATCGCGCTTACATCGTCCGGTAGAAATAGAGTTCGGAGGCGGCATTGATCGTCCCGCCGATCACCGGCGCCACGAACAGCGCATAAACCGCCAGATTGCCCCCTGCCCCCAGCGCCAGCGGGATCAGCGCCAGCGCCGCGAGAATCGAGGTCGCTATCGCGCTGTTGCGCTGGCTCTTGGCCGACACCAGATGGTCGCGCTCATCGGCCGGCTCGTCCTTCAGCTCCGCGCCCTGGGCGATCGACACCAGGATGGTGCCGATGATCGCGCCCACGATGTTGAACCCGATCATCGCCCCCACCGCCCAAAGCAGTTTTGTGGCGATCTCCGCCGTCGAACCCGTCGCCCCGCCATTGAGCGCATCCAACGCCAGCCAGCCACCAACCCCGGCCACCCCCAGCAACTGCACCCAGGCCATCATTTCCTTCGACGTCATCGCGCACACCATGTCTCGTTTACTGGACGCAAGGTATGGGAAAGGCGACGTTGTGTCAATTATTTCATACATGACGTCAGACAGGGCCGACAATTACGTCGCTTGCGATCGGCATGTTCGCAAGGACCACGCTTTGTATGCGGTGGGTTCAGGATGTCTTATTTGGGGTGGTTTGCGGAAAGACGGCTTTGGGGCAAGATGGCGCGAAAGCGGACACTGGTGACGGTAGATAGTAATGCGGAAAGTTCTATCAGCGCTCACGCTGCTGTGCATTTCAGCCTTCGGTACGATAACCACATCGGCCCAATCGACTGGATATGATGACATCCAAATACAGGTTGGCCACGAGAGGTTTGTGTTGACCCCGACACCTGCACTGACCGTGCATGGGATTGGCACGTCGCCTGGTGCACTCGATCCGACCCTGGGCGAAACTTTCTATTTTGGAGAACCCGAACTTCCGGCATTGGAACCAATGTCTCCAGAATGCCGCTTGGCGAGCCATTTCTGGGGGCGACGTGCCCCAAGCTTTAGCCTTCACTTACTTCTTGAACTGCGCGTCAAATCCTCAGCTACCGACAAATCTGGTTTCCCTCTGCCAAATTCCCCTGCTTGAAAAAGGACTTCTATTCAACATCAGGGAAAAAGCACCGGGGCGCGAGATCGGAACGAATTTGGATCGTCCAAGACCGGAGCGACCCTTGGCTGCTCCGGTGAGCCAGGATGGTTCCATGACTGTACGCAACGACGGCAGGGCATACTGGGAGGGGCAATTGGCCGATGGCCCAGTCGCGGTTCGCTGCGAGAAGCGGCCCGAAAGCGGCAACTACGAATGCTCACATTCCCGGGCTCTAACGCCGACAACTTACTACCGTATCGTATTCTTGCTGGCTGGCGAAAACCCACCGCCATCTGATGCCGAATGGCTATCGTTCTCGAGCGCGGTAGCGGAGATATTTCGCGGTGTCGTAACCCCACTTCATTGACCCTTCCCTGACCGGAAGGCGCGACAGCCGATATGCTGCATTGCAAGATGAGCTACATCACGGTGTCCCCTTCCAAGCTTCGCGTACACCAGTCTGTAGGGCCGAAATGGGGTCGAAATCGGTCTTCCGGTTTTGTCTCTTTGTTTCCACCCCACCGGCCGTCACCCTCGGCCTTGAGCCGAGGGCCCTGTACTTTGGGGGTTTGGCAGGGGCGCTGTGAAGCGACACAAGTCTGAATAGGCGCGATCTCTGGGATCACATCGCCAAGTGAAGAGCCCTCGGGTCAAGCAACTGTCGATTGTTTGACGATGGCACTGAGGATTGTGATGAACTTTCTCATTGCGGCGTTGATGGCGACCTTGAAGGGTTTGCCGTTGGCCCTGAGGCGGTCATAGAAGGTTCGGAGTGCAGGACTGCGGGCCTTCAGGGCGCTCAGGGTTGCCATATAGAGGACGTTTCTGACACTGGCGCGTCCGCCGCTGCATCGGCCGGGACGTGCCGTTCGCCCCGATTGCCTTGCATGCGGGGCCACCCCGACCAGGCTGGCGAGCTGTTTGGGCGTGGCATGGCCCAGCTCGGGCAGATCGCAGAGCAAGGTAGCGGCCAGAACCGGGCCGACACCCGCCACAGCGAGCAGGATCTCATAGCGCGCCTTGAGGTGGGTTGCGCGGATATGGCTGGCGATCTCGGCATCGAGCCGGGCAATGTGGCCCCCGACCATGGTGTGCATGCGGGCCAGCATGCGTCGCACCATCGTGTCGGTAGCGATATCGAGCCGGGAAACGAGCTTGTTGCGTTCGGCAATCAATTGCCGGCGCAGGCCGGCCAGCTCGTCCAGCCGCTGGCGCGCCGGGTCGCGTTGATAGTCGTGCTGGCCGGGCGCCAGTTGCACATAACAGGCGATCATCCTGGCATCGATTGGATCGGTCTTGGCATGGCGACCCAGGGCGTGGGCCAGAGCCCGCACGCGGGCGGGTGGAACCAGACAGACCGCAAACCCGGCTTGTGCGAGCACGTCCAGTGCCGCGCGCTCATAACCGCCCGAGGCTTCCAACCCGATCCGCTGCACGCCCAGACGGCGCAGCAGCCCGACCAGCCGTGCCAGCCCTTTGGGGGCATGGTCCACACTCAGCACCTGGGCGCCGGGCAGGACATGCACGTCCAGCCGATCCTTGGAAACGTCGATGCCCGCGACGATGGCTTCTGATATCATCTCTCTCGCCTCTCCCTGGCTTGTGATGCGGGCAACTGCCCTCACAACTGTTCGGGTTTAGGGAAGAGCCGACAGGACCCTGCTTAACCTCGGCCGATAAGGCCTGTCCGAGGACGGTCGCTGTCAACCCGGGAGTGCGGCTGCGACCGCCTCCCGGGACAACTTAATCAGATATCGTCGATACAAGCCCGAGGGTGACGCGCGGTGGGTCGGAAGTCGGCAGTTTTTGATCGTCTCATCGTATGGGCTCGGACGACAGATTTGAGGTCCGAACCTGCCATCCTCGCCATTTGCACGGATCCTGCCCCACCCACCGCGCCGCCCTCGGGCCTGACCCGAGGGCCAGCCGACGCCACACCGGGCGCGCGTTGAGGCAGGCCCCCGGATCAAGTCCGAGGACGGACCGGGATTGGTTCAGCGCATGGTGCAAAAAAGTAATCCCCGCCCCCTCAATCGTCCCCCATACTCCCCCCCATCACTCCCGCGCGGACGGACTGCAGCGAACTTTTGCGGGGGGAGCCGGGCGTGATTGGGTCGCTCCAGTTGCGCGTCCAGGAAGCGGTCACCCTGCGACGAGCGTTCAATGGGGACCGAGTCCTTTACGAAAAACCGGTGTCCCGAGGCGGCGACGTCTCTATTTTACTATTTTACTGAGACGCACGCGCCTCGGGATACGTCCCACATCAAATCCGGAGGCGATCACGCCATCCGGCACTTCGGCATGCCTTCGGGGCCTGCGGAAGGCTCTTTGAACCGCTCCACAATGAAAAACGGCCGGGGAAACCCCGGCCGCTTAATGGATCATCAGGCTTCGCGCGCCTTGGGGGGCGCCTGCCGGTTCTCGCCGAACTCGGCCGGGTCGAAGGCGCGGTCGCCCTTGTCGTCCCGCACGCGGGTGGTGAGGCCAATCCTGCCCAGGAGATCGATGAACGGCACTGGCGGCAATTCCTCGATATTGGCCATGCGGTGGCAATCCCACTCGCCCCTGGCGATCAGCATGGCGGCGGCGATGGCGGGGACGCCGGCCGTATAGGAGATCGCCTGGCTGTTGGTCTCGGCAAAGGCTTCTTCGTGGTCGGCAATATTGTAGACCAGGAGCTCGGTCTCGACGCCATCGCGCACGCCCCTGACAAGGTCGCCGATAAAGGTCTTGCCGGTATAGTCCGGCGCCAGCGACATCGGATCGGGCAACACCGCCTTGACCACCTTGAGCGGCACGACGTCCAGCCCCTCGGCAGTCGTCACCGGCTGCTCGGACAGGAGGCCGAGATTGTTCAGCACCGTGAAGACGTTGATATAGTGCTCGCCAAAGCCCATCCAGAAGCGGATATCGGGCACGCCGAGATTGGCCGAGAGCGAATGGATTTCGTCATGGCCGGTGAGATAGGTGGTCTGCTCGCCCACGACCGGCAGGTCGTCCGTGCGCTTGACCTCGAACATCCTGTTCGCCGTCCACTGGCTCTGCTGCCAGCTCCAGACGGTGCCGGTGAACTCGCGGAAATTGATCTCGGGATCGAAATTGGTCGCGAAATAGCGTCCATGGCTGCCCGCATTGACATCGATGATGTCGATGCTGTCGATCCGGTCGAAATAGCTGTTGGCCGCCAGCGCCGCATAGGCATTGACCACGCCCGGATCAAAGCCCGCGCCCAGAATGGCCGTCACGCCCTTGCGCTCGCATTCCTCGCGATGCGTCCACTCGTAATTGCCGTACCAGGGCGGCTGCTCGCACACCTTGGCGGGGTCTTCGTGGATGGCGGTGTCGATATAGGCGGCGCCCGTGTCCATGCAGGCGCGCAGCACGCTCATGTTCAGAAAGGCCGAACCTGCATTGAGAACGATCTGGCTCTTGGTTTGCCGGATCAGGGCCTTGGTGGCCTCGACATCCATGGCGTCGAGCTGGTGGGCGGCCAGGATGCCCGGGCGCTTGAGCGCCTTCTTGTCCACGATGCCGGCGACCAGCGCCTTGCATTTGGACAGCGTGCGGGAGGCAATGTGGATGTCTCCGAGCACATCGTTGTGCATTGCTGCCTTATAGGCAGCGACTTGCGCGACACCTCCGGCGCCGATGATCAGCAGATTCTTTTTCAATTGGCACGAAACACCTTTTTCGAGGGGTAACGGATCAGCCTGTCCCTATGACAGGCTGGCGACATAGTCGGCATAATCGAAACTTTGCACAAGGTCGATCACGCCGCTTTTCCTGCGGATGGCTATAGCGGGCATTGCCACGCCATTGAACCAGTTTTTCTTCACCATGGTATATCCGCCCGCATTCAACAGGGAGATACGGTCCCCGACGGCCAGCGGTTCGAGAAAATCGAACTCCCCGAACACATCCCCGGCCAGGCACGATTTGCCCGCGATCTGATAGCGATGCGGCCCCGCATTGGGCGCCACCGACCCGCTTTCGCGATAGACCAGCAGGTCCAGCATATGGGCCTCGACGGCGCTGTCGACAATGGCCACCGCCTTGCCATTATCCACGATGTCGAGCACGCTCACTTCCAGCGTGGTGGTATCGGTGACCACCGTATCGCCCGGTTCGAGATAGACCTGCACCCCGAACTTGTCCGCAAATGCCCTGAGCCGCGCCGCCAGGCCCGCAATGTCATAGCCATCCCTGGTGAAATGGATGCCACCGCCAAGGCTGACCCAGTCGAGCCGGGCCAGCAGGTCGCCCAATCTCTCCTCGATGCTGTCGAGCAGGCTGGAAAAGGCTTCGACGCTGTCGTTCTCGCAATTGCAGTGCAGCATGAACCCGGAGATCCGGTCCATCACCGCCTCGACCCTTGTCCGGTCGCTTTCCCCCAGCCGGCTGAACGGTCGTGCCGGATCGGCAAGGTCGAAATGCGAGTGGCTGACGCCGGGATTGACCCTGAGCCCGATGGGCAGATGGCTGGCCTTGTCGCCGAAGCGCTCGAGCTGGTTGACCGAATTGAAGATGATCTTGTCGGCATTGGCGATCGCCTCGTCGATCTCGCCATCCGACCAGGCCACCGAATAGGCATGGGTTTCGCCGCCGAATTTTTCGCGCCCGAGCTTCAATTCGTTCAGCGAGGACGAGGTGGTGCCATCCATATGCGGCGCGATCTGGGGGAAGGTCGACCAGGTGGCAAAGCATTTGAGCGCCAGCAGGCATTTCGCGCCGGACGCGGCCCGCAGCGCATCGACACGCATGAGATTGCGCGCCAGCGCTGACTCGTCGATGAGATAGTAGGGGGTAGCCAGGGGCATCGCGCCAAAACTCCGAAGCGTGTGCCCGCCAGTTCAGAACGGCGGAGGAAAGCCGCACCCTGTACCGGTCCCATCCGTCATGATCAAGTGCCCCAATGGCTTCGCCCCGGGAAGGACATCCCCGGGGCGATGGCACTTCAGCCGTTCATGCGGCCTGCTTACGCGTCGTCGGTCTGCGAGGAGAGCGACTCGGTGACGCAGAGGGCCTTGTCGGTGAACGGGCAGGTGTCCGCGGTCCAGGCGAAGGCCGGGGCGGCAATGCTGGTCACCAGGGTCAGGGCGAGGACGGCAGTCAGGATCTTCTTCATTGGGGAGGCTCCGTGTGTTGTGAACGAGCCCTACATGCCCGTCGCCACATTGCGGGAGCTTTTCCGGAAGGTTTCCGTTGCTTGCCGGTGCATTAAACTACTGTCACCAAACGGCAATTCGAAGGGGTCAGCGCCAGTTGACCTGTAAGCCGGGTTCTGTAGGGCCGCGTTGCCGCGACGTGGTGACCATTCATCTGAGGCGGCTGTTGCCAGCGCGCTCGTGCAACCAACCCGGACGACATGGCCTCGAAACAGGCTGGGCCGAAACCCGCGTCATCCCTATTTGGTCTTGCTCCCGGTGGGGTTTACCGTGCGGCCCCTGTCGCCAGCGGCCCGGTGCGCTCTTACCGCACCCTTTCACCCTTGCCGCTCCGAAGAGCGGCGGTTTGCTTTCTGTGGCACTTTCCCTGGGGTCGCCCCCGGCGGCTTTTGGCCGTCACCGTGTTTCGATGGAGCCCGGACTTTCCTCCAGCGGACAGTTACCCGTCCGTCAGCGGTCACCCGGTCAACTGGCGCGGCTTATGTGCGGGAGCAATGGCGCGTCGTCAAGTGAGCAGCGGCTGCGGCTTCGGCTTGGTGATCGCCTGATAGGCCAGGTTGATCGCCGACATGCGGGCCGTTGCCACATCGATCAGGTCCTCCGGCACGCCCTTGGCGATCAGCCGGTCGGGATGATGCTCGGCCACCAGAAGCCGGTAGACCCGGCGCACCTCTTCGGGCGGCGCGTCATGGCTGAGGCCGAGAACGGTATAGGGATCGACATCGGCGCCCAGCATCACATGCTGGCTGGCGATCTGCTCGAAGCGCGCATCATCGAACCCGAAAATCGCGCTGACCTCGCGCAGATAGTCAAGCTCGGCCTCATGCACCAGCCCGTCAGCAGTGGCGATGAAGAACAGGCCATCGAGCACATGTTCCAGCGTATCGGGCGTATCGGCGAAGAACCGCGCCACCTTGCGCGCATAGGCGTCGTAGCCGGACACATCCTGCTTGGCGAGATTGAAGAGCCTCTCCACCTGCGGCTCGCTGCCCTTGGCAATCTCCACCGTGGCGTTGAAGGCCCGCACTTCCGAGGCGGTCACCGCGCCATCGGCAACCGCCATCTTGGCCGAAAGCGCAATCAGCGCCAGGGTGAACGCAGCGTCACGACCACCCGGCAGCCATGTGTCGGGGTCGAGGATGTCGGCGATGCGGCCGGCAACACCGGTGCGCTGGCTGAAGGAGCCCAGGAATTGGGCGAGCTTCTGCCAGACATCGCGATTGTCTTCGGCCTTGCGGACGCAACACAGCATTTTGACGCTTTCTTCCTTCCCGTCGGCAACAGGACTACCCGCTTCGCCGCGCGGCGTCCATGACCGCTCAGGCATGGCGGCCCTGCCGCCTACTCAAAGGGATAGAAATTGCCATCATAGGCCCGCGGAAAGCGCTGGTACCGGGCGGTGGAATTCGGGCCCTCGTCGAGGAAGAACCCGTCCTCGTCGTAGTCGGACGTGGCCGGACGAGCCTGGCCCTGCCGCCCTGCCAGGAATTCCGACAGCGGACCGCTTTCCCAATCCTCGAGATCGGCAGCGGTCACCACCGGCTCGGGCGTGTCGATGATCAGGGGCGGCTGCGCCGCCACCTGCGTGCGCGGCATCGAAGCCGGGCGCTCCGACACCGGGGTCGGGAAGGTGACGATACGGGTGCGGGTCACGCTGGCAGTGCTCTCGCGCTGGGGCACGGACTCGGTATCGGTCTCGGGTGCCACGGTGGCAATGGCCGGTTCTGGTGCAGGCCCGATGGCAGGCGCGGGAGCCGTTTCGGCCTGACCCCCGGCTCCGCCAGTGATATAGCTGGGCAGGGGCCGCCCGGACTGCAGGAACTGGTCGACGGCATCGGTGCTGGATGGAGAAGAGGACAAACCCGCCACCGCGATCGGTGCCGGCTTCGCTTCCGGCGCAGGCTTGGATTCTGGCGCCGCTTCGGCCACCGCCGGTGCAGCACGGACTGGCGCCGCAGGCTTCTCGACCTCGGGCGCTGGCATGCTCGCGGCCTGCGGACGCTCGGCCGCCGGGGTGGGCAAGGCGGGCGCGGCGACGGGCGACGGCTGCTCTTCGATCAGCGCGAGCTGGGGGTTTTCGGCCGCACCGAACTGCCGCAGGGCGGCATCGGCGGCGGGAATGGCAACGACCAGCAGGGCGCCAGCCCAGGCCAGGCCATTGGTGATACGGCGATCAATCGGCATAGAAACGAACTTCCAACATGCTCCGCCCGAGCGCGGGGACATCGCCCTTTTTCGTGGCCACAATATGAAAGGGCGCGTTCACCATCATCCGGTCCGCTGGCTGAACGGGCGATGAACGCCCGCCCGGGTCAGGGCCGCCGGCCCAGCAGCCGCGCCAGCGCCAGCACCAGGTTGGAGCGGTTGAGCGTGTAGAAATGGAATTCGGTCACGCCCTCGTCGAGCAATTCGGTCACCTGCTCGGCCGCGACGGCCGCCGCCACCAGTGCGTGCGTTTCCGGATCCTCGTCCAGCCCTTCGAAGCGCTCGGCCAGCCAGCCGGGAATGGAGGCGCCACAGCGCGCCGCAAAACCGGAAATCTGCTTGAAGGAATGGATCGGCTGAATGCCTGGCACGATCGGCGCGATGATCCCCGCCTTGCGGGCCCGCTCGACATAGCGCAGGTAATCGGCATTGGAGAAGAACATCTGGGTGATGGCGCGGTCGGCGCCGGCATCGATCTTGCGCTTGAGATTGTCGATATCGGCGCCCCAATCGGTGCTCTGCGGATGCTTTTCCGGATAAGCGGCCACAGAGATGTCGAAATCGCCGATCTTCCGGATGCCGGCCACGAGATCGGCCGCGTTCTGATAACCCTGCGGATGCGGGGTAAAGGGCTGACCCACCCCTTCCGGCGGATCGCCGCGCAGCGCCACGATGCTGTTCACCCCGGCCTGCTGATAGCCGCGCACCACCGCATCAACCTCGTCGCGGGTCGCCCCGACGCAGGTCAAATGGGCGGCGGCAGGCACGCCGGTGTCATTGGTGATGCGGCTGACCATGCGCAGGGTGCGTTCGCGCGTCGAGCCGCCGGCGCCATAGGTGACCGAGACGAAACGCGGGCTCAGCGGCGCCAGCTTGGCAATGCTGTCCCAGAACCGCTCTTCCATTGCGTCGGTCTTGGGCGGGAAGAATTCGAAGGAGATTTGCAGCGCCGGGCGCTGGTCGGCCGTCTTGCGGCTGGCGCGCAGATTGTCGTCGATCATGAACCTATTCCGTCCTGTTGCGGTCGCCGAGATGCCAGAGGCACACCGTCAGCCCGCGATCCTTGGTGTCGCTGGGAAATTCGCGCATGGCGAGCACGTCGAGCCCGGCAAGGGCGGCCCAGTCCCTCATCTGTTCCTGCGACAGGCCCAGGCGCCGATGCGCATGTTCGGTGCGCAGGAATTCGAGCTCGTGCGGGGCGAAATCCACGATGAGGATTTCCCCGCCGGATTTGAGCAGGCGCCGAGCCTGCGCCAGCATGCGGCCCGGATCGTCGAAATAGTGCAGCACCTGGTGGATGACGATAACGTCGGCGGGACCGATGGCAGGATCGAGCGCAGCAATGTCGCCCAGCCGCACCTGCGCGTGGCTGATGCCGGCGGCGACCAGGCGCGAGCGCGCCACGGCCAGCATTTCCCGGCTCGAATCGACGCCCACGCCGCGCTTATAGGCCGGCGCCAGCACTTCGAGCATGCGCCCGGTGCCGGTGCCGAGGTCAACCAGCAGGTCGACGCTGCGCCCGCCCAGTTCGGCCAGCACCGCCGCCTCGACCGCCGCTTCGGGCACGTGCAGGGTCTTGAGGAGGTCCCAGCTGTCGGCCACCTGGGCGAAATAATCGGCGGCGAGCGTCTGCTGCGCGGCCCGTGCCTCGGCCTGGCGCGCCTTGTCGCGGCGGCGCGCGGGATCATGTGGGTCGACCCGCGCCGTCAGCCAGCGGGCCAGCTCCGCCCCCTGCCCTTCCGGCGCTAGCCTGTAATAGGCCCAGGCGCCCTCGGCGTGGCGCTGCACCAGCCCGGCATCGGCCAGGAGCTTCAAATGGCGGGAAACGCGCGGCTGGCTCTGGTCGAGGATTTCCGTCAAATCCTTGACCGAATGATCCCCATCGGCCAGAAGCGCGAGCAGACGCAGCCGGGTGTCCTCCCCCGCTGCCTTCAACACCCCGACAAGTTTTCCCAGACCGGCCATATGCATTCCTGATATAAAGATATCTTTATATCTATTTTGGAAGCGCGGTCCAGCACCTATTTGCGCGCGCGGCGCCCGCCATTCGAGCGGCGCTGTCTTGGCCTTCTCGCCTCAAATCGCGCCATAGGCGCAATTTGGCCTTCAGCACGGCTCGAAGCCCCCGATATGGGGAGGACGGGTGGCGGTGCTGCAACCGACGCTGGACGTCAGTTTTCGACCCCGTCGCGGTCGTCTTCGTTGCGCGAGCGGCTTTCCAGGAGCGGACAGTGGCGTGGTGGACGTCTATCCGTCATTTCCGTGTAGAATGCCCAAATCAACATGGAGGGAGACGAATGCTCTTGAGGACAGATTATGGATGCGATCGGTAGCCCAGAATCCCGGCTCGTTATCACCCGGGGACATTCGGGTATTTTGGTCTGGGCAACTTTCTGGCTTAGCGATCCGAGTGTTTCAAGGTGATGGCAAACAAGCGCGCTAAAGCTCGAATGGCACAGGTCATTGGCGGGTTGCTTGCACTCGGATCTAGTTACCTCTTAGGCAACGCTTTCATTACAGGTTGGTTCTTAGCTGGTAGGTTTAGCCGCCGTCGTTTGGGCTCGTATTGGGTTGAGCGCGCGATTGATCCGCAAGGCTTCTGGATATTTGTCTCGGTCCAGTTTCTGGTTCTGGCCTGCGCCATCCACACAATCTGGATCAATGAGCACCGACTGCGGACGCATATTGACCACCGCTGACCTCTCGCTAACTTCGTAGAAACTTCCGTTCCGAGTTTGCCTCTATATCGCCCTCGGCGCACCCATCGCGGTTGTCTCCATGGTTGCCATCGCAACCCAGTAGCCGCCAGTCCGCAATCCACCCCAAACCAGACAATAAGAGCATCCCCGGGCGCGCCCGAGGGTGACAGTGGATGGTGCAAAACACTACGCCTTCGGAACCTCTAGCGGTCCCCCTGCCCTACGCCGTCTGCCGATCCTCGCTGATGGCGCGTTTGCGGAAGGAGTGGGCGCGCCAGAGTTCGAAAATGTGGCGGGCGTCCTCGGCCTCGAGGGCCTCGAAGCGCGAATGCACCATCTTCTTGTCGGCGTCGCTGGGCAGGTCGCGCCAGGGCAGCGTGGCGACAATGGCTTCGAACAGGTCCGGGGCCATGCCGGAGGCCTTGAGGGCCACGATGACGGCGACATAGTCCTGGCTGGCCAGCCACTTGACCACGATTTCCGGGGACACCTGCAGCATCACCGCCATGGCCGCAGCGGCGTGGTGGCCATAGCCGAAGCGGGCGAAGCGGGCCAAAGCCCGGTCGTTGAGCTGCTTGCGGTCGGCCAGGCCCTTGACCTGGTTATAGGCCACCTTCCACTCCTGCGCGTTGAAGCCGGCGCGGTTGCGGATGCGGTTATAGACGACGGTATTGATCTTGCCGGCAGCCACCGGATCGACATGGCGATCCATATTGCCCAGGGTTTCGAGCACCTTGCCGGCGACATTGTCGATCTCGCCACGCAGCGACTTCCAGTCGATATCGGTGCGACCGCGCAGATCGGCGGCGATCTCAGCGTCCTGGGTGGCGCGCTGCACCAGCTTTTCAAGCGTCGCGCGATCAAACTCAGCCTTGGGGTTGCGCACGAGGCGCACCACGGAGGCGGTCTTGCCATGTTCGACCAGGGCCTCGCCGACGCGCTCGGTCAGCCCGGCGCGACTGGCAATGGCGACGCGATGGTCCTCGGTGCGGTTGTTGATGATGTCGATGAGGTCGTCGTCGCTGAGCACATTGGAGAATTCGAGCAGCGGCCGGGCCACCTCGATGATGTCATTGGCCAGCTTGACCAGCACCGTGCCCGGCGCCCGCTCCAGCGGTGCCAGGAGCTTGGCGACATGCACCCGTGCCTCCACCTCGACCAGCTCGGCCAATTGGCACAGCACTTCGTCATATTGGGCGACCTGATCGTCGTCGCAGCGGTCCGACACATAGCTGAACAATTGCGCCGTGGTACGGAACAATTGCTCGCGCTCGAACTGGTTGTCCTCGCCGTTGAGAACGCGGAAATTCGCGAACGCCCGGTGGCCCTCTTCAAACTCGGTCATGGGTCGATCTCCCGGCTTCTGCCGTTACAGTCCACCCAGACTGATCCCGAACTGCTTGTGGGGGCTGAAAGTGGGCCGGGAAAATTGAATCAAATTGTACGCAAATCTGCGTAAACAGCCGCGCAAGCTGCGCGTGGCCAACAAAAAAGCCCCGGAACCTGAGATCCCGGGGCCGTGATCGAGACAGGGCTGGCTCAGCGCAGGTCGAAGCGATCCGCGTTCATCACCTTGGTCCAGGCCGCGACGAAGTCATGGAGGAATTTCGCACCGGAATCGGCCTGGCCATAGACTTCTGCATAGGCCCGCAGCTGCGAATGGCTGCCGAAGATGAGGTCGACGCGGGTGCCGGTCCACTTGAGCGCGCCGCTCTTGCGGTCGCGGCCCTCATAGACGCCCTCCTCGCCCTCCCTGGGCGACCAGACAATGTCCATGGTCAGGAGGTTGCGGAAGAAGTCGTTGCTCAGCGTTCCCGGCCGGTTGGTGAAGACGCCGTGCTCGTTGACGCCGGCCTTGAGCACCCGCAGGCCACCCAGCAGCACGGTCAGTTCCGGCCCGGTCAGCCCGAGGAGCTGCGCCCGGTCCACCATGGCCTCTTCGGGCTTCATGAAGGTGCGCTTGCTATAATAGTTGCGGAACGCATCGGCGCGCGGTTCGAGCGCGGCAAAGGACGCCACATCGGTCTGGTGCAGCGCGGCATCCATGCGGCCCGGGGTGAAGGGCACCGCAATCGTGTGCCCGGCATCGGCGGCGGCCTTTTCGAGCCCGGCCGAACCGGCCAGCACGATGAGATCGGCCAGCGACACCTTCTTGCCGCCGGTCGCCGCGGCGTTGAACGCGGCCTGGATGGCTTCGAGCTTTTCGAGCACCTTGGCGAGCTGGGCCGGCTGGTTGACCTCCCAATCCTTCTGCGGAGCAAAGCGGATACGGGCGCCATTGGCGCCACCGCGCTTGTCCGACTTGCGGAAGGTGGAGGCCGAGGCCCAAGCGGTCGAGATCAGTTCGGAGACCGTCAGCCCCGAGGCCAGCACCTGCGCCTTGAGGGCGGCAATATCGGCCGCATCGACCAGCGGATGGTCGACAGACGGGATGACATCCTGCCAGATCAGGTCTTCGGTCGGCACTTCCTTGCCCAGATAGCGGGCCTTGGGACCCATGTCGCGATGGGTCAGCTTGAACCAGGCGCGGGCGAAGGCGTCGTTGAAGGCTTCCGGATTTTCGAGGAAATGACGGGAAATCTTCTCGTAGGCCGGGTCGAAGCGCAGCGACAGATCGGTCGTCAGCATGGTGGGGACGCGCTTCTTGTTCGGATCGAAGGGATCGGGAATGTCGGCCGGCGCATTCTTGGCCTGCCACTGCTTGGCGCCGGCCGGGCTCGTCGTCAGCTCCCACTCATATTTGAACAGGTTCTCGAAGAAGTAATAGCTCCAGCGGGTCGGGGTCTGGCTCCAGATCACTTCCGGGCCGCCAGTGATGGCGTCCGCCCCCATGCCGGTGCCGAATGTGCTCTTCCAGCCCAGGCCCTGATCTTCGACATCGGCGCCTTCCGGATCGGCCCCGATCAGCGAGGGATCGCCCGCGCCATGGGTCTTGCCCAGGGTGTGGCCACCGGCGATCAGCGCCACGGTCTCTTCGTCGTTCATCGCCATTCGGGCAAAGGTCTCGCGGATGTCGCGGGCCGCCGCCACCGGGTCCGGATTGCCATTCGGGCCTTCCGGATTGACATAGATGAGGCCCATCTGCACCGCCGCCAGCGGCTCTTCGAGCTGGCGCTCGCCCGAATAGCGGCTATCGCCCAGCCAGGTGCCTTCCGGTCCCCAATAAAGCTCTTCGGGCTCCCACACATCGGCGCGGCCGCCGGCAAAGCCGAAGGTCTTGAAGCCCATGGTTTCCAGCGCGACATTGCCCGTCAGGATCATCAGGTCGGCCCAGGAAATGGCATTGCCGTATTTCTGCTTGATCGGCCAGAGCAGACGGCGCGCCTTGTCCAGATTGGCATTGTCAGGCCAGGAATTGAGCGGCGCGAAACGCTGCTGGCCCATGCCGGCCCCGCCCCGCCCGTCGGTGATGCGATAGGTGCCGGCACTGTGCCAGGCCATGCGGATGAAAAGGCCGCCATAATGCCCGAAATCGGCGGGCCACCAATCCTGGCTGTCGGTCATCAGGGCCGCGAGGTCCGCCTTGACCGCATCAAGGTCGAGCGCCTTGAAGGCCTCGCGATAGTCGAAATCGGCACCCATGGGGTCGGACAGGGCGGAATTGGTATGCAGCACCTGCACATCAAGCGCCTCGGGCCACCAGTCGCGGTTCTTCGGTCCGCGGCCACCGCCATGGGGGAACGGGCACTTGCCACCTTCGGACTTGGGATTCGGATCGGTCATGGGGGCCTCCTGAGAATAGCTGTGGGCGTTATAGAGGGGTGACTTTCATTAGACCAATTGATAATTCTTCCAATCACGATAGGAAGAACTTATCATGACCATCTCCCTCAAACAGATGCGCTACGCGCTGGCAGTGGCGCGAACCGGTCATTTCGGGCGCGCGGCCGAGGCCTGCGCCGTGTCGCAGCCGGCCTTGTCGCAGCAGATCCTCGCGCTGGAGGGGCTGTGCGGCACCACGCTGTTCGACCGCCTCAAGACCGGTATCCGCCTGACCCCGTTCGGCCGCGAATTCATCGCCCGTGCCAGCAAGGCGGTCGAGGCCGCTGATGCGCTCGACGACTTCGCGCTGGCGCGCAGCGGCCGGCTGGATCGCCCGCTGCGTTTCGGTCTCATCCCGACGGTCGCGCCCTATTTGCTGCCACGCATATACCCCGCCCTCACCAAAAACCTGTCCGAAGTCAAATTTTCGATCAGCGAGAGCCGTACCGAGGCGCTGCTCGACGCCCTTGACGACGGGCAACTCGATATTGCCCTGATCGCCACCGAGCCACCCGCAACGGGACCGCGCCTGCGCTGCCGGACGCTATTCGAAGACCCATTCGTGCTGGCGACCCCGCGCGGCGAAGCAGCGAACCAGCCGGTCAACCTTGCAGAGCTGCCTGCCGACCGCATCCTGCTGCTCGACGAAGGTCATTGCTTCCGCGACCAGGCCATTTCGGCCTGCCGGCTCGATGGCGACAGGGTCGCACATGCCTTCGCCGCCACCTCGCTGGCGACCATCGTCGAGTTCGTCGCCAATGGCCAGGGCGTGACCCTCCTGCCCCGGATATCGCTGCGCAAGGAGGCCAGTGATCCGCGCATCGCCATCCATCCGCTGGACGACCCGGCGGCGGGGCGGGAACTGCGCCTGGTCTGGCGCGAGGCAACGCCCTATGAGGCCATATTCGAACGTATCGTCGAGGTGATCCGCCGCGACGCCGGGGACCCACTGGTCAGCCACGCGGTTTGACCATATGACTTTTGCAGGCACGGTTTTTCGTGCTGCCGGAGTTCGTTGCCGATGGCGCGTGCGCCTGCCACAAGAGCCGCGAGCAAGACCCGCCGCAAGCCGGCGAGCCCCTCGTCACGCACCCGGTCGGCCCGCCCGCCCAAATCGTCCGAAAACGACGTCCCAGCTGCGGCCGCCGCTACCCCGCCACCAAAGCCACGCCGCCGGGTCTCCCTGCCCTCGCTCGAAAGCGGCGCGACGCTTTTGCGCAAGGTCGTACTCAACGCCGTCTTCGTACTGGCGGTGGTGCTGTTCTTTGCCGTCATGGTCGCCCAGTTCGTGCGCGAGCAGGTGGTAATCGAGCCCATCGCCGTGCCCAAGGCCCTGATCGCCCAGGGGCTGAGCCCCGAAGTCGTCGCCGGCCGGCTGTGGGACGGACTGCGCGACGCCCAGTTGCGCGCCCGCACCGCCAAGACGAGCCTCAGCGCGATCCCCGACAGCCAGCGCATACAGTTCACGGTCCCCGAGGTCGGGCTGTCGCTCGATTCCATCGTCCGCCAGACACGGCAGTTCTTCAACCTGCACCAGGCGCGCATCGGCGGGGAATTCGTCTGCGCCGACACCGCCTGCACACCCGACGGCATGCGCCTGCGCCTGCGCATCCTCAAGGGCGGCAGCGATGTCCTCGACCTTCCGCCGCTCGGCAATGCCGACCAGCGCGGCTATTTCACCGACGCCGCCGTGGAAGTGCTTAGCGTGCTCGACCCCTTCGTGGCCGCAGCCGCCCTGGCGGACCGCCAGCCTGTTCGTGCGGCAACCCTCGCCCGACGGTTGGTGCGCCAGCATCACCCAGACGCCAGATGGGCCCAGAACCTGCTGGGCAACCTGGCCAGCAATGTCGAAAACTTCGAGGGCGCCGTCGAAGCCTATCGGGCCGCACTGGAAATGGACCCGGCCTTCACCATTGCCCAGGCCAATCTGGGCCGGGCGCTGCGCCAGGCCGGCGACCTCGACGCCGCACGTCAGGTCTATGACGACCTGGCCCAGCGCGAACCGGGCAACCCGGCCTTGATCGAGGGGCGGGCCGAACTGCTCTTGGCGGAGGGTTCGCCCGACGATGCCATCGCCCTGTTTCAGGAGGCTGCCGAAGCGGACCCCGGCAGCGCCCACTACTTTGCGCGCATCGGCCAGATCGAGGCGGAACGCGGCAATGGCAAAGCTGCGCAGGACTGGTTCCGGCGCGCCCTGCAGATCGATCCGGCCTATCCACTGGCACTCGAACCGGTCTTTGTCGCGCTCCTCTCCTCGGGCCGGATCGAGGAGGGCGAAGCCCTGCTCGGCGCCGCGGCACGCTACCGGCCGGCGGAGGCCGACACCCATGCCCTGCATGCCGCAGCCCTCACCTTCCTGGGCCGCCAGCAGGACGCACTCGACGCCTTCGACCGGGCACTGGCCATCACGCCGGATGATTTCGACCTGCTCTACCAGTCCGCCGGACTGCTCCAGGAACTGGACCGCCTGTCCGAGGCTATAGAGCGGTTCGGGCGCGCCATCGCCATCCGGCCCTATGACCCCGCTGCGCGGTTCGGACGCGGCGCCGCGCTGGCAATGACGGGAGACAACGCCAACGCCCGCATCGATCTTGAACGAGTGCTGGAACTGGATACGTCCGGCACACAATACGGCAACCTGGCGCGAGGCTTTCTCGACATTCTCGATGGACTGGACGCTGCAGAGGCTGAAAAGGCAGCAGAAGTGGAGGCCGGGACGCAATGAACCAGGTCCAGCCACAACAGGGCCTGAGCCTGACCCGCGTGGATGCGGGGCTGGCGACCCTGCGCACCATGATGATCAATATCGGCTTCTTTGCAGCCACGCTGCTGCTGGTGCCAACCATGGGCGTGCAGATCATCCGCAATCCCGTCGTTATCGAGCCCATTGCCGTGCCGCAGGCTTTGGCCGATCGGGGCATGACATCCAGCGTCGCCGCCAATCGGGTCTGGGATGGACTGCAGGACTATAGCCGCACGGCGGCGCTGGCCCGGCAGACGCTGGTGGCGGTTCCCGACAGCCAGCTGGTGGAATTCACCCTGCCCGGCTCCACGCTTTCGATCGATGCGGTCCTCAAGCAGGTCCGGGAATTCCTGGGCATTCAGGAAACCCATATCACCGGCGAGATCACCTGCCAGACGGCCGACTGCGCGCCAACCGGGCAGCGCCTCCGCCTGCGCGTGGTCCGGGGGACCGCCGAGATGATCGACATGC
Organism: Devosia salina; assembly: GCF_019504385.1. Classification (NCBI taxonomy): domain Bacteria; kingdom Pseudomonadati; phylum Pseudomonadota; class Alphaproteobacteria; order Hyphomicrobiales; family Devosiaceae; genus Devosia; species Devosia salina. The sequence continues at coordinate 2,546,378 of NZ_CP080590.1, forward strand.
CGCCCATGGGCACCACTGTGCCGGCACAGTATTTTCGTGACGCAGCTGGCGCTGTTTTCGATGTGCTCGATCCCCTGGTCGGGGCCGCCGCACGCGCTGTCGACGATCCGGAGGGTGCGGTAGCCCGCGCCCACCGCATAGCGGCCGCGGGCGGCCCGGACGCGCCCTGGGCCCATGCGCTGATGGGCGACATCGCGCTGGCGGGAGACGACATTTCCGCTGCTACGGAACATTACCAGGCGGCCATCGCGATCAACCCCAATCTATCGCAGGCCCGACTTGGCCTGGCGCGTGCCGGCCTCGCCGCCGGGGACATCGAGGCAGCAGAAGCGCAGGTCGCGCTGATGCCCGAGGACGGCGGCCTTCTGTCCCAGACCCTGCTGCTGCGCGCCGAGATCGCGCTGGCGCGGAGCGATGCGCGCGCCGCCGAAGCGGCAGCCCGGGCCGCCGCTCAGGCCGATCCGCTCTCGCCCCAACCGCCTATCCGGGTGGCGCAGATTGCCCAATCCACCGGCAACGACGAAGCCGCGCGCGTCGCCTATGCCGAGGCACTGGCGCTCGATCCCGGGGCGGCCGAGGCGCTGAGCGGCCTCAGCGAGTTGCACCGGGCAGCCGGCGACCTTGCCGCCGCCGAAACCCTGCTCAAGGACTGGGCCGACTATGCGCCCGACAGCGCCGAGGCGCTGCGGGCCCTTATCGCCATCCGCGTCGAACGCATCGATCTCGCGGGGGCGGCCGACGCCTATGCGCGCCTGGCCGAGGTGACATCCCTGACGGTCGAGGAGGTGCTGGCGCGGGCTGACCTGCTTGTGCAGCTCAATCGGAAAGCCGAGGCCGCCGATGTGCTCTCGCCGCTGGCCCTCGGCGACCTGCCAGAGCCGCGGGCCGTGCTTGCCCTGGCCCGGCTGCACGAACAGGCAGGTCGGGCCGAGCGGGCGCGCGGTCTTTATGAACGCTATCTGAGCCTGGGCACGGACCTGCCGGAACGCGCCGCGGCGGAATCAGCGCTCGAGCAGTTGGCAGACTAGACGGCCACCCGCCGCCGTCGCTGGTGGAAACTGTCCCAGGAGAACACGGCCAGAGAGACCCAGATGAGGGCGAAACTGACAAGGCGCAGCGGATTGAGCGCTTCTCCAAAGAGCAGGATCGCCACCAGGAACTGGATGGAGGGCGCCAGATACTGGAACATGCCGATTGTCGTCAGCCGCAACCGCCGAACCCCATAGGCGAAAAGCAGCAACGGCACTGCCGTCGCCGGGCCGGTGAGCATCAGGAGAAACAACTGGGCCGGATCGGCATGCACGCCAATGCCCCGCGTGGCCATGTCGAAGACCACATAGGCCATGGCGAAGGGCGCGACCACGATGGTTTCGGCAAAGAGCCCCGTCGCCGGCCCGGTCTGTGCCGTCTTGCGGATGAAGCCATAGAACCCGAAGGAAAAGGCCAGGCCCAGCGCCACCACCGGCACCCGCCCCAACCCGGCTGCCTGGATCAGGATGGCGATCGTCGCAATGGCGATGGCGATGGTCTGCAGGCGGTTCTGCCGCTCACCCAGGAACAGCATGCCGATGGCGACATTGACCATCGGATTGATGAAATAGCCGAAGCTGGCTTCCAGCACCTGCCCGGTTTCGACCGCCCACACATAGAGCAGCCAATTGGCCACCAGCAGCAGGGCAGAAAGCGCAATGACGCGCATGCGCCTGAAATCGGCAAGCACCGCCCGCACCTCGCCGAACCCGCCGGCAAAGGCCAGCACGATGGCCAGCAAGACCAGGGACCACAATGTCCGCTCGGCGACGATCAGCACCGAACCGGCCTGTTCGAGCAAATGGAACAGAATGGGCAGGAAACCCCAGAGCAGATAAGCCGACAGGGCCGACAGCACTCCCTTGCGGGTCTCGTTGGGATCAACCGCGGGCGCGGCGACGACCGGAGCGGCGAGCTCCGGGGCTTGTTCGGGAAGGGTCATGCGAGGCTCCACGCCAAGGGAGGCGCAAATCGGGTCTAGCAGCGGGTCGCGCTCGCGACCAATCAGACTTTGTGATCGCCAACCCTTGCAATGGTGATGGCATCGTCCCAACCTTTACTTGTGTCGGACGTTGGGCCCAGGAGGCGCCGGCCACAGTCGCGCGCCCGAGCCCGTCCCAATACGAGGAGCAGCAGATGAAAAAGACCGTTACCTGGATCCTGATCGCCGATGGAACCCAGGCCCGCGTGCTCGAGCATTCCGGCCCCGGCAAGGGGCTGGCGACCGTCAAGGGCCTCGACTGGTCCATTCCGCCGCTCCAGACCCAGGACATCAATGCCGACCGGCCTGGCCGCAGCTTCTCCTCCGTGGGGCCGGGTCGCAGCGCCATGGAACCCAAGACCGATCCGGCCGATCATCGTGAGGCCGAGTTCGTCCGATCCGTGGCCGGCATCCTGGACGAAAAGGCCAAGTCCGGCGCCTTCGACCGACTGGTGATTGCCGCAGCGCCCATCGCCCTGGGCAATCTGCGCAAGGCGATGTCCGAGCATGTCAAGAAGACCGTGGTGGCCGAGCTCAACAAGGACCTCACCAATGTCCCCACGCCACAGCTGGATCGCCATCTGGACGGCATCATCGCCGTCTGAACGACAAAAAGATAAGAAAAACAACAGATAACGGGAAAATTCTGAGAGATTGATTCAAGTAGATGAATCAGTCTCTCAGAAACCGGAATCAATCTGCGAAGGGCTTGAATCAGTCTGGCAGGTTGGCGGCACCGCGCCTTGCGTCGCGCCGCTAGTCGTCTGAATCCACGTCACTTTCATCGCCATCAAAGGCATCGAGAAACTGCAAAAGCAGCGAGTTGACGAGATCGGGCTTCTCGATGCTGGGAAAATGCGCCGCGCCCTCCAGCACCACCCCGAACGCGTTCGGCATGGTCTCGGAAAGCGTCTCGTGCCGGTCGACCAGCGCGGTAAAGTCCTCATCGCCCACGACCAGGAGGGTCGGTGCGCTGACCTCCTCCATGCGGTTCCAGGCATCGGGCCGCGCCTCTTCCTGGGTCAGCTGCGGCTTGTTCAGCGCCAGGGCATTCATGTCCAGGAACAGGGTGCGGGCCTCGCCGCCGACGCGGCCGCTGCGGGTACGGGGACCATCGAGCCATTCATGCGCCTGGACCTTGTTGAGCAGGTCGAGGTCGCCCCGCTCCCAGGCATCTTCCTCGGCCATCTCGATGGCACGCTCTTCGGCGGTGGCCGTCCAGGGCGCCCCGGTGATGGAGGTGCCGATCAGCACGAGGCCGATCACCCGGCCCGGATGAGCCAGCGCAAAATCGACGGCCAGACCGCCGCCCATCGAACAGCCGACCAGCACCGCCGCGTGGACGTCGAGCGCTTCGAGCAGCGCTTCGAGATCCTCGAGATGGCTGAACGGCTCATCGGCGCTGGTGGTCTCGCCATAACCGCGCCGATCATAGGCAATGGCATGCCAGCCGGCATCGGCGACCGCCTGCATCTGGTCGAGCCACATGCGCTTGTCGCAGACCCCGGCATGCAGGAACACGACGGGCAGACCGTCGCCCTGCTCCAGCCCGGTCAGCGTAGCGCCGCCAATATCGATAGAGAACGGTTCGGCAGTCATGACGCTATTGTTCCAGCGCGGCGCAGAAGGTGATCTCGTCCTTGGCGCCGAACCAGCAGCCGGCTTCCCCTTCGACCGGCACGAAACGCCCCAGTTCCTCGGGATAGCGCCCGGGCTGCGGCTCGGCAGGGATCAGATAGCCCAGGCCCTCGCCATCGGCCTCATGGGCGAAGACGAAGGTCTCGCCACTGGGCAGTTCGAAGGTGATCCCCCCTCCATCCACGGTCACGTCGCACGCGAACGCGTCATAGCCCGTCATGGAACACTGCCCCGGCGCAGCAACGGCCGGAGCGGCGAGGGCGAGGCCAACCACGAGCGCCGCCCCCGTCACAAAAACTCTCATACAGTCCCCCAAAGAACCGATTCTGGCCGGGCTTCGGCCCGATGGCATGCAGCCTATTTCACAAGGCCCGCAAACCCAATGCTTTTCACAGATCGATGGAGACTTGGTAAAGGGGGAAAAAGCGCCTCAGGAGACCGAACCGACCAGGTTGGCCAGGGCAGCGGCAACCTCGCCCTGGGTATAGGGTTTGAGGATCACCGGTCGGTCCTGCCATTCGGGCGGCAGGCCATCGCGGCCATAGCCCGTTGCAAACAGGATTGGCACGCCGCGCTCGGCCAGGATGCGTGCCGCCGGAAACACCGGCGTGCCGCCAAGGTTGACATCGAGGATCGCCACATCGGGCTCGACATTCGCGGCCAGCCGTTCGGCCTCGCCCAGCCCCATGGCCTGGCCGATAACCGTCCACCCCAGATCGTCGAGCATGTCCTCGAGATTGATCAGGACCAACGCTTCGTCCTCAACGACGAAGACGCGCCGCGCCGCGCTAGACAAAGACCGCCTCCTGCACACGATAGGCGGAAAGGGGAATGCTGAGCTGGGCGCGAAGGCCCGCCTCTTCGTGCTCGAGCGACAGCTCCCCGCCCAGTTCGCCGGTCACCACCGTGCTCAGGAGCCTCGACCCGAAGCCGCGGCGCGAGGGTTCGCGCACCGGCGGCCCGCCGCGCTCGACCCATTCGAGAACCAGGCTATCGTCCTCGCCCTCCCGCCAGTTGACCGCCAGGGTGCCCTCGGGAACCGAAAGGGCGCCATGCCGGGCCGCATTGGTGGCCAGCTCGTGCACGACCAGCGCCAGCGCCACCGTGGCCTTGGCATTGACCACCAGCACCGGCCCGCCATAGCGCACCTGGTCGCCGTCGAAAGCCCGCAGCTCCTGGCAGATCAGGTGTCCGATCTCGGTATCGTGCCATTGCCGGTCGCTGAGCATGGTATGGGCCTTGGACAGGGCCATGATCCGGGCCTCGAAGGCTTTGCGGGCCAAGGCGACGTCATTGGTGCTGCGCAGCGTCTGGCTGGCGATGGACTGGACGGTGGCAAGCGTATTCTTCACCCGGTGGTTGAGTTCATCGATCAAGAGGCGCTGCCGCTGCGCGGCGCGCACCGCCTCGGTGCGATCCATCCCCTGGACAAACACGCCGGTTATGGCCCCGGCGCTGTCGCGAATGGGATTGTAGGTGAAATCGAGGAAGGTTTCCTGCGCCGGTTGTCCCGGCGCGTTTTCGAGCATCACGCGGGCGCCTTCCGCGGCGTGCACGCTGCCCTCCCGATAGACACGGTCCAGCTCCTCGACAAACCCCTGTTCCACCACTTCTGGCAATGCATCCACGATCCGCTGGCCGATCACGTTGCGACCCCCGATCAGGCGCACATAGGAATCGGAGGCAAAGGTGAAGATGTGGGAGGCCCCCGAGAGCACCGCTACGAAAGCCGGCGCTTGCTGGAACAGGCGGCGGAACTCGGCGCTGGACGCCTCCGCCTCGCGGGACCGCTCGATCAGCCTTGTGGCCGCCGAAATCGAGCTATAGGGCATGGTGGCGGCCTCGCGCATGCGCACCAGCTCTGTCACGTCGACCGTGTTCTGCATGACGAATTCGGTGGCGCCGGAAGACCCGGCAAGGGGCACATGCACGGCCGTCCAGTAGCGATTGGTGACGTTGCCGTCGCTATCGGTGATGGGATAGTTGATATAGGCTAGGGTGTCGGGCTCACCGGTCGCCAGGACGCGCTCGAACGACTCGCGCAGGCGTGTGCCCGCCTCCCCTTCATTGGGAAACAGATCGAACAGCACGCGCCCTTGCAACTGGGCGAAAGGCGTGCCGGTCACTTCCTCATAGGCGCGATTTGCCGCCACATAGCGCAACTGACGGTCCAGGATCATGAACGGGCTGGGCAGCGCCTCGAAAATGCGCGCGAAGTCCAGCTCAGCCATATGGAATACGCCCCTGACACCAGGCGGGTCCTGTCCCGCCGAACCTCTATAACTCAAAAGGATGAGTATGGTTCCGCATCATACGGATTTTTCCTAATGTTCCGTGGATGGGTGGCTCGGAGGTAAACAAGCGGGAACGATTCTGAGGAGAACCGTAAGCTATCCCGAAGGTCGGCAGACTCGGCACACCGACTCAAGTAACACTCTTAGCAACATGGTTGTTCTAGTTTTGTTCTGGTGTTAACGTCTCTGACGTGGAGGGCACTCACATGAATATGCACGTCAACGAGACAATTCTTGACCTGACCGGCAAGATGCATGGTCAGAAGTTTCGCACCATTCTGGCTGATCCACCGTGGCGGTTCACCAACCGTACAGGGAAGGTTGCTCCGGAGCACCGTCGTCTGGCGCGCTACGGGACGATGTCGACGGACGAGATCTGCGCGCTGCCAATCTCGGAACATGCCGAGCAGACCGCTCATCTTTATATGTGGGTCCCCAATGCCCTCTTGCCCGATGGTCTGAGGGTTATGGAGGCTTGGGGCTTCCAGTACAAATCCAACATCGTTTGGCACAAAGTGCGCAAGGATGGCGGCTCCGACGGGCGTGGAGTGGGCTTCTATTTCCGCAACGTGACCGAACTCATGCTGTTCGGCGTTCGCGGCAAGAATGCGCGGACCGAGGCGCCCGGTCGCAGCCAGGTCAACTACATTTCCTCGCGCAAGCGCGAGCATTCGCGCAAACCCGACGAGCAGTACGAACTGATCGAAAGCTGCTCCAAGGGCCCCTATCTGGAGCTTTTTGCCCGCGGCACCCGCCCCGGTTGGAGCTATTGGGGCAACCAAGCGGACGAGAGTTACAAGCCGACCTGGGAAACCTACGCCTACAACTCGGCGGCCGAATAAGGCGCCTCGAAACTAACCACCCTATCTGGGATTCCGATCAACACCAGTGGGCATGGGTTTCCAACACCACGCAAAACACGATCTTGCAGTTTGCGCCAGTGGGTAGTGGCTTCGCCATACTTGTCGCTGCAGAACACTTCCACCCACGCTTGACGAAAGTCACCGGAGCGTTCCGCCCGTTCTTGAATTAGTCTCCTTTGCCTGCGGGTCGGATTGTATCCAAAGGCGTCGAGTGTTTCGATATCAGCCAGCTGAATTTCGTCGGCAAACCGTCGCAACAATGATCGAATATTGGCCTGGAGTGAGCTGCCGCGTGTGACAATTCCGCCAATTGAGATGGCGCCTTCTGCGTGCAGTCTTTTGAAGTTTTCGAGATCTCTATCGAAGAATGGATCTTTGTTGTTCCACTCGATTTCAAGAGCGAAAACCTTCTCGTCGCCGAACACCTTCACATGATCAATTTCATGGGACAGCGATGCGATCTCCCTTTCAGGAGCCTCCTCACCCCATTTGACACCCTTTCGCACTATTACATTGCGTTTGATCCAGCCGAGTTCCGCAAGATGGCGCCTCATCCGCTGCGTACCTTGGGCTTCACCGCCACCGCCGGCAACAAGTTCTGTGATTGGCACGCTAAGTCCGTCCAGGACCGCCTCAAGGTCCGAAGCCGCTGCGGCCATATCGTGAGTGATGATGGCCTCAGCGTGATGAAGGGCAATAACATCAAAACCCTTCGCCCTAAGCTTCTCAAACATACAACCTCGCCCCCTACCTCGTTAGCGGCTTATACGTTGCCCGCTTGGGGTTGACCGCGTCGGCGCCGAGGCGCCGGACCTTGTCGGCCTCGTAGTCCTGGAAATTGCCTTCGAACCATTCGACATGGCTGTCGCCCTCGAAGGCAAGCATGTGGGTGGCCAGGCGGTCGAGGAACATGCGGTCGTGGCTGATGATCACGGCGCAGCCGGCGAATTCCTCCAGCGCCTCTTCGAGCGCGGCCAGGGTTTCGGTGTCGAGGTCGTTGGTCGGTTCGTCGAGGAGCAGGACGTTGGCGCCGGACTTGAGCATCTTGGCCAGGTGCACGCGGTTGCGCTGGCCGCCCGAGAGATTGCCCACCTTCTGCTGCTGGTCGCCGCCCTTGAAGTTGAAGGCCGAGGTATAGGCGCGCGAATTCATTTCGCGCTTGCCCAGCATCAGCACGTCGTCGCCCTCCGAGATTTCCTCCCAGACGGTCTTGTTGGGATTGAGCGCGTCGCGGCTCTGGTCGACATAGCCCAGATGCACGTTCTCGGCCACGGTGATGGAGCCGCTATCGGGCTTTTCCTGGCCGGTCAGCATCTTGAAGAGCGTGGTCTTACCGGCCCCGTTCGGCCCGATGATGCCGACAATGCCACCCGGCGGCAGCTTGAAGCTGAGATCGTCGATGAGCAAACGATCGCCGAAAGACTTGGAGAGGTTTTCCACCGTGATGACATTCTGGCCCAGGCGTTCGCCGGGCGGAATGATGATCTGGGCCGTGTGCGACTGGGTGCGGGCCTCGTTGAGCTTGACCAGCTCGTCATAGGCCTTGATGCGCGCCTTGGACTTGGCCTGCCGCGCCTGCGGGGACTGGCCCATCCATTCCTTTTCACGCTCCAGCACCTTGGCGCGGGCCGCGTCTTCGCTCTTTTCCTGGGCGAAGCGCTTGGCCTTGGCGTCGAGATAGGCCGAGTAATTGCCCTCATAGGGCACGCCGCGGCCGCGATCGAGCTCGAGAATCCAGCCCGTGACATTGTCGAGGAAGTAGCGGTCGTGGGTGATAATCAGCACCGCGCCTTCGAATTCGCGCAGGTGGCGTTCGAGCCAGGCCGTGGTCTCGGCATCGAGATGGTTGGTCGGTTCGTCGAGCAGCAAGAGGTCCGGCTTGCTCAGCAGCAGCGCGCAGAGGGCCACGCGGCGCTTTTCACCACCCGAAAGATTGCTGACATCGGCATCGCCCGGCGGGCAGCCCAGCGCTTCCATGGCCACTTCCACCTGGGATTCGAGGTCCCACAGGTTCTGCGCGTCGATGATGTCCTGGAGCGCGGTCGCCTCGTCGGCGGTCTCGTCGGAATAGTTCATCATCAACTCGTTGTAGCGGTCGACGATGTCCTTCTTTTCCTTGACGCCGGTCATCACATTGCCCAGCACGTTGAGCGCCGGATCAAGCTGCGGTTCCTGCGCCAGATAGCCGACCTTGGCGCCTTCGGCGGCCCAGGCCTCGCCGGTGAATTCGGTGTCGATGCCGGCCATGATCTTGAGCAGCGTCGACTTGCCCGAGCCATTGGGGCCGAGGATGCCGATCTTGGCGTCGGGGTAGAAGGAAAGGTGGATGTTATCCAGCACCTTCTTGCCCCCGGCATAGGCCTTACTCATTCCGTGCATGTGATAGATGAACTGGCGCGCCATGCGTCATGACCTCTTGGGGAGTGTTTCGAAGATTGGCGCCTATGTAGGGCATGCATGGAAGCGACGCAATCGTCGCGCCCGACCCATTTCCGACCCATTTCCGATGGAACGAATGCCGGCGTCACCGTGTTTGCCAGCAAAGCGTCAGGACCCACCTCAATGGCCAATCTCTGGTACAAGAACGCCATCGTCTATTGCGTCGATGTCAAAAGCTTCATGGACGCCAATGGCGACGGCACGGGCGACTTTATCGGGCTGGCCGATCGGCTCGACCATCTCGAAAGGCTGGGCGTCACCTGCATCTGGCTCAACCCGTTCTATCCTTCGCCGCGCCAGGACAATGGCTACGACATATCCGACTATTACGGGGTCGATCCGCAACTGGGCACGCTGGGCGATTTCGTCGAGTTCATCGAGGCGGCGAAGGACCGCGGCATGCGGGTGATCGTCGACCTCGTGGTCAATCACACCTCCGACCAGCACCACTGGTTCCAGTCGTCCCGCGCCGACCCCGCCTCCCCCTATCGCGACTGGTATGTCTGGCGGGACGAAAAGCCGGACAACATCACCGACGGCATCGTGTTTCCCGGGGTTCAGAAGGCCACCTGGAGCTATGACCATACGGCCAAGGCCTGGTACATGCACCGGTTCTACAAGTTCCAGCCCGATCTCAACACCACCAACCCGGCGGTCCGCCAGGAGATCCTCAAGATCATGGGGTTCTGGCTGGCGCTGGGCGTATCCGGTTTCCGGGTCGATGCCGTGCCGTTCCTCATCGAGCCCCGCGGTGTGCTGACCGACAAGCCCATGGTCGATCCCCATGCCATGCTCACCGAAATCCACGACTTCCTGTCCTGGCGCAAGGCTGAGGCGATCCTGCTCGCAGAGGCCAATATCCGCTACGAGGAGGCACCGGCCTACTTTTCCGCCGGGGATCGCATGACCATGGTTTTCGACTTTGTCGGCAACCAGCAATTGTTCCTGTCGCTGGCTCGCAAGACCGCCGCGCCGCTGCGCCGCTCGCTGGCCGCCCGGCCCGAACCGGGCGGCATGGGCCAGTGGGCGGTGTTCCTGCGCAATCACGACGAACTCAACCTGGGCAACCTGACCGAACAGGAGCGCGACGAGTGCTTTGCCCAGTTCGGCCCCAAGCCCGACATGCAGGTTTACGACCGTGGCCTGCGCCGCCGCCTCGCGGCCATGTTCGATGGCGACCAGACGCGCCTCAAGATGGCGTTCTCACTGCTGCTCGCTTTGCCCGGCACGCCGGTCATCTGGTATGGCGACGAGATCGGCATGGGCGAGGACCTGTCCCTGCCCGAGCGCGAGGCCGTGCGCACCCCGATGCAGTGGTCACCCCAGGCCAATGGAGGCTTTTCCAGCGCGCCACGCAGCAAGCTGGTTCGGCCGGTGATCGACAAGGGCAAGTTCGGCTACCAGCATGTGAACGCGGCCATTGAGACGCAGCACCGCAACTCGTTCTTCCACGCCATTGCCGACATGGTCTCGGCCCGGCGATCCTCTCCCGAAATCGGCTGGGGTGGCATCGACATCATCGATGTGGGTGACGACGAGGTACTGGTTCTGTCGAGCCAGTGGCGCGGCAATCGCGTCATCACGGCGCACAACTTTTCAGACCAGCCCAAGATTTTTCATCTGTCGGATGAGAGCATCGGCGCGCTGATGCCCATGCTCACCGAATCCCCTTCGGGGCCATTGGCCGGAGACGACGAAATCTCGCTGTCGCCCTATGGCTATTGCTGGCTTCGCTGCAATGGCGAGCGGCGGTAGACCCGGCGCTTCAGCCCAGGGACAACTCCTGCAATAGCCACTGCCCCACGGGCCAGGATGCGGCGAAGTGATCGGCGGCCAGATCGACGAAGCCAGGCGAAAATGCCGTTTCTGCCGGCAGCTCAATGGTCGCGGTCAGGCCTTCGAACAGCAGGAAATGCGCCCGTTCGGGCTCGGTTTCGAAGCCCTGTGGCGGGCGCTGGCGGGTCTGCTCACCGATCGCGTATGGACCCGCCGCCCTCACCCGCGCGACGGCCTCGACGAGCGCCTTGCCGGAACGCGGCAACACCACCGAATGGCGGAAGCTGTCGAGCGTCTCCTTGTCAAAGCCATGCATGCCCGTGCCGATGAACACGACGTCCGGTGTGACGCGCAGATAGAATCCGGGACTGGACCAGCCCTTCTTCTCGCCATGCCAGAACCAGAAATCGAGATGGGTCTTGTAGGGGCGCTTGTCCTTGGAAAAGCGCACATCGCGGTTGACGCGCATGATCGAACCATTGATGCGCGGCTCGGCGTGAACGCCGGGCGAAATCGCGGTGAGGCGCGGGGCGATGGCGGCCACAAAAGCCTTGCCGGCCTCCACATAGCCGGCCTCGTAGAGGGCGCGGTTCTCCTCGAACCACGCCTTCTCGTTGATCGCCGAAATGCCAGCGAGAAACTGCCGCGTCGCCTCGGGAAAATGCTCGAAGGCAGTCATCGGGCCACGACCTCCACCGGCACGGACTTGAACGCGGGGGTCTTGCTGCGCGGATCAACTGCGGTGCCGACCAGCACATTGGCTTCCGGGTAGTAAGCCAGCGCCGAACCACGCGGCAGGTCGAAGCGCGTGGCCAGGCCCTGCATCTGTCCCACGTCGGAGGTGACAGTCACCCCCTGCCCCTCGACCAGACCGCGCTCGGCCATGTCCTCGGCATTTAGGAACACCGCGAGCCGCCCGGCCTTGCCGCGATAGCTGTCGGTCTCCTCATAGATGATGGAGTTGAACTGCCCCTCGCTGCGCACCGAGGCCAGCATCAGCCGGCCAGGCTCTGCCCTGGGAACAGGCGTCACCACGAAATGCGCCTTGCCGTCCGGCGTACCGAAACTGGGCGCATGCAGAACGCGGTTGCGGATATGGAATTCGCGCTTCGCCACGTCGATATCGGCCAATTCTTCCATTCCGGGCACGATGGCGGCGATCGCGTCGCGCAACCGGGCGTGGCCCGAAAAGGCCGCGAAATCGATCGGCGAATTGGGCAGCATGCGCCGGCCCAACTGCCCCAGGATCCAGCTTTCGGGCCGGACGCTGTCGATGCGGTTGATCCCACCATCGGAGAGACGCACGAAGTTGAACATGGATTCCTGCGTGGTGGGCTCCCATTCCTCGTCGCGCGCGGTCACCGGCAGGATCATCACCTCGCCCTCCCCCAGCCCATGCACATGGCCCTGGTTGAGCGTGGTGGTGAGATAAAGCTTGAAGCCGATGCTGGCCATGGCGCGGGTGGAGAAGGCGGTATCGGGTGTCGCCGCCCACAGATTGCCGCCCATGATCACGGCCGCGTCGATCGCCCCGGCTGCGGCGCGCTGCATGCAGGCCATGGTGTCGAGACCCTTTTCCTCGGGGAAGGTCACACCGAAGGCCTGCTCCATTTTCTCGAGCACATCGCGGGCCAGGACGGGCTTGACCCCGATGGTGCCGATGCCCTGCACATTGGAGTGCCCGCGCAGCGGCAGCAGGCCAGCAAAACGCTTGCCGATCATGCCGCGCAGGAGGGCCAGATTGGCAATGGCCTCGACATTGGCCACGCCATGGACATGGTGCGTCATGCCCATGCCCCAGGCGAAAACGGCGTTATTCGACCGGCCATAGGCAGCGGCGACGCGTTCGATATCAGTGCGGGACAATCCGCAGGCCTCAGTGATCTCCTCCCAGCTCAGGGCCTTGAGATCGGCCTCGAAGGCCGCAAAGCCGGCGCCATGGGTAGCGATGAACTCGCGATCCGCGGTGCCCTGCGCCAGTACGGCCTTTGCCAACCCCTTGAACAGCGCAATGTCCGAGCCGATGCGCGGCTGCAGATAATCCGAGGCGATCTCGCTGCCGCCCTTGAGCATGGAGACCGGCGACTTCGGCACCGCGAACTTGACCAGGCCCGGCTCCTTCGCCGGGTTGATGATAATCACCTGCCCGCCCCGCTCGCGGCACGCCTTGAGCATATGGATGAAGCGGGGATGATTGGACGAGGGATTGGCGCCAATGACGAAGATCAGGTCCGCCCCGGTCAAATCCTCCAGCTCGATCGTCGCCGTGCCCTTGCCGATCGTGGTCGCCAGTCCCTCGCTGGTCGCCTGGTGGCAGTAGTAGGAGCAATTGTTGACATTGTTGGTGCCATAGGCGCGCGCCAGCAACTGGAACAGGAACCCCGCCTCGTTGGACGACCGCCCGGACGAGTAGAAGAAGCTCCGCGCCGGCTCGGTCTCTGCCAGCCTATGCGCCGCATGATCGAGCGCGCTGTCCCAGTCCAGCGGCTCGAACCGGTTCGAGCCGGCGCGGCGGAACAGGGGCGTGCCCAGCCGACCGAGCTTTTCCATTTCCCGGCCGGTCAGCTCCGCCAGGTCATCGATGGTGTGGTCGAAGATGGCGCCTGGAATGGCGGGCTGGATATCGGTGGACTGCGCCTGCACCGACTTGTTGCAGACCGAGGGGAACTCCCCCAGCTCATTGGTCATGCCGCCCTTCTGCCCGCCCATGCCATAGGCACAGGCTTTGCAGGTGTTTTTGGCGGTCAGGGCCTTGGCCGCCTTGCCCACACCCATCTGGCCAATGGTGGCAAGGGTATAGAGCACCTTTTTGGGGCCGCCGCCCACGATATGGCTGGTGTCACTCACGAAGCAGTCTCCTCAACGCCATTGTCCGCCAGCGACGGGCATTGGGGCAAGGGCCCGCGCAACACAACTAGTTCGCCATGATGCTCCGATGCGCCCATCCGGTCATGCGCTTTTCGACCCAGGCCATCAGCGCATACATGGCAATGCCTTCCACCGCCAGCATGAGCAGGCCGGCAAAGACCAGTGGCACGTTAAAGTTGGATTGCGCCGAGGCCATCATGTTGCCCAGACCCGAATTGGAGGCCACGGTCTCGCTCACCACCGAGCCGACAAAAGCCAGGGTGATCGCCACCTTCAGCGAGCCGAAGAAATAGGGCATGGAGCGCGGGATACCGACCTTGAGCATAATATCGAGCTTCCTGGCCCCCAGCGCCCGCAGGACGTCCTCGGTCTCCGGCTCGATGGTGGCGAGCCCCGTAGCCACATTGACGACGATCGGGAAGAACGAAATCAGGAACGCCGTCAGCACGGCCGGCACCGTGCCGATGCCGAACCAGATGACGAGGATTGGCACCAGCGCCACCTTGGGAATGGCATTGAAGCCGACCATGATCGGATAAAGCCCCGCATATATGGTTTTCGACCAGCCGATGAAGAGGCCGATACCGAGCCCCGCCACGATCGCAATGATGAACCCGAGAACGGTCGTATAGAGGGTCTGGACCGAATTCTTCCAGATCGGTGACCAGTACTGAATGATGGCCTCGAAGACCCGGGTCGGCGTGGGCAGAATAGTGTGGGGCAGGCCCGAAATGCGCGCCCCCAGCTCCCACAGGACGAACAGTCCGACCGTGTAGAGCACGGGCGAAAGCCGCACCCAGTTGATCCTGATGGCCGGCTTCGGCGCGGCTGCAACCGGCGAATTTGTCTCGATGGCACTCATGCGGCCGCCCTCGCGGTGGCAATTTCACCGTGCAGCTTCTGCACCATGTCGTTGAAGTCGGGCTCGTACAGCAGGTCGAGCTGGCGTGGCCGCGCAAAGGGCACAACATGCTCGGAAATGACCCGGCCCGGTCGCGCACTCATCACCACCACCTTGTCAGCCAGGAACACGCTCTCGCGCAGATCATGCGTCACCAGCACGATGGTGACGTCCTGACTTGCGTGGAGGTCGCGGATAACGCACCAGAGCTCTTCACGGGTAAAGGCGTCGAGCGCTCCGAAGGGTTCGTCCAGCATCAGCAATTCGGGCTCGTGAATGAGCGCCCGGCATAGATTGGCGCGCTGCTGCATGCCGCCCGAGAGCTGCCAGGGAAACTTCTGTCCAAAACCCTTGAGCCCGACGGTTTCGAGCAGGTTTTCGGCCTTGGCTACATATTCTGCCTTGTGGCTGCGCAGGCGACGGCGGTGCTTCTCGACGATCTCGAGTGGCAGCAGGATGTTTTCCAGCGTCGTCCGCCAGGGCAGCATTGTCGGGTTCTGGAAAGCCATGCCGACGATCGAGACAGGCTTGGTCACCTGGCTGTTGGCGACAATGACTGTTCCCGACTGCGGAATATGCAGGCCGGTCGTCAGTTTCATGAGCGTGGACTTGCCGCAGCCAGACGGGCCCACCACGGCAACGAACTCGCCGCGGTTGATCCTGAGATTGAGGCCACTGACCGCCAGCGTGCCATCGGGCCCGCCATAGCGCATGTCGACATTCTCGATGGAAACCAGTGGAGACGCCATGCCCTGCCCTTTCCGACCTTGGACCCGCCCCGATCCGTTCCCGTTCCCTCGACGAACGGACCGGGGCCGAGAGCCCGGGCGCCCTTATCGCCCGAGCCGGGTCTTTGTGGGCGCCGCCAGATGGCGGCGCCGAGACCTGTCACACTCAGGGAAGCATGCGCTCTTCGACCGGCGGCAGATACTGCGGATCGAACACATCGGCGGCGGCCACATTGCCCTTTAGGCCCATCGATATCTTGAGGGTATCGATTGAGGCAGCGAGGCGTGCTTCGTCGATGCCACCAAAGCCATTTTCGACCACATAGGGGGTCTTGATGTTCATCTCATTGGCCATTTCGAGCCGCTCGGTCTCGGTGTCGATATTGAGCGTCTCATTGCGGGCCAGCACGGCCGCCGCACCAGCCGCCGGATCGGCCACGGCATCGGCAAAACCCTTGGCAAGCGCCTTGAGGAAGCCTTTCACGGCCTCGGGATTCTCGTCGGCGAAGGCCTCGTTGACCAGAACGGCGTTGCCGTAAAGGTTGAGTCCATGATCGGCGAACAGGATCGGCACGATATCCTCATCAGGCACGCCATTGGCCTTGAGGTTGAGGATCACCGAAAAGGCGAAGCCGAACACGCCATCGACATCACCGGAAGCCAGCATCGGCTCGCGCACCGGGAAGCCGATCGATTCCAGCGTAATGCCGCTATCATCAATGCCGGCAACTTCCTTGAAGGCCGCCCATTGGGCAAAGGCGCCATCCGGCGGCGGCGCGCCGAGCGTCTTGCCCTCGAGCGACTTGGGGTCTTCGGTAATGCCGAGCGACTTGCGGCCAATCACGGAAAACACCGGCTTGTCATACACCATCATGATGGCCTTGACCGGCTGTGATGGGTCCTCATCGAGAAACTTGATCAGCGAGTTGATGTCACCAAAGCCGAACTGATAGGCGCCGGTGGCGACGCGCGGAATGGCCTCGACCGAGCCATTGCCGGTATCGATGGTGACGTTGAGACCCTCCTCGGCGAAGTAACCCTTGTCCTGCGCCAGAAGGAACCCGGCTGCCGGCCCCTCGAAGCGCCAGTCCAGCGTCAGCTTGATATCGGTCTGCGCAAGTGCAGGCAGCGCCACGCCGGATACGGCAAGGCCGGCGGCCAGCGCCAATGCTGCGGAAAAGTGGCGGCGAGAAAGCATGATGTGACGTCCCCGAGATTGTTATGGGGAAATCAAGCGCAGCAAATTGCGGCGCGCAAGCAGAATCCGACTAAAATCGCGCCAAAATATCAAGTTGCATATTTCTTGTGCATGCGGCCGATTTTTTGGTAGGCATCATCAGATTGGCAGGCCGGTCCGGGCCTTCACGCGACGAATGCTCATATTCGAATGGATGCGGGCGACCCCGGGCAGGCGCGCGCTGAGCCGCCGGTGCAAATGCTCGAAATCCTCGTGATCACGGCAGATGACGCGCAGGATATAATCCGAGTGGCCCGCCATCAGGTGGCACTCCAGCACTTCCGGAATATCCTGCACGGCCGCCTCAAAGGCATCGAGCGCGGCCTCGCTCTGGCTGTTGAGCCCGACCTCGATGAAGAACTGCATCGCAAAGCCCAGTCTTTCCGCATCCAGCTCGGCGCGATAGCCGCTGATATAGCCGGCATCCTCCAACGCCTTGATGCGCCTGTGGCAGGCAGAAGGCGACAGCCCCACGCTATCGCCAAGAACCTGCACACTGCGATGGGAATCGCGCTGCAATTCACGCAGCAGCTTGCGGTCGGTGGCATCGGGTTGCGCCATTGTCGGCCTCCACGCAGAACAAGTTCCGACACGACCATGCGGTGCGGTTAGGGCGAAATTCAAGCCGCCTGACCGAACCTCACAGAACCTTGCCCGCGGCACTGGGAAAGCCCTTAACAGGGCGTTAAGGCCAAACGCGACAGACCGTCGCCGATTTGGCCAATCCTGCCTGCGCTGGCAAAAAAACAGGGCGCGAAACCGAAGTTTCGCGCCCCTCCGGGGCGACCACAAAGGAGCGTCAGCCTTTGCGGCCGGCCACCGATCGGTTGGTGGAGGCTCTATTGGCCATCCACCAGATCAGAATCCAGGTCGTGATTACTTACCCGGTTCGCTTGCTCAACGAGCAGCCCGGCGCCCGGTTCCAACCAAAGTGGAGCGCGTGGATTTTGTGATTGCCACCAGGGAGCGAGGGGCGGGGATCAGAGCTCGAACGGCGCCTGCAGCGCCTGGATCGCCTTGATGGCGGCCGAAGCCCGGTTCTCGACGCCGAGCTTGGCATAGACCTGTTCGAGATGCTTGTTCACCGTCCGCGGGCTGAGCCCGAGAATATCGCCGATATCCTTGTTGGACTTGCCGCGCGCGATCCAGAGCAGCACATCGCTCTCACGCGCAGTCAGGCCAAAATGCTGGCGCAGCATTTCCTCCTGGCCTTCCTCCTGAGCGCGCGCGATCCGGAACAGGTATTCATTTCCGCCCACGGCCCCGAGATAGGAGAATTGCAGGCCGGACCCCGCCGAAACATCGAGATCGAAGCCACCGCCGGGGACCAGCGCGGCTCCCTCTTGCTGGTGCCAGGCCAGGAACCGGCGGGACATCTCCGGCTGCAGCGCCGCATCACCGCCGGAGCGCTCCAGCAGCCGGCTTGCCTGAGGGGTCGACCACAAGACCTCTCCGCCCGCACCGAAGGCCACGAGGTGCCTGCCGGCCGCGTCCAGGGCGATGCGGGCGCTCTGGGCCCGGCGGGCATTGGCCAGATGCACCCGGATACGCGCCCGCAGTTCGTCGACATTGATAGGCTTGGACAGATAGTCCACGCCCCCGCTCTCCAGCGCATGCACGATGTGTTCGGTCTCGGTGAGCCCCGTCATGAAAATGATGGGCACATGGGTGAGTGGGGTCAGCGCCTTCATGCGTCGGCAGGTCTCGAAGCCATCGAGCCCCGGCATGACAGCGTCCATAAGCACCACGTCGGGCGTCACCCGCCCCACAATATTGAGGGCGGCCTCGCCGCTGCGTGCCACCAGCACGGTGACCCCCGCCTGCTCCAGCGCAGAGGTGAGAAAGCCCAGCGACTCTGGCGAGTCGTCGACCAGAAGAACGATATCCTGTTCCTTCTCAATCCGGCTCATGACCCACCCGCTCCAGCGTCTCGGCGAAACCGTCGAAATCGAAATCCTGCATATGGCGCCGCAAGGTATCCACCAGCGGCTGATTGGCAGGATCAGACGATAGCTCCGCCAGCTTGGCATCGATCCCCCGCACATGCCCGATTTGCCCCAGGCTGGCGAGGTCGCGCAAGTGCTCGGCGCCGGGCGAGCGAATCTTTCCGGCAGGGGTCCCGGAAACCCGCGCCGCCTCATGGGTCCAGTCCAGCCCCAGATGAGCACCCAGCCGATCGATGAGCTGGTTGAGATCGACCGGCTTGGCAAGGGTATCGCTATGCCCGGCATCGGCGCTGGTGGGATTGGCGCCGTCCCCGATATTGGCCGAGAGCATGATCAATGGCGCGGTCACACCCCGTTCGCGCATGGCGCGCACCAGCTCCCAACCGCTCATGCCGGGCATACGGATATCGAGGAAGTAGAGATCCGGCTCGGCAACCTCCAGCATGGCGAGGCAGGTCGGGCCATCGCCGGCCGTCATCACAACAAAGCCGAGTGGCGAGAGCATTTCGCGCATCAGTTCGCGATGGTCGGCATTGTCGTCGACCACCATGATGGTGCGCTGCGGCCCGGCATAGCCGATGATCTGGCGAGCCGGCGCAATCGTCCGCACCGGCCGCTCCACCTTGGCCAGCATCAGCCGCGCCTGAAAGCGCGTGCCCACACCGACCGTGCTGGAGACCGTGATTTCACCGCCCAGTGTTTCAGTGAGCAGCCTGGTGATGGTCAAGCCGAGCCCTAGGCCGGGCGTGAAGCGGTGGCGCTCGGCTTCACCCCGCACAAAGGGCTCGAAGATGTGGTCGAGGTCCGATGGCGTAATGCCGCTGCCGCTGTCCTCGACGGTGAACGTTGCGACCTGCATGCGATAGCCGACCTCGAAGCTCACATATCCGGTGCCCGTGAACTTGATGGCATTGGACAGGAGGTTGACCAGGATCTGCCGCAGTCGCTTCTCGTCCGTTCGCACATGGCTGGGCAATGCCGACGATCGCACATGCCGGAACTCGAGGCCCTTGGCCTCGGCCTGCAGGCGGAACATGTCGACGATCTGGTCGAGGAAATCCTGGATGTTGAGCTCGTTCGAATAGACCTGCAGCCGCCCCGCCTCGATCTTGGAGATATCGAGCAGACCATCGATCAGGCCCGACAGGTGCTCGGCACTGCGGCGGATCACTTGCGCCGAGCCTCGGCGGTTTTCCGGGAGTTGCGCATCGCGTTCGAGAATTTGCGCATAGCCCATGACCGCATTGAGCGGGGTGCGCAATTCGTGGCTCAGGCCCACCACATAGCGGCTCTTGGCCTGATTGGCGGCCTCGGCCTTCTCCTTGGCCCGCTGCAATTCGGCATCGGTCTTCGAATGCGCATCGATCTCCTTGAGCAGCAGTGTGTTCTGGCGCGAGCTTTCCTCCTCGGCGACGAGGCGGCTGTCATGGGCCAGCACCAGGAACCAGGTCATCACCCCGGCCGCCACCGCGAGTACGAAGAAGACCACCAGCAGCGTGCCGCCCACAACGTCTGCCGTATGCGGCGCCGAGCGGCTGGCAAAATAGTAGATGAGCCCGAGCATGCCGCCAAGGATCGCCAGCGCCGACGCCATGGCGATGCCATAGCGCCCCAGCCGCGATTGCAGTTTCTCGATTGCCCATTCCGGCAACACGGATGCCGCCACCGCATGGCTCTGGGCCCGGAAATGCGCATGCGGCTTGCACATGTCGTGGCAGCGGGCATCGAGCGAACAGCAGAGCGAACAGATCGGTGCCGCATAGGCCGGGCACCAGGCCATGTCTTCGGGCTCGAACGGGTGTTCGCAGATCGAGCAGGTGAGCGACGTCCTGGATGCCCAGGCCTTGCGCGGTTTGCGGGCGAGGTAATATTTGCCCTTCGTGGCCCAGGCGATCGCCGGCGAGGCGATGAAGCAGATGACCAGCGCGATATAGGGCGCCAGCGCCGCGGCCATCTCGCCAAAGGCCCCGAAATGGGCGGTGAGCGCGATGCTGGCCGAGATCAGCATGGAACCCACGCCGACCGGATTGATGTCGTAGAGATGGGCGCGCTTGAACTCGATGCCGGCCGGGGCCAGACCCAGGGGCTTGTTGATGAACAGATCCGCCGAGATAGTGCAGAGCCAGGCCATGGCGATGATCGAGAACATGCCCAGCGTTTCTTCGAGCAGCCGATAGATGCCCAGTTCCATCAGCAGCAGGGCAATGGCGACATTGAACAGCAGCCACACCACGCGTCCGGGATGACTGTGGGTCAGCCGGGAGAAGAAGTTCGACCAGGCCAGCGAGCCGGCATAGGCATTCATGACATTGATCTTGAGCTGGCTGACGACCACGAAGACCGCCATCAGCATCAGGGCCACGATCTCATTGGGGATCATGTAGCCAAAGGCCACGGCATACATATAGCCCGGCTCGGAAGCGTGGTCCGGCGTGACTCCGGCAGAAAGCGCAAGGAAAGCGAGGAACGATCCGGCAATCAGTTTTGGCGCTCCCACCACGACCCAGCCGGCACCGGCGAGAAAGATGCCCAGCCGATGCCGCCATTTCGAGGCTCCCTCTGCCGGCAGGAAGCGCAGGAAGTCCACCTGCTCGCCGATCTGGGTCATCAGCGCCAGGATCACCGCCGAGGCCGCACCGAACTTGGCGATTTCGAACGGGGCAATGCTGCCTGCCGCGCCTTCTGGCTGCCCGAGACCGGCAAAGGCGCGCCACAGGTCGAACTTCTCCCAATCCATGAAGGCGATGAAGAAGAACGGCAGGATGTTGAGCACGATCCAGACCGGCTGGGTCAGCATCTGGAACGAGGAGATCATGCGGATGCCGTGCGTCACCAGCGGAATGACCACCAGCGCCGAGATGATATGGCCGATCCAGAGCGGAATGCCGAAGGCCAGTTGCAGGGCGCTCGACATGATCGAGGCCTCGATGGCGAAGAGGATGAAGGTGAAGCTGGCATAGATCAGCGAGGTGATGGTCGAGCCGATATAGCCAAAGCTGGCGCCGCGGGTCAGCAGGTCCACATCGACGCCATGACGCGTGGCATAGCGGGCAATGGGCACGCCGACCAGGAGGATCGCCACCGAGGCGATCAGGATGGCAATGAGCGCATTGGTGGTGCCGTAGCTTAGCGTGATCGAGCCGCCAATGGCCTCGAGTGCCAGGAAGGAAATGGCGCCGATGGCCGTCTGCGAGATTCGGTCGTTGGAAAAGCGCCGCGCGGATTTGGCCGTGAACCTGAGGGCGTAGTCTTCCAGCGTCTGGTTGGCGACCCAGCGATTATATTCGCGCCTGATCGGAATAATCCGCTGCCGTGCCATTACCCGCTCAAGCCTTGACCAATTCAGCGTTCTGCCCAAAAAATCGCCAGCACCTGAATAGCACGAATTTTGCGCAAATCACGCGGTTTTTCAGGGCTTTCGCCTCCATAGGCGATGCGGCCTCGCCCGAGGCTACGTCAATCGACGTATAGGGCCCCGCTCAAGATGTGTCCCACAGTCCGCTTCAGACGCCTCCCATACGGTGTCTTCGGGGCTCAACAGTTCTAGAGGGACAAACACATGAACATTCTCAGCGCCAAGCGCGCACTGCTCGCCGCCGCCCTTGCCGGCAGCGTCGCGCTCACTGCCGTGCCGGCCATGGCTCAGGACGACACCATCAAGGTGGGCATCCTGCATTCGCTTTCGGGCACGATGGCGATTTCGGAAACCACGCTCAAGGACACCATGCTGTTCCTGATCGACCAGCAGAATGCCAAGGGCGGCGTGATGGGCAAGATGCTCGAACCCGTCGTGGTCGATATCGCGTCCGACTGGCCGCTGGCCGCCGAACTCGCCCGCCAGCTGATCGAAGTCGATGATGTCGACGTGGTCTTCGGCTGCTGGACCTCGGTCTGCCGCAAGTCGGTGCTGCCGGTCTTTGAGGAACTCAACAGCCTGCTTTTCTACCCCGTCCAGTACGAGGGTGAGGAATCCCAGCGCAACGTGTTCTACACCGGCGCCGCGCCGAACCAGCAGGCCATCCCGGCCGTCGACTACCTGATGAATGAAGAAGGCGTGGAGCGCTGGGTGCTGGCCGGCACCGACTATGTCTATCCCCAGACCACCAACAAGATCCTTGAGCAGTATCTCAAGGACAAGGGCGTGGCCGCTGAAGACATCATGATCAACTACACCCCCTTCGGTCATTCCGACTGGCAGACCATCGTCTCCGACATCAAGGCCTTCGGCTCGCAGGGCAAGAAGACCGCCGTGGTCTCGACCATCAACGGCGACGCCAACGTCCCGTTCTACCGCGAGCTGGGTAACCAGGGCATCAAGGCCGAGGACATCCCGGTCGTCGCCTTCTCGGTGGGTGAAGAAGAACTCTCCGGCTTCGACACCACCCCGCTGGTCGGCCATCTGGCGGCCTGGAACTACTTCATGAGCGTCGATACGCCCGAAAACGAGGCCTTCATTGCCGATTGGCAGAAGTTCATAGGTTCGGAAGACCGCGTTACCAATGACCCGATGGAAGCCCACATGATCGGCTTCAACCTCTGGGTGAAGGCCGTCGAGGCCGCCGGCACCACCGATGCCGACGCCGTCATCGACTCCATCGTGGGCCTGGAAACCCCGAACCTGACCGGCGGCATGGCCAAGATGCTCCCCAACCACCACATCACCAAGCCGGTGCTGATCGGCGAAATCCAGGACGACGGCCAGTTCTTCGTGGTCTGGGAAACCGAGGACCTGGTCCCCGGCGACGCATGGTCCGACTTCCTGCCTGAGAGCAAGATGCTCGAGGCTGATTGGACCGCCCCGATCAACTGCGGCAACTACAACACCGAGACCAAGAGCTGCGGCTCGGCGATGTAATCACGGCAGAGGCGCTCCGGCGCCTTTGCTCCCCTCCCCCTTGAGGGGAGGGGTCGGGGGTGGGGGGCTATCGGCGATCCACAAAACCACCCCCTCCCCGGCCCTCCCCTCAAGGGGGAGGGTGGGCAGAACCCAGGCTTGGGTAAGGCCCAAAATGACTCGAACGACAAGGACTTGCCCCGCGATGTTGACCCTCCGTGCTCTCCGCCTGGTGCTGCTGGCCCTGTCGTTCCTGCTTGTCCCCGCCACACAGGCCCAGGATATGCCGACCGACATTCCTGCCGCGATCCGGGCCATGGGCGACGCCAGCCTCAAGGAACTTGGGCAGATCGTCACCGACCTGGCCGGCACCGGTGACAGTGCCGTGGTGCCAGCGCTGACCGCCCTTGGCGATGGCAATCTCTATTTCGATGAAACCTCCGGCATCGTCGTCATCGAGCGCGGCTCGACCTATCTCGATCCGGTCTCCGGCGACCCCGTCGAACTGGGCGCCGACGCCGACCTCTCGAAAATTCGCGTCAATAACGGCTTGAGGCGCGACATCGCGGCGGCCCTGGCCGGAATGACGCTGATGAGTGCCAACCCGGCCACCCGCCTGACCGCCGCACAGGGTTTTCTCTCCAACCCCGACCCGGCCAATATCCCCCTGCTCGACGAAGCGATTGCCGCCGAGACCGATGCCGAGGTGCTCAGGGCCATGCAGACCGCCCGCGCGGTCACCATTCTGGGCGATAGTGAACAGGGCGTCGAGGTTCGCCAGGCGGCCGTTCCGCTGGTTGCCGCTGGCGCTGGTCGCAATGCCCTGACCATTCTCAATTCCGCGCTCAACGACGCCCCCGAGGAGCTGGCGCCAGCCATAAAGGCGGCCATTGCCGGCCTCGAACAGGAACGCGCCATCTGGGGGGCCCTGCAGAATGTCTGGTTCGGCGTTTCGCTCGGCTCGGTTCTGCTGCTCGCCGCCATCGGTCTTGCCATCACCTTCGGCGTGATGGGGGTCATCAACATGGCTCATGGCGAGATGGTCATGCTGGGCGCCTACACCACCTTCATTGTGCAACTGGTCATCCGCCAGAACTTCCCGGGACTGCTCGACTACTCGCTGCTGATTGCCCTGCCCGGCGCCTTCCTCGTCACCGGCGCCATTGGCGTGGGGATCGAACGCGGCATCATCCGCTGGCTCTATGGCCGCCCGCTCGAAACCCTGCTGGCCACCTGGGGATTGTCGCTGATCCTGCAGCAGACGGTTCGATCCATCTTCGGCCCCACCAACCAGATGGTCATTGCGCCGACCTGGATGGCCGGCTCGACGGAATTCTACGGCCTCTCGATCACCTATGGCCGCTTCTGGATCGTCATCTTTGCGATGATCGTCTTCGCCCTGCTGCTGCTGATCCTCAACAGAACGCCTCTGGGCCTGCAGATGCGCGCCGTCACCCAGAACCGCCGCATGGCCTCTGCCATGGGCATTCGCACCCCCTTCGTGGACGCCATGACCTTCGGCTTGGGCTCGGGCATTGCAGGCCTCGCCGGCGTCGCCCTGACCCAGATCGACAACATCTCCCCCAATCTGGGGCAGAACTACATCATCGACAGCTTCATGGTCGTGGTCTTCGGTGGGGTCGGCAATCTCTGGGGCACGCTGGTCGGGGCGCTGACGCTCGGCGTCGCCAACAAGTTCCTCGAGCCCTATGCCGGCGCTGTGCTGGGCAAGATCCTGATCCTCGTCCTCATCATCCTCTTCATCCAGCGGCGGCCGCGCGGGCTCTTCGCCCTCAAGGGAAGGGCGGTGGAGCAGTGATGCCGATGTGGTTCAAGGCCCCCTCACCCGCCGGCTTCGCCGTCGACCTCTCCCCCCAGGGAGAGGTGTCGCTCCGCGACCTCGGCCCTCTTCACCTCTCCCTTTGGGGGAGAGGTCGGCGCGCAGCGCCGGGTGAGGGGGCCCTTCTGAAAGGCACAAAACCATGCTGACCCAAGCCCTGTTCCGTGCGCTCGACAAGAAGGCCGTCTGGGTCATCGGCATCTTCCTGGCCGTCGCCATTCTCGTGCCCATGGCCAACCTCTTGATCCCGCCGGGCCAGTTCGGGCATGTGCCGACCTATCTCGTCTCGCTGATGGGCAAGTACCTGGCCTATGCCATCCTGGCGCTGGCGCTCGACCTGGTCTGGGGCTATTGCGGCATTCTCTCGCTGGGCCACGGCGCCTTCTTCGCGCTCGGCGGCTACGCCATGGGCATGTATCTCATGCGCCAGATCGGCACGCGCGGCGTCTATGGAAACCCGGTCCTGCCCGACTTCATGGTGTTCCTGAACTGGAAGGAACTGCCCTGGTACTGGCTGGGCTTCGATAATTTCTGGTTCGCCTGTGCGATGGTGGTCTTCGTGCCGGGCCTGCTGGCCTTCATCTTCGGCTTCTTCGCCTTCAGGAGCCGCGTCACCGGCGTCTATCTTTCGATCATTACCCAGGCGATGACCTTCGCGCTGCTGCTGGCCTTTTTCCGCAATGACATGGGCTTTGGCGGCAATAACGGCCTCACCGACTTCAAGGATATTCTGGGAGCCTCGGTGCAGGCGCCGGGCACCCGCGCGGCCCTCTTCGCGGCCACTGCCATTGCCCTGGCCCTCTCGGTGCTGGTCTGCTCGATGATCGTCAATTCCAAGCTGGGCAAGGTCATGGTCGCGGTGCGCGATGCGGAGAGCCGCACCCGCTTCCTCGGCTATCGCGTTGAATATGTGAAGCTCTTCGCCTTCACCGTCTCGGCCATCATGGCCGGCATTGCCGGCGCGCTCTATGTGCCGCAGGTCGGCATCATCAACCCGTCCGAATTCGAGCCGGGCAATTCCATCGAGGTGGTCATCTGGACCGCCGTGGGTGGGCGCGGCACGCTGATCGGGCCGATCATCGGCGCCATCGTGGTCAACCTCGGCAAATCCTGGTTCACCACCACCCTGCCCGAATTCTGGCTGTTTGCGCTGGGCGCGCTGTTCATCTTCACCACGCTCTTCCTGCCCAAGGGCCTGGTGGGTCTGTGGGCGCAGCTCTTCGGGTCGAAGCGTTCCCAGGTGGGGAAGGCGCAGCCGGCGGCACCCAATCCGGCCCAGTCCGCCGATATCGAGCGCGGCGAAGACCCAGCCAGTTTCGGCGACGACCCCCAACCCAAGCCGGCGGAGTGAGAGACATGAGCACAGCCACCGACACCATGCTCTATCTCGACGGCGTTTCGGTCGCCTTTGACGGCTTCAAGGCGATCAACAACCTCTCCATCATCGTCAAACCGGCTGAAATGCTGGCCATTATCGGCCCAAATGGCGCAGGCAAGACCACGATGATGGACATCATTACCGGCAAGACGCGACCCGATGCCGGTCAGGTCCTGTTCGATGGTCGCACCGACCTGACCAGGCTCGACGAGGCCGCCATTGCCAATCTGGGCATTGGCCGGAAATTCCAGAAGCCAACCGTGTTCGAGAGCCACACGGTCTGGGACAATCTGGAAATGGCGCTGAAAAAGCCGCGCGGCATCTTCAATGCGCTGTTCTACACCGCCAAAGATGAAGACATCGCGCGCATCACCGAACTCCTTGAAACCGTGCGGCTGATCGCCCGCAAGGACGAGCTGGCCGCCAATCTCAGCCACGGCCAGAAACAGTGGCTGGAGATCGGCATGCTGTTGGCGCAGGACCCCAAGCTGCTGCTGGTCGACGAACCCGTGGCCGGCATGACCGACAGCGAGACCGAGGAAACCGCCAAGCTGCTGCGCGAGATCGCCGAGACGCGCTCTGTCGTCGTGGTCGAACACGACATGAGCTTCGTGCGAGACCTGGGGTCACGCGTGGTCTGCCTCGCCGAAGGGTCGGTCCTGGCCGAAGGCTCGCTCGACCAGGTCAGCGCCAATCCGGTCGTCATCGAACGCTATCTGGGGAGGTGAACATGACCACTGCACTTTCGATCAACGCCATCGACCTGCATTACGGCGCCGCCCAGGCGCTCAAGGGCATTTCCATCACCTGCCAGCCGGGCAGGATCACGGCCGTGCTGGGCCGCAACGGCGTGGGCAAATCCTCGACGCTGCGCGCCATCACCGGAATCAATCACATCTCGGCCGGCGACATCACCTTCGGCACCGACGTCCTCAAGCGCACCCCGCCCTATAAGCGCGCACGCATGGGCATTGGCTATGTGCCGCAGGGCCGCGAAATCTTTCCATTGCTGACAGTGAAGGAGAATCTCGAGACCGGCTATGCCGGCCTGCTGCGATCCGAGCGCAACATTCCCGAATACATCTTCGAGCTGTTCCCGGTCCTCAAGTCCATGCTCGGGCGCCGCGGCGGTGATCTTTCGGGCGGCCAGCAGCAGCAATTGGCAATCGGCCGCGCCCTGGTCACGCGACCCAAGGTGCTGGTGCTCGATGAGCCGACCGAAGGCATCCAACCCTCGATCATCAAGGATATCGGCCGCGCGCTGCAGTTTCTCCGCGACGAGAAAGGGATGACCATTCTGCTGGTCGAGCAGTTCCTCGATTTTTGTCGCGAGATCGCCGACGACATCTACGTCATGGATCGCGGCGAAATCATGCATGCAGGCCCGGCGAGCGATCTCGACCATCCCGATGTGCGCCGCCATCTGATGGTCTAGAAACAAAAAAGGCGCCCGGCCGGAGCCAGGCGCCTTGGAACCGGAAGGGCCCCGATTACATGTCGAACCAGCCGTCTGCCTCACATTCTGCGAGGGTGATGATACCCAGATCGACCTGCAGGGCAGTCTCGGAATCGGTGGCGGGCACGTCTTCGATGTCGGCGTCACCGGCAACGTTGTCGTCGGCCGTTTCCTCATCATCGGTGTCGGTATTGGCATCGTCGGACAGCGACTGCGTTTCGTCCGCCAGCTTCAGATCGGCGCAACGGGCCTTCACGGCTCCAACATCGGTCTCGGCAACGCTCTGGGTACCGATCATCATGGAGCTCTGGGCGAAGGCCGGGCCGGCAACCAGACCGGCGGCGAGAGCAACAACGGACAGTGCAGATTTGATGGTCATTTGAATAACCTCTTGAAAATTATCTATGAAAGAGCGCTTGCTCATCCACAGAACGGCGAGACCCCAGGATCGTTGCAGTGAAATCGGCTCAGAAAGAAATCGTGATCGCCCCGGCCCTGCAAAGGGCGCGCGGTGTCGGCCGAATTGCGACCAAGCAGGGCAACGGCCGCACCCGCCTCGACACGCTGTTTCAGGAGGGCTGCGGCAAGATCCGCTTGCCCAATACGCATTCACCGAGCCTTGAGGCCGTGCTGATCAACACTGCCGGAGGCATAACCGGCGGCGATCACTTGAGTTGGTCCGCCGAGGTGGCCCCTGATGGGCATCTCGTGCTCACCACCCAGGCCTGCGAACGCAGCTATCGCTCCACAGGCGATTTCGGACGGGTCGAAACACGCCTGCAGCTGGGCGCTGGCGCCCATCTCGACTGGCTGCCCCAGGAAACGATCCTTTTCGCCGCCAGCAAGCTGGCGCGGAAACTGGATGTCGACATGGCGGAGGGCGCCACGCTGACCGCGATTGAATCGGTGCTGCTGGGACGCGATGCCATGGGTGAGGATGCCGCCGACGCGCTGCTGCGCGACAATTGGCGCATCCGCCGCAATGGCCGGCTCATTCACGCCGAGGCCACCGCCCTTCGGGCCGACCCCGCGGAACGCCGAAGCCTCTCGCTGCTGGCTGGCAACCGGGCCTTTGCCACGGTGCTGCATGTCGCCGCGACGCCCGACCAGGCTGAAGCGCTCTGTGCCCAGCTTCGCGCCATGCTGCCCGAAGGCGGCGCCATCGGCGCCAGCGCAACGGGCGAACGCCTGGTCGTGCGGGCCATGGCGCCCACCGGGCTTGCCTTGCGGCGCCTGATCGTACCAGTCTTGATCGAACTCACCGGCGCCGGCAGCCTGCCGCGCCTCTGGCATCTCTAGGATCGTTGGATGAACCTCACCCCCCGCGAAAAAGACAAGCTGCTGATCTCGATGGCCGCCATGGTGGCGCGTCGCCGCCTCGAGCGCGGCGTCAAGCTCAACCATCCCGAGGCCATCGCGCTGATCACCGATTTCGTGGTCGAAGGCGCCCGCGACGGCCGCGCGGTTTCCGAGCTGATGGAGGACGGCGCCCATGTCATCACCCGCGACCAGGTCATGGAGGGCGTTGCCGAGATGATCCACGACGTCCAGGTCGAGGCCACCTTCCCCGACGGTACCAAGCTCGTCACTGTTCACCAGCCAATTCGATAACGAGGCAAAAATGCTCAAGCGCAGCCTGCTGACCCTGGCAATTTCCATCGCCGCCACTCTGCCCGCCTTTGCCCATCTCAATCCGGCCGAACATGGCTCCCTTGCCGCCGGCTTCAGCCACCCCCTGTTCGGCCTCGACCATATCCTGGCCATGGTGGCAGTCGGCCTCTGGGCCGCCATGCAGGGTGGGCGCGCACTCTGGCTGGTTCCTGCCGCCTTTGTCGGCACCATGGCGCTGGGCTTTGCGGCGGCCATCGCCGGCATGCCACTGCCCTTTGTCGAACCGGTGATCCTCGCTTCGGTCATCTTCATCGGTATTGCCATCGCGCTGGCCTTGCCCGTTCCCACGTCGGCAATTGCCGCCATGGTCGGCTTTTTTGCCTTCTTCCATGGCCACGCGCATGGTGGCGAACTGGGCAACGCCGGCGCCTGGCAATTCGCGGCCGGTTTCATCCTGGCCACCGCGGTCCTGCATGTGGTCGGCATTGCCATCGGCCTGCTGCTTGGTCGCTTCGGCGGCAAGGGCCTCACCCGCATTGCCGGGGCGGCAACAGCTTTTGGTGGTCTCTATCTGGCTATCGGCGGCTAAGGAGGCAGGCATGATCCCAGGAGAAGTCATTCCCGCCAAAGGCGACATCGAGCTCAATGCCGGCGCCGCGCAGGTGGTGCTGGAAGTCGCCAATACCGGCGACCGCCCGATCCAGGTCGGCTCCCACTACCATTTCTTCGAAACCAATGCCGGCCTCCGCTTTGATCGCGACAAGGCGCGCGGCATGCGGCTCGACATTGCCGCTGGCACCGCCGTGAGGTTCGAGCCGGGCCAGTCCCGCGAGGTGCGGCTGGTGCCGATCGGCGGCGACCGGCGCATTTTCGGGTTCCGCCAACAGGTGATGGGAGGACTTTGAGAGCGTTTGGCGGGTTCTTTTCATCCCTCCAACGATGGCGCTTGCAGGCGAAAGCTGGTTAAAGGGCTCCGATCCCATCTAGGACCGAGCCATGACCGACCAGCCGACCACCCAAGCCCAGTTCAAGCAGCGCTTCATTTCCGTAGTCGCGGATCTGCGGCAGGATGGCATCAATGATCCTGAAGCCATGGCCATGATTGGCGGCCTGGCGGCGGAACTGGCCGATGCCCTCAACAAGACGAGCTGGACAGGGATCAAGCAGAGCCTGACGCCGGCCATCTATGACGAGCTCCTGCAGACCTTCCAGAAGCGCGGCAATGAATACCACAAGGATGGCCGCACCAAACTTGCTTACGCCATCCAGCTGCTGAGCGTTTCGCTGGTCGCCTTCACCCAGCGCAGCGACGCCGATATCGCGGCGGGCGAACAATTGGTGGATCAGTTGATCGACCGTGCCGCCGCCATCCACCGCCAGAACCGCCCAAGGCACTGATGCTGCACGGCGCGCGATGGCACAACAACGCGCGCCGGACTGATTTGCGAGCCGGATGCGATGGACCACAGTCACGCCCGGCAAGCCATTGTTCCGGGCCTATAGAACGGGACATGACATGCCAGCACGGATTTCTCGCGCCACCTACGCCGATATGTATGGCCCCACCACGGGCGATCGCGTCCGCCTGGCCGATACCGAGCTTTTCATCGAGGTGGAGAAGGACTTCACCACCTATGGCGAAGAGGTGAAGTTCGGCGGCGGCAAGGTCATCCGCGACGGCATGGGCCAGTCCCAGCGCACCCGGGCCGAAGGGGCCGTCGACACTGTCATCACCAATGCGCTGATCGTCGACCACACCGGCATCTACAAGGCCGATATCGGCCTGAAAAACGGGCTGATCGCCGGCATCGGCAAGGCCGGCAATCCCGATACCCAGCCCGGCGTCGACATCATCATCGGGCCTTCCACCGAGGCCATTGCCGGCGAAGGCAAGATCATTACCGCCGGCGGCATGGATGCCCACATCCATTTCATCTGCCCCCAGCAGATCGAAGAAGCGCTGATGAGCGGCGTCACCACCATGCTCGGCGGCGGCTCCGGCCCGGCCCATGGCACCCTCGCCACCACCTGCACCGGCGCCTGGCATATCGAGCGCATGATCGAAAGCTTCGATGCTTTTCCAATGAACCTGGCGCTCGCCGGCAAGGGCAACGCGGCTTTGCCCGCGCCGCTCGAGGAGATGATCCTGGCGGGCGCATCCGCGCTTAAGCTGCACGAGGACTGGGGCACCACGCCCGCCGCCATCGACAATTGCCTCTCGGTCGCCGACGCCTATGACGTGCAGGTGATGATCCATACCGACACGCTCAACGAGAGCGGCTTCGTCGAGGACACGGTGGGCGCCTTCAAGGGCCGCACCATCCACGCCTTCCACACCGAAGGCGCCGGTGGTGGGCACGCGCCTGACATTTTGAAGGTCGCGGGCCTGCCCAATGTCATCCCCTCCTCGACCAATCCGACCCGGCCCTACACGGTCAACACCATCGCCGAGCATCTCGACATGCTCATGGTGTGCCACCATCTCGACCAGTCCATCCCCGAAGACGTGGCCTTTGCCGAAAGCCGCATCCGCAAGGAGACGATTGCCGCCGAGGATATCCTGCACGACATGGGTGCCCTCTCGATCATCTCGTCGGACAGCCAGGCCATGGGCCGCGTCGGCGAAGTGCTGATCCGCACCTGGCAGACCGCAGACAAGATGAAGCGCCAGCGCGGGCGCCTGCCGGACGAGACCGGCGACAACGACAATTTCCGCGTCCGCCGCTATGTCGCCAAATATACCATCAACCCGGCCATCGCCCATGGCATGAGCCAGCATATCGGCTCGGTGGAAGTGGGCAAGCGCGCCGACCTGGTCCTCTGGAACCCTGCCTTTTTCGGTGTGAAACCGGAAATGGTGCTGCTGGGTGGCTCCATCGCCGCGGCGCCGATGGGCGACCCCAATGCTTCCATCCCCACGCCCCAGCCCATGCATTACCGCCCCATGTTCGCCGCCCATGGCAAACTGGTGAGCCGCTCTTCGGTGGTCTTCATCTCCCAGGCTGCCCATGATGCTGGCCTGCGCGGACGTCTCGGGATCGACAAACAGCTCCTGCCCGTCACCAATACGCGCGGTGGGATCGGCAAGGCGGCCATGAAACTCAACACCGCTACCCCGAGAATCGACGTCCACCCCGAAACCTACGAGGTGCGTGCAGACGGCGAATTGCTCACCTGCGAACCGGCCACGGTCCTTCCCATGGCACAGCGCTATTTCCTGTTCTGAGGCACGGCGAACAGGCACAGCGTGCCTTGCGACCAAGGCTCGTTCGGGCCGCCCGGCTCCTCGAGGGCAGCGAGGGTCAGAAGTCGCGTTCTTGGCCCGGACACTACAACCGCAAGGAGACCATTCATCCATGTCGTTTTTCGAGAGAGATCGTGGCATCCGGACCCCAGGTCAACGCAAGCTCTACGCGCTTTACGAACTGGCCTATACGCTGATCGATGTCTCTGCGGCGCTGCTGTTTCTGATCGGTTCGATCATGTTCTTTGACAAGTCGCTCGAAAACCCGGCCATCTGGTGCTTCGTCATCGGTTCGGTCTTCTTCGCCTTCAAGCCGATCTTGCGCATTGTCCGCGAGCTTCACCTCGCCTCGGAGGGCGATTACGACGACCTGGCGCGGCGCTTTCGAGGTTAGGGCGATCCGGGCCTTGCCACTCCATGCAAACGCCATGATTGTGCGGAGGCTCAAGCCGCCGCAAAACGCAAGATTGGACTGACCCATGATCCCTTATCGCGCTCTCGCCATGGTCCTGCCGCTCATGGCAGCTCCGGCACTTGGTCAGGACACCGGCACTGAGGTGCCCGCAACGCCAATGGCCATTGATGAGATGGTGTCGGCCCGGGCAGGTCTCACTCTGTCTCTCGACAGCACCGGCGATATCGAGCGGCGTATCGTGGGCTACAATTGCGAGGGCGATCAGACCCTAAGCGTACAATATATCAACGCCGCGCCCAATTTTCTCGCCATCGTTCCGGTCGAGGGGCAGAACCTGGTCTTCGCATCGGCGCTGTCGGCCTCCGGCGCCCGCTATGTGTCCGGTCCTTATGAGTGGTGGAGCCACCAGGGCGAGGCGGCCCTGCGTGACCTCATGCAGGATGAGGATGCCGCCCCGCTGGCCAGCTGCACCGAAACCAGCAACACGCCCTGACCCGGATGGATCCATCGCCCGTCGCCGAGCTGTTTCCACATGTGCGCATCGTCATGGGCACCGTTGTCGGGCTCGCCATCACGCGCCTGCTGATGACGGTGGCGAGCATCATCCAGCATCCGCAACGCGGCAAGCGCTCCCTGTTGCACCTGCTCTGGATCGGGTCGATGCTGCTCGAACTGGTGCTGTTCTGGTGGTGGGAGTTTGCGCTGCACCGGATCGAGTTCTGGAGCTTCGGCCTCGTCCTCTTCATCATGTTCTACGCCACCACGCTGTTCCTGATGGCGGCCCTGCTCTCCCCCGACAGCGTCTCGGACTATACCGGCTATGAGGACTTTTTCCTCAAGCGCCGGCACTGGTTCTTCGGGCTGCTGGCGGCCACGTTTCTGCTCGACACCATAGACACCCTGGTCAAGGGCCAGAACCATTGGTCGCGCTTCGACTGGAGTTATTTCAGCCAGGTGCCGCTCGGCCTCGTCCTCTGCGTCATCGCCTGGCGCAGTGCCAGCCGCAATGTGCACCTGGCCATTGTCGGCCTGCACATTGCCTTCCAAGTGTTCCTCATCACGCGCTTTTTCAACACGGTCAGCTAGTGCCCATGCTTCGCGTCGTCTCCGTCCTGCCGCCCGATCACGCCCAGGGCACCCCCTTCGATCTGGTCGTCCTCGAACACGACGAGCGCCGCATGCGCCGCAAGATGCTGCGCCTCATGCATGGCGACGAGATATTGGTGGACTTTCCCCAGACCATCACGCTCGAGGACCGGCAGGTGCTCAAGCTGGAAGATGGCCGTCTGGTCGAGGTGATTGCCGCCGAGGAACTGCTCTACGAAGTGCGCGGCAGGGATGGGGAACACCTGCTGCGCCTCGCCTGGCATATCGGCAACCGGCACACCCCGGCCCAGATGGAAAAGGACCGTATCCTGATTAAGCGTGACCACGTGCTCAAGACCATGCTCGAAGGCCTCGGCGCCACGGTGACCAATGTCAGCGAGCCCTTTTCCGCCGAGCATGGCGCCTATCACAGCCATTCCCATGGCGATGGCGGCCACGCGCTGCTCAACCGCAAATGAGTGACCTGCAAAAACTCCTGACCTGGCTATCGCCGGCCTTTCCCGTCGGCGCCTTTGCCTGGTCGGCCGGACTGGAAACCGCGATTGTACAGGGGCGGGTGACGGACCGGGCCAGCGCCGAGGACTGGATTGGAGGCGCGCTCACCCTTGGCGGGCTCAGAACCGATGCCATCCTGCTCTCCCATGCCCATTCCGGCTTCGCCGACGCAGACGACATCAACGCCCTCGCCGACCTGTGTCTCGCCCTGGCACCAGCGCGGGAACGTCACGCCGAAACCCTGCAGACGGGCAATGCCTTCGTGCTGGCCAGTGCCGCCTGGCCAACCGAAGCACCATCAGCCCTACCCAACCCTTGCCCCTACCCGGTGGCGGTGGGTGCTCTGGCCGGTGCCCATGGCATCGACCGGCGCGATACCCTCATTGCCTTCCTCACGGCCACGGTCCATAGCCAGGTCTCGGTCGCCGTCCGGCTGGTCCCGATCGGGCAGAGTGATGGGCTTGCCATCATGGCCAGGCTGGAGCCGCAGGTCGCGGCATTGGCCGATCTGTGCCTTCATGCCGCACTGGACGAGATTGGCAGCGTGGCCTATGGCGCCGATATTGCGCAGATGCAGCACGAAACCCTGCCCACAAGGATCTTCCGCTCATGAACATGTTCATTTCATCCCTCATGTTCATCGCGCTCTTCGCCGTCTCCATGGCCCATTTCATCTGGGCCCTGGGACGCACCTGGCCGATCCGCAACGAGAAGTTGCTGGCCCAGACCGTGGTGGGGTTCAAGGATATCGAACGCATGCCGCCGCGCCTGGCCTCGCTGGCCGTGTCGATCGCCACCATTGCGGCGGCGGTCTATGGCCTGGCGCTGGCCGACCATGACAGCGGCGGCCTGTGGCTGAACCTGGGGGGCATCGCGCTGGGCCTGGTATTCCTGGCACGCGGCGTTGTCGGCTACACATCATGGTGGGCGGGCATTACCCCCGAGCCCAATTTCCGTCTCAACGACCGCCGCGTCTATTCTCCGCTCTGCATCCTGCTGGCCCTGGGCTTCTTCGCCCTGGTCTGGCTTCGCTTCGTCTGACCCAAGGAGGGAACATGTCCAAGAGCCTCAACGGACCCCTGCGCATCGGCATTGGCGGGCCGGTCGGCTCGGGCAAGACCACCTTGTGCGAGATGCTGCTCAAGGCCATGCGCGAGCGCTATTCCATGGCCGTGGTCACCAATGACATCTACACCCAGGAAGACGCTCTGATCCTGGCGCGGGCGCAGGCGATTTCCGAGGACCGCATCGTGGGCGTGGAAACCGGCGGCTGCCCGCACACCGCCATTCGCGAAGATGCCTCGCTGAACCTGGCGGCCATCGACGATCTCAATCGCAAGTTCCCCGATCTCGACATCGTGCTGATCGAAAGCGGCGGCGACAATCTGGCCGCCACCTTCTCGCCGGATCTGGCGGACCTCACCATCTACGTCATCTCGGTGGCGCAGGGCGAAAAGGTGCCCCGCAAGGGCGGCCCGGCGATTTCCCGCTCCGACCTGCTGGTCATTACCCATACCGACCTGGCGCCCTATGTCGGGGCCAGCCTCGAGGTGATGGAAAGCGACACGCAGAAGGTGCGCGAGGGCCGGCCCTATGTCTTTACCGATCTGCTGCGTCGCGAAAGCCTCGACCAGATCATCGGCTTCATCGAGAAGCATGGCGGCTTTGCCGCCGAAGCGGCGGAATAGCCTTGGCCGACTTCGTCCGCCTGCGGCGCGCGCTTGCAGAACCTGTAGCACTGTCCGGCCTGGCGCCGGGGGTGGAGATATTGCCGCTCTGGCGCAGCAAGCCGATCGAACTGCACCGCCTGCTTGGACGCGCCTATGCCGATGGCGGCGGCACGGTCGACAATTTCGACCAATGGTGGTGGCCGCTGGTGGAGGATGCCGAGTTCGACCCCGAACTGGTTGTCATTCTGGCTGATGCTGCCGGCGACCCGCTGGGGCTGGTCCAATGCTGGACGAGCAGCTTCGTCAAGGACATCGTGGTTGATCCTAGCGCCCGGAACCGGGGACTTGGTTCGGCCCTGCTGACCCGCGCCTTTGCCCTGCTGCGCGAGCGCGGACACCCGCATGTCGACCTCAAGGTTGAAGCAACCAACAGCGCGGCGCGCCGATTCTATGCGCGCCACGGCATGACCGAAGTCGACAGCTAGGCCTGCGGCCGCACGAGGGCCACGACGGAGCGGGGCGGCAGGGTCGCAGTGCCCTCGGTCAACGGCACTTCGGAACCGGGGTCAGACTGGATGCCGACGGCCCAATGGCCCTCCGGCAGGCGCGCGACCACCGGCTCGACCCGCCGGTTGAACCAGACCAGCACCTCGTCGTCCTTGTGCCTGAGATGCATGCCCAAAACCGAGGCGGCGCTGTCGCTCCAGTCGCCCTCGTTCATCTCGCGGCCATCCGGGTGCAGCCACACCACGTCGCGCACGCCGTTGCGATCCTGCCCGGTCAACCAGTGATCGTGGCTGACCGAGGGATGGTCCTTGCGGAACCGGCTCATTGCGGCCACGAAATCGACCAGTGTCCCGTCGGCGCTTTCCCAATCGACCCAGGTGATCTCATTGTCCTGCGCATAGGCATTGTTATTGCCCTGCTGGGTGCGGAACATCTCGTCGCCCTGCTGGATCAGCGGCGTGCCCCGCGACAGGAACAGCGTTGCCAGCAAGGCGCGGACGTCGCGCTTGCGCGCATCGTTGATCGCCGCATCGTCGGTCTCGCCCTCGACACCGCAATTCCATGACGAATTGTGGTTGTGGCCGTCGCGATTGTTCTCGCCATTCGCCTCGTTGTGCTTGTCGTGATAGGTGACGAGGTCACGCAGGGTAAAGCCGTCATGCACGGCGAGCATGTTGACCCCGGCACTGGGCTTGCGTCCGGCCACATCGAAGATTTCCGATGAGCCCGCAACCTTGCCGGCCAGCGCGCCGATCTTGCCGTTCTCGCCCTTCCAGAAGGCGCGGATTTCGTCGCGATAAGTATCGTTATGCTCGGCAAATTCCTTGCCGAACTTGCCCAACCCATAGCCGCCCGGACCCGGGTCCCAGGGCTCGGCCACAAGGATCGCCTTCTTGAGCACCGGGTCGGCCTTGATCTTCCTGAGCATCTCGGCCTCGGGATCAAAGCCCGGATCGCGAGCCAGGATAGTGGCGAGGTCGAACCGGAACCCGGACACGCCCAGTTCCTCGACATAATAGCGCAGGCTCTCGATCACCAGGCGCTGGACGGCCGGGTGATCGCAGCGCAGCGTATTGCCGGTGCCCGTGTCGTTGACCAGGTGCTTCTTCCCGTCCACATCCACCCACCGATAGTAGGTCTGCGGGTCCAGGCCCATCATCGAGAGGATCGGCCCCTGGCTATCGCCCTCGCCGGTATGGTTATAGACCACATCGAGGATCACCGAGATGCCGGCCTTGCGATAGGCATCGGTCATCACCCGCAATTCCTGCGGCCCGCGGGGCGCCAGGCGCGGATCGACCGCGAAATAGGCGACCGGATTATAGCCCCAGGCATTGGTCAGGCCGAGCTGGGGCAGATGTCCCTCGTCGATCCAGGCCGCAGTCGGCATCAATTGCACCGTATCGACGCCCAGATGCTTGAAATGATCGATGACGCGGCGGGTCGTCAGCGCCGCAACGCTTCCGCGAAGCGGGCCCTGCACGCTCGGATGGCGCATGGTGAAGCCGCGCACATTGAGCTCGTAATAGAGCCCCGGCGCCTTGCGCCGCGGATGCGCCGGCTCGTTGCCGCCACCGGGAACGATGGCTTTTGGCACCAGTTCCGCGGTGTCTACCGCATCCTCGCGCGCCAGTCGCAAGCGCGGCGAACGAACGAAAACCCGATCCAGATGCCGGGCATAGGGATCGACCAGCAGCTTGTGCGGATCGAAGAACAGACCTTGGTCCGGATCGTAGGGACCGTCTGCCCTCAAACCATAGCGGGCGCCTGGCCCCACATTGGCGATCAGCCCGGCATGGATATTGTCCTCATGCACATCCAGTTCGAAGCGCCCGATCTCCTTGTCCTGTTCGTCGAACAGGCAGACCCAGATGGCCGAGGCGCTTTCCGAATAGACGGCAAAATTGACACCCTCGGCGG
This sequence comes from Devosia salina, assembly GCF_019504385.1. Lineage (NCBI taxonomy): Bacteria > Pseudomonadati > Pseudomonadota > Alphaproteobacteria > Hyphomicrobiales > Devosiaceae > Devosia > Devosia salina. Next base: position 2,585,556 of record NZ_CP080590.1, read on the forward strand.
TCGCCACCGCGCCGAGTTGCTCGGTGTGCCCGCCATGGGGCACAAGTTCAGGTTTCATGGACAATGCCAGCCTAGGTGATGACGCTGGGCGCGTCTCGCCCGGTTCTGGATTGGATTTGGGCCAGGGAGTCGGCGATCCCGATAAGGGGCTCGAGGGCAAGCTGGGTATCGAGATCATGGCGTCCATCGGCGGCCTCATACCGTTCAAGGTAGAGCCGCAACGTGGCGCCCACGGTCCCGGTTCCGGAGAGCCTGAGCACAATGCGCGAGCCGTCGGTAAAACCGATGCGAATGCCCTGCCTGGCGCTGGTCGAGCCATCGACCGGGTCGTGATAGGTGAAATCGTCCGCATAGGCGACCTGCATATCGTCAGCCAGCACCTTGCCTGGCAACGACGGCAGCTGCGCGCGCAGGTCTTCCACCAGCTTGCCGGCAATGCTCGCGTCGACCTCTTCATAATCGTGCCGCGTGTAGTAATTGCGGCCATAGGTCTTCCAGTGCTCGCGCACGATCGCGTCGACACTCTGCTTGCGCACGGCCAGGATGTTGAGCCAGAGCAGCACGGCCCAGAGCCCGTCCTTTTCGCGGACATGGTTCGAGCCCGTTCCGGCGCTCTCTTCGCCACAGATGGTCACGCGGCCCGCATCGAGCAGATTGCCGAAGAATTTCCAGCCCGTCGGCGTCTCATGCATCTCGATGCCGAGCTTCTCGGCCACCCGGTCCGCCGCCGCGCTGGTCGGCATCGAACGCGCAATGCCGGCAATGCCCTGCTTGTAGCCCGGCGCCAGATGCGCATTGGCCGCCAGCAGCGCCAGCGAGTCCGAGGGGGTAACGAACCGGTTCTTGCCGATGATCAGGTTCCGGTCCCCGTCCCCATCCGAGGCGGCACCGAAATCGGGACCATCGGGTGTCATCAGCAGGTCGTGCATGTCCTTGCAATAGACCAGGTTCGGATCCGGGTGCCCATCGTTGAACGATGGCGAGGGCACGCCATTGATGACGGTGCCCTTGGGCGCGCCGAGCATGCCTTCGAGAATGGCATGGGCATAGGGGCCGGTAACGGCATGCATGGCATCGAACGTCATGCGGAATCCACCGGCGAACAGGGCGCGGATGGCGTCAAAATCAAACAGCGTCTGCATCAGCGCGGCGTAGTCTTTGACCGGATCGATCACTTCGACCACCATGTCGCCGACCATCTGCGTGCCAATCGCATCCAGGTCGATATCGGGCGTATCGAGCGTTCTGTAGCTGTCGATCACCTTGGTGCGGGCATAGACTGCGTCGGTGATCTTTTCGGGTGCCGGACCACCATTGCCGATATTGTACTTGATGCCGAAATCACCCTCGGGCCCGCCGGGATTGTGGCTGGCTGACAGGACCAGCCCCCCGAAGGCCTTGTAGTGGCGAATGACATGGCTGGCGGCCGGGGTCGAAAGCAAACCACCCTGCCCCACCAGCACCTTGCCGAACCCATTGGCCGCCGCAATGCGAATGGCTTTCTGGATCGCCACGTCGTTGTAGAACCGTCCATCCCCGCCAATCACCAGCGTCTGGCCGGCAAAGCCTTCAAGGCTGTCGAAGATGGCCTGGATGTAGTTCTCGACATAATTGGGCTGCTGATAGACCGTCACGCGCTTTCTCAGGCCCGAAGTCCCGGGCTTCTGGTCGGCGTAGGGTGTGGTCTTATTCACTTGCACTGTCATCTGTCGAATATCCGATCAACAAGGCATAGAGTTCGGCGTAGCGGGCGGCGCTGGCCTGCCAGCTCACATCCGATTTCATGCCGCGCCTCTGCATCTTCTTCCATGATTTCTCGTCGGCGTAGAGCGCCAGCACCCGCCTTATGGCGTCTGCCAGCGCCGTTTCGCTCGGCGGCGCGAACTGCACGCCGGTCGCCACCTCGGCCTGCAGCGCGGCCACATTGGCGTCGATCACCGTGTCATTGAGCCCGCCCACGCGGCTGACCAGCGGCACGCAGCCATAGCGCAAGGCGTAAAGCTGGGTGAGCCCGCAGGGCTCGAACCGCGAGGGCACCACCATCACGTCCGCCCCGCCCTGCACCAGATGGCTCAGCCTCTCATTGTAGCCGGTGACGAGCCCGACCTTGCCTGGATATTGCAGGGCCGCACCGCGCACCGCATTTTCCAGTTCCGCGTCGCCCGAGCCGAGCACCGCGAGTTGGCCGCCCGAGGCGACCAGCATGTCGATATTGGCAGCGAGCAGGTCGATGCCCTTCTGCCAGGTCAAGCGGCTGACCACCGCGAACAGCGGGCCATCGGCGGCCTCAAGCCCGAACGCCTCCTGCACGGCCCGCTTGTTGGCAAGGCGCCCCTGCATCGTGCTGGCCGTATAGTTCTGCGCCAGCGCCGGATCGGTCGCCGGGTTCCAGGCATCCATGTCGATGCCGTTGAGAACGCCAAAGACCGTGGCGGAGCGATTGTTGAGCAGCCCTTCGAGGCCCATGCCGAAGGCCGGCGTGCGGATTTCTGCGGCATAGGTGGGCGACACCGTGGTCACCACATCGGCGCATTCCACGCCCGCTTTGAGATAGCCGACACCGCCGTAATATTCGACGCCCTCGACCGAGAAGGCGTGGGCCGGCAGCCGCAGCTGCGGAAAGATTTCCGCCCCGAACGTGCCCTGGAAGGCCATGTTGTGGACCGTCATCACCGTTCGCAACCTGGTGGAGGGACCGAATTTCACATAGGCGGGCACCAGCCCGGCCTGCCAGTCATGCGCGTGGATCACCTGTGGCCGATAGCCATCGACCAAACCCAGGCCCAGTTCGGAAGCCACCCAGCTCAGCGCCGCGAACCGCTTCCAGTTATCCGGCCAGTCCCAGCCCTCCGGCCCCATATAGGGATTGCCCGGCCGGTCGTAGAGCGCCGGCGCGTCGAGGACGATGAGGTCGAGCCCCTCGACTCGACCGGCAACCAGCCGGCCGGTGACGCCGAACAGATCATCGAACCGGGCGACTTCGCGTCCGCCTGTCATTTTGCCGGTCACCGCGGGATAACCCGGCACCAGCGTGCGCATGGTGACCCCGGATTCGCTGAGCGCCCCCGGCAGGGCGCCGGCGACATCCGCCAGCCCCCCGGTCTTGATCAGCGGGTAGATCTCCGAGGTGACCGAAAGAACTTCGATCATCGATCCGCCAGATATTTGTTGACCATGCTTTGGGTGATCAGCGTCACGCCGTCATCCGAACGGCGGAACCATTTGGCGTCGAATTCGGGATCTTCGCCCACAACCAGGCCTTCCGGAATGTTGACGCCGCGATCGATCACGACCTTCTTGAGCCGCGCATTGCGCCCGATATCGCAATAAGGCAGCACCACGGCCTCATCGAGCATCGAATAGGAATGCACGCGCGAGCCGGTGGACAGCAGCGTCTTCTGCAGGTGGCCACCCGAGACGATGCAATCGCCCGAGACCAGCGAGTTGACCGCCGAGCCGCGACGGCCATCGAAATCATGCACGAACTTGGCCGGCGGAGTGATTTCCGCATAGGTCCAGATCGGCCAGTCGCGGTCGTAAAGATCGAGCTGCGGCTTGATGTCGGTGAGGTCGATCGACGCCTTCCAATAAGCGTCGATAGTGCCGACATCGCGCCAGTAGCTGACTTCCTCATTGCTCGAACGCACGCAGGAGCGCGGGAAACGGTGGGCCCAGGCCGTGCCGTTCTTGACGATATAGGGAATGATGTCCTTGCCGAAGTCGCGGCTCGAGCCTTCGGTAGCCGCATCGCGACGAAGCTGTTCCATCAGGAACCGCGTCTCGAACACATAGATGCCCATCGAGGCCAGCGCCATGTCCGGCTTGTCGGGAATGCCGGGCGGATCCTTGGGTTTCTCGACGAAATCGACCACCCGGTCGCGCCCGTCCACATGCATCACGCCGAAGCCCGTGGCTTCCATGCGCGGCACTTCCAGACATCCTATGGTGACGTCGGCACCGGTATCCACATGCTGGCGCAGCATGATCTCGTAGTCCATCTTGTAGATGTGGTCGCCTGCCAGGATGACGATGTAGCGGGCGCCCGAATCCTCGATGATGTCCATGTTCTGGTAGACCGCGTCGGCGGTGCCGGCATACCACATGTCCTCGCGCACCCGCTGGCTGGCCGGCAGCACGTCGAAGCTTTCATTGCGCTCGGGACGCAGGAAGTTCCAGCCGCGCGACAGGTGACGGATCAGCGAATGGGCCTGGTACTGCGTCGCCACCGAAATGCGTCGAATGCCCGAATTGATCGCGTTGGAGAGCGCGAAATCGATGATGCGGGACTTGCCGCCAAAATACACCGCAGGCTTGGCGCGCCTGTCCGTCAACTCCATCAATCGCGTGCCGCGCCCTCCGGCCAGCACATAGGCCATGGCCTCACGCGCCAGAGGCGATGGAACTCGATAGTCAGCCATATTTACTTCCCTCCGCTTGTGCCCGGATTTCACCGGGTCTTGTCCCGTCAGCCGCGCTATGCCGGCTCGTATTTCAGAAACAGGGTCGCCAGTGGCGGTAGATAGACTTCCGCCTCGGCCGGCCAGTGCTGTCCTTCGACGGCCTTGGCAACGATGCCACCCTGGTTTCCGGTGTTCCCGCCAGAATACCAGCCGGCATCGGTATTGATCCGCTCCACCCAGCGCCCGGCCTTGGGCAGCGGCACCTTGTAACCGCTGCGCGGCACCGGCGTGAAATTGGAGATCACCAGCACCGGATCGGCATCGGGTGCCTTGCGCAACCAGGCCAGGACCGAATTGGCCTGATCATTGCCGATGATCCATTCGAAACCCTCTGGCTCGCAGTCGCGCTCATGCAGCGCCGGCAGGCTGCGATAGGCCGCGTTGAGGTCCGAGACCAGCCGCCGCATGCCCTCGTGGCTCGGCGCATCGAGCAGCCACCAGTCGAGCGCGCGGCTTTCGCTCCATTCCTCACGCTGCGCAAATTCCTGACCCATGAACAGAAGCTTCTTGCCCGGATGCCCCCACATGAACGCCAGATAAGCCCTCAGATTGGCGAATTGCTGCCAGTCATCACCGGGCATCTTGGAGAGCAGCGCCCCCTTGCCATGCACCACCTCGTCATGGCTGAGCGGCAGCACGAAATTTTCCGAGAACGCATAGACCAGGCCGAAGGTCATGTCGTTGTGATGGAAGCGGCGGTGCACGGCCTCGCGGCTCATGAAGCGCAGCGTGTCGTTCATGAAGCCCATGTTCCACTTGAAGCCGAAGCCCAGCCCGCCCGCATAAATGGGCGAGCTCACCCCCGGCCAGGCCGTCGATTCCTCGGCGATCATGAAGGCGCCAGGAAACTGGCGGTAAACCTCGGCATTGACCCGCTGCAGGAAGGCAACGGCCTCCAGGTTCTGGTTGCCGCCATGCTTGTTGGGCACCCATTCACCGGGCTGGCGGGAATAGTCGAGATAGAGCATCGAGGCCACGGCATCCACGCGCAGCCCATCGACATGGAACTGGTCGAACCAGAACAGCGCATTATTGGTGAGGAAGGCCGAGACCTCCTTGCGCCCGAAATTGTAGATCGCCGTGTTCCAGTCCGGATGGAAACCCTGGCGCGGGTCCTCGTGCTCATAGAGCGCGGTGCCGTCAAAATGGCTGAGGCCGAATTCATCGGTGGGGAAATGCGCCGGCACCCAGTCCAGGATCACGCCCAGCCCGGCCTCGTGCGCGGCATTGACCAG